>NZ_JBQFQR010000089.1:0-531 GCF_056536985.1 Ruegeria sp. CH8 | reverse complement strand
GAGCTGGGGTCCTCTCCATGAGCGACCACCGCGTGGAGTTCCATGAGTTTCCATACTTCATCTTTGGTCGCTGCGATCACTTTGCCTGGGCAGGCCTCCATGCCCTCGCAATCCTTGCAGGCATATGAAAATGCGGTGTTCATCATTTTCTCCTCTTTCTGGACGGGAAAGTTGATCAAAACTCAGGAAACGTCGGGAGACCGTCGTCGAGTTTTATCCATGGCTGCTGACGTGATACGAAGACGTGGGCCTTGGGTTGCGCAATCGATGGGTCATCCAACGTCACAGCAGAAAACCAAGCGTCAGCGCTCCAGTCTTGGCCCTCAACTTCATTTAGGGCGGCATAGGTCAACGTCGTTCCACATTCCCGACAAAACCCTCGGCGAATGCCCGGAGTTTTCTCAATGTGTTGGATTTCGCCTTTGATCACTTCAAAGTCTTCGGCGGCCACTTTAGCCCAAGTTACAAAGGCACCGCCAAGGGCCATTTGGCACGAACGGCAATGGCAATGACCCGACCAAACTGGCGGGG
>NZ_JBQFQR010000088.1:0-553 GCF_056536985.1 Ruegeria sp. CH8 | reverse complement strand
ACCACAAATCCGCGCGCACAAATACCCCTCACCGCCTCGTGATGTGCAATTCCGCACATATACCCCCCGCATCATCGCCGTTTCATTGCACCCCCGGCAGGTCCAAATCCATCCCATCGGCAGCACGGACACACTCCAACCTGCCAAGCACGATCCTGCAAGACATCCGCACGGGTGTTCAAGCAAACCCCGGCCAAACCGGCCATCCAGACCCTACCGGCCCGCACACGGCCGCCACATCAACCGCGACACGCATCGCAACGCACACAAAGGACTACTCACATGACACGCATCGCACTCATCGCCGCCCTGAGCACCGCCATCGCCGCCCCGGCCATCGCCAACACGCAACTCGAGCGCACCCTGGGCGTCGCACCCGGCGTCTACTCCTTCGCCGAACTGGCCGCGATCAAGGGCTCCTTCGACACCGACACCGGCTACACCATCCCCGCACCGGGCGGCGTCGTCTCCACCCAGTCGGTCGGCATCTCCCCCGCCCACGCACAGCTGGCCGCGACCCTGGGCCTCGACGCAGGCGACTATTCCTTCGCCG
>NZ_JBQFQR010000087.1:0-678 GCF_056536985.1 Ruegeria sp. CH8 | reverse complement strand
TGCTGCTTTCGGATCATGTTGGCGACTTTGATGCCGTCCAAAGTAGCTGATGCGGATCTGAACGTCTTGAACCCACACATGTGCCGTACGCGACGTTTGATAAACCGATGTTCCTGTTCGATCAGGTTATTCAGATACTTGGACCTGACCGTTTGGATTTTGGCTGGGTAGCCAAACCGAGTTAGGATTTTGTTCTCCTCTCGAATGACCGCCGTGTTGGCTCCACTTTTTGTCGATGACAATCTTGCTCGGGATTCCATTTGAAGCCAGCGCTTTGCCAAAAAACCTTGCTGCTACTGGACGATTCCTACGCTCAGACAGCATGAAATCAAGAGTATTCCCAGCTTTGTCGACGGCCCGATAGAGGTACATCCATTTACCGCGAACACGAATATATGTCTCGTCCATGCGCCATGAACTCAGCGTTGGACGCTTATTCTATTGCGCACGAGCTGCGACAATCGGCGAGTATTTCAATACCCACCTATTCAATGTGGCATGGTCAACTCGCACACCGTGCTCAGCCATGATCTCTTCCAAGCCACGATAAGACACCGTGTACCGCCGATAGAAGTAAACAGCGTACAAAACTGCACCCTTGGGGAAATGAAAGCTTTTTAACGAGATCATGCTCAAATAACCTGTTCGAAAATTATTCGACCAGTAAAAACCTCAGAT
>NZ_JBQFQR010000086.1:0-686 GCF_056536985.1 Ruegeria sp. CH8 | reverse complement strand
CAATCGTGTCAGACCCCATCAGGCTCTAAACATGCGACCGCCCGTTCCAGAAACCTTGCTCAAAACTGGCCCATAGAATTGGGGCTGGACAATGGCGCGAAGAAGGCTTGCAGCTCCCACAACGGCACAAGAAACGCAAACGGCTGTACCACAAGGACAGCTCGATCATCCGGCTCCGACCGCAACATCCCAATCACATCTGGAGCATTGACTTTGTCCACGACAAGCTGAGCAACGGACAGAGCTACAAGATGCTGACGGTGCTGGATGAGTATACCCGTGAGGCGCTCTGCGTAGCGGTCAAGCCGAAGATGAACAGCGCAGACGTGCTGGATGCGCTCTACCCACTCTTATTGCGGCACGGGAAGCCCGAACACATCCGTTCCGACAACGGCGCGGAGTTCATCGCAACGGCCCTGCAGACCTGGTTAAGAAAGGTGGGCATTAAGCCGATCCAAATCTACCCGGGATCACCTTGGGAGAATGGATACAACGAGCGCTTCAATGGCACTCTGCGCCGGGAAGTCCTCAACGCAGAATGGTTCCACACCACCAAACAGGCTCAGATCGTCATCAATACCTGGCTTAGACAGTACAATCGTGTCAGACCCCATCAGGCTCTAAACATGCGACCGCCCGTTCCAGAAACCTTGCTCAAAACTGGCCCATAGAATTGGGGCTGGACA
>NZ_JBQFQR010000085.1:0-765 GCF_056536985.1 Ruegeria sp. CH8 | reverse complement strand
GGACGAAGCAGCCGCTCGGTATCTCGACAGTAATGCCCGGTTCTCGAACTGATATCTATTGGCGCAAGGCTGGGAGGCCAATTCCAGTGCTTTGGAACCCACCGTCTACAGAGATTATCTGCCCCGTCACATAGCTCGCATCGTCAGATGTGAGAAAGGCAATTACCCGCGCAATTTCGTCTTCTGAGCCGTAGCGGTTCAAAGGTATGGCATCATGGTATGCATCTATGATCTCTTGCGAATGGACAGCCATCGCGAGTTTCGTGCGCACAGGGCCGGGACATACACAGTTGACCCGGATACCGTATTCACCCAGTTCGCTGGCTTGCTGCTGAGTTAAGTGCATAACGGCGGCTTTAGACGTGCCATAAGCGACGCGTAACGTCGAAGCTCGTAAACCTGAGATTGATGCAATATTAACTATAGACCCTTTCGAAGCCCGCAAAGCTGGCGTCGCCGCTTGCGAGCAAAGAAAGACCCCATCTAGATTAGTTTCCATGACGCGCCGCCAACGCTCAAAGGTGGTGCCTTCAATTGGCCCGAAATCTGCAACTCCGGCGTTGTTGACGAGTGTGTCAATCCGGCCAAAGTGCTTCAGCGTATCGTCAACCATCTGCTCGACTTGATCAGGGACAGACACGTCATAGAGCAGAGCGAGGCCTAGATTTTCGGAAACCTTGGCAAGCTCTTCAGCATCTCGATCGACCAGTGCTACGCCCACTCCCTGACTGACCAACAAGCGTGCAGTGGCAAGTCCGATGCCTC
>NZ_JBQFQR010000084.1:0-776 GCF_056536985.1 Ruegeria sp. CH8 | reverse complement strand
TGTCGCAAGCTTTTTGGATGCAGAACATCGGTGGAATTGGTGAGCGTTTTACCCTGCCAGTTGGGCGAATTATTGAAACGGTCGGAGTTCGAGCGTGAATTGACCTTTGCGGATCATGTTGACCAGTTCTATGCCTGCCAGGACAGATGCGGCTGAAGCGAAAGACTTGAAGCCCAGCATAGGTCTGATCCTTCGTTTGATGAAGCGGTGATCCTGCTCAATGATGTTGTTGAGGTATTTCCGCTTGACCATCTCAATCGGGATCGGACAACCAAAGCACTTATGCATCTTGTTAATCGCCTTGATGCCAGCAGTGTTGGCACCGCTTTTGTCGACGACGATCTTACGTGGCAATCCGTTCACCTCGAGCGCGCAGGCGAAGAACCGCATCACAGCGGCTTTGTTTCGGCGCTTGGGCAGCATGAAGTCCAGTGTCTTGCCGTATTTGTCGATCGCTCGATAAAGATAAACCCATTCGTCACGAACGGTAGGCGGGACGCTTTCTATCCCGCGCCGCTTCAGCAATGAGGCCTGCATATCGGCTGACCCAGCGGTTTAGCGTTGCATGATCCAGATCAACGCCACGTTCCGCCATGATTTCTTCCAGATCCCGGTATGACACGCCGTAGCGCAGGTAGAAGAAAACCGCGTGCAAGATCACGTCTTTCGGAAAAAGCGTACCCTTAAATGAGATCGTCACGGTTTGCTCCTGTCATGTCCCAGCACGCGTTAACAGAACTGCGTTCGGTCTGACAGGTGCGGTAGAGTTTGCGACA
>NZ_JBQFQR010000083.1:0-788 GCF_056536985.1 Ruegeria sp. CH8 | reverse complement strand
GGCAGTGATGCGTTTCTGACCTTGTCGACGCCTGCGGGTGATTATGATGTTTATGGCGAGAACCGAGGGGCGCGGTTGCTGCAGACCGTGGCGGACGAGGATTTTCAGGTCGAGGCGCGGTTTCTGAGCACGCCGTCCGAGCGGTACCAGTTGCAGGGCTTCCTGGTTGAACAGGACGCGGACAACTGGCTGCGCTTTGATACCTATTCTGACGGCAACAACCTGAGGGCCTTTGCGGCAATCACCGTCAATGGAAACTCCTCTCCTGCATTCAACGTGGTGATCCCCAGTGGCAGTGCCGAATATCTTGATCTGACGCGTTCGGGGGATACCTGGACCTTCCGTTACTCAGCTGACGGGGTGAACTGGACCACCGCCGGAAGCTTTGGCCATGCGCTGAACGTCACGGCCGTGGGGCCGATGGCGGGCAGCACCCAGACCAGCGCGGGCTATACCGCACAGGTGGATTACTTTGAATTCGCCAGCGACCCGATCGCGGATGAAGACGGGGGATTTGTGCCCGCGCCGCTGCCGCCCGAGGCAAGCGATGATACGCTGGCAGCGCTGCCAGACACTGCTCTGGCTATCGATGTAACGGCGGATTTGCTGGCCAATGACAGCGACCCGAACAATGACCCGCTGAGCCTGGCAGGCTTCACCCAACCAACCAACGGCTCGGTAACCGACAATGGGGACGGCACCCTCACATACACACCCAATGCGGGCTACGAGGGAACCGACAGCTTCACCTACACCATCACAGACGGAACCAATACAGACACCGCAAC
>NZ_JBQFQR010000082.1:0-815 GCF_056536985.1 Ruegeria sp. CH8 | reverse complement strand
GGTGTTGTCACGTTAACCGTCGTTCGGTTGCTCATGCTTGGATTTGGACATAGGTGACATCGATGAATTCATCGTCGATCAGCTACAAGCACCACCGATTTCCTCCTCAGATCATCGCTCACGCGGTGTGGCTTTATGTTCGCTTCAATTTGAGCCTACGGGAAGTTGAAGAGATGCTTCTACAACGTGGGATCGATGTTTCTTACGAGACCGTCCGCCGTTGGGTCTTCAAATTCGGGCCGGCGATAGCTCAAAACTTGCGGCAGAGACAGGGCTGCCCAGGTGATGTCTGGCATCTGGATGAAGTTGCCGTGAGAATCTCAGGTCGCAAGTATTGGCTTTGGCGCGCGGTCGATCAACATGGCATCGTGCTGGACGAAATACTCCAACCGAAACGGGACAAACGGGCTGCAAAACGGCTGTTACGCCGCCTGGTAAAGCGTTTTGGTATTCTTCCCAAGCGGATCATCACGGACAAACTGCGCTCATATGGCGCCGCCAAGCGAGAAGTCGCGCCGGGGTTGGATCATTGGTCACACAAGGGTTTGAACAATCGAGCCGAAAACAGCCACCTGCCATTCCGTAAGCGGGAACGAACGATGCAGGGGTTTCGGTCCCCAGGAGGTTTGCAGAGGTTCGTGACAACCCATTCAGCCGTTCGGAATTGCTTCTGTGCCCCCGCACGCCGTCGCTCAGCCTTAACAATTCGATATCACCGCCTCGAAGCATTTGACGCCTGGAATGCCGCCACTCGAGCTGCTTGAAGTCCGGGCATCAGCATTCCTTGGTGGGTCGGAAGTTAACGTGACAACACC
>NZ_JBQFQR010000081.1:0-904 GCF_056536985.1 Ruegeria sp. CH8 | reverse complement strand
CCGGATGATCGAGCTGTCCTTGTGGTACAGCCGTTTGCGTTTCTTGTGCCGTTGTGGGAGCTGCAAGCCTTCTTCGCGCCATAGTCGTTCGATCTTTTTATGATTGACTGCCCAGCCTTCGACACGCAGCAGCTCGGCGACCTTGCGGTAGCCGTAGCGCCCATACCGTTTGGCCAATCGGATCATCGCCAGACGTAACGCCTCATCATCCTTTGGCGCTGCGCGGTATTGCAGCGTGCTCCGCGCCAATCCAATCACGCGACAGGTGCGCCGTTCAGAGGTTGCCAGCTTTTGTCGGGTGTGGACCACGGCCTGACGAAGCTGGTCTGCCGTCAGGCCTTTGGCTTTAGATAATCAAGGCTCTCCTTGAGAATGAGTTTGTCCAGTTCAAGCTCAGCCACGATTTTCTTGAGCCGATCATTCTCTTTCTGCAGCGCCTTCAGATTGGCCATCTCAGATCGTCCCATCCCACCAAACCGCTTGCGCCATGTGTAATAGGTCGCATCACTGACACCAGCCGTTCTGCACGCCGTCGCGACATCCGAACCAGATGCCAGGCCCAGCTCAATCTCGCGCAAAAGCCGCAGAATATCTTCGTCCGAATACCGTTTCCGCGCCATCAATCCCGTCTCCAAAACTAAGCCAACTGTGGCACAGTTTTAGGGGGCCAAGACAACGCTCTGCCAGTTCATCGACGGTTAGGCGATGATGGGTGATCTTCCGCCCCAATTGATTGCTTAGTGTTTCGGCAACCACATCATAAGAAATCGCTTCCGGGCCAGTGAGTATATAGTCCGTGTTTTCGACTGATGGAGTGACCAGCAGCGCCGTTGCACAGGCTGCTATATCGCCAGCATCGATAAAGCCCACTCGGCCGTCATCTGTCGCTGTGTAGATGGCGGAC
>NZ_JBQFQR010000080.1:0-1128 GCF_056536985.1 Ruegeria sp. CH8 | reverse complement strand
CCACGGTCTGCAGCAACCGCGCCCCTCGGTTCTCGCCATAAACATCATAATCACCCGCAGGCGTCGACAAGGTCAGAAACGCATCACTGCCAGAGGTGCCCAATCCAGAACTGACCTCTCCTGGTCCCGCAAACGCCCAGATTGGGTCAAGGGTTGTTGCTGAGAAGTCATCCGAAGTACCGGAACCGGGGGGGGCAGTTACTGTGACCGTCACGGTTGCGGTGTCAGTGTCTGTGCCATCGGTGACTGTATAAGTAAAACTGTCTGCTCCGGTGAACCCTGCATTGGGCGTATAAGTCAGCGTTCCGTCACCATTATCTGTCACTGAGCCATTGGCCGACTGGGTGAAGCTGTCCAGGCTCAGCGGGTCACTGTCAGGGTCGTTGTCATTGGCCAGCAGATCCGCCGCCACATTGATAGCCAGAGCCGTATCCTGACCCGTCGACAACCCGTCATCTACCGCGTCCGGAACCGCGTTGCCCGGAGGCGTGCCGGTCACCGTGACCGTCACGGTTGCGGTGTCAGTGTCTGTGCCATCGGTGACTGTATAAGTAAAACTGTCTGCTCCGGTGAACCCTGCATTGGGCGTATAAGTCAGCGTTCCGTCACCATTATCTGTCACTGAGCCATTGGCCGACTGGGTGAAGCTGTCCAGGCTCAGCGGGTCACTGTCAGGGTCGTTGTCATTGGCCAGCAGATCCGCCGCCACATTGATAGCCAGAGCCGTATCCTGACCCGTCGACAACCCGTCATCTACCGCGTCCGGAACCGCGTTGCCCGGTGCACTGTTGCCGTCCTCATTTGCTAGCGGATCGGCTGAGGTCTCAAAATAATCCACCTGCGCGGTAAAGCCCGTCGCATTGCCGGTATTGCCCGCGAACACACCCACAGCGGAGACAGCCAGCACATGGCCAAAGCTTCCGGCGGTGGTCCAGTTCTCTCCGTCAGTTGAGTAACGGAAAGTCCAAATATCACCGGAGCGGGTGAGTTCCAGGTAAGGGGCGCTGCCACCGGGGATCACCACGTTGAATGCAGGCGAGGAGTTTCCATTGACGGTGATTGCCGCAAAGGCCCTCAGGTTGTTGCCGTCAGAATAGGTATCAAAGCGCAGCCAGTTGTCCGCGTCCT
>NZ_JBQFQR010000079.1:0-1165 GCF_056536985.1 Ruegeria sp. CH8 | reverse complement strand
CGTCTTAAGCTTGCTTGGCGACGTCCTATTCTCACAGGGACATGGTCCCAACTACCATCGGCGCTAGAGAGCTTAACTTCCGTGTTCGGTATGGGAACGGGTGTGACCTCTCTGCCATCATCACCAAACTATGAAGGCATATTCCTTCAAAACTAGATAACATTTGGTACATATTATATGGTTAAGACCTCGATCTATTAGTATTCGTCAGCTCCACATGTCACCATGCTTCCACCTCGAACCTATCAACCTGATCATCTTTCAGGGATCTTACTAGCTTACGCTATGGGAAATCTCATCTTGAGGGGGGCTTCATGCTTAGATGCTTTCAGCACTTATCCCTTCCGCACATAGCTACCCAGCTATGCCCTTGGCAGAACAACTGGTACACCAGCGGTGCGTCCATCCCGGTCCTCTCGTACTAAGGACAGCTCCTCTCAAATTTCCTACGCCCACGACGGATAGGGACCGAACTGTCTCACGACGTTCTGAACCCAGCTCGCGTACCGCTTTAATGGGCGAACAGCCCAACCCTTGGGACCGACTACAGCCCCAGGATGCGATGAGCCGACATCGAGGTGCCAAACCTCCCCGTCGATGTGGACTCTTGGGGGAGATAAGCCTGTTATCCCCGGGGTAGCTTTTATCCGTTGAGCGATGGCCCTTCCATGCGGAACCACCGGATCACTAAGCCCGACTTTCGTCCCTGCTCGACTTGTAGGTCTCGCAGTCAAGCTCCCTTATGCCTTTGCACTCTACGAATGATTTCCAACCATTCTGAGGGAACCTTTGGGCGCCTCCGTTACACTTTAGGAGGCGACCGCCCCAGTCAAACTGCCCACCTGACACTGTCTCCCGGGTCGATAAGACCCGTAGGTTAGAATTTCAATACAGTCAGGGCGGTATCCCACCAGCGCCTCCACCGAAGCTAGCGCTCCGGTTTCAATGGCTCCCGCCTATCCTGTACAAACTGTACCAAAATTCAATATCAGGCTACAGTAAAGCTCCACGGGGTCTTTCCGTCCTGTCGCGGGTAACCTGCATCTTCACAGGTACTATAATTTCACCGAGTCTCTGGTTGAGACAGTGCCCAAATCGTTACACCTTTCGTGCGGGTCGGAACTTACCCGACAAGGAATTTCGCTACCTTAGGACCGTTATAGTT
>NZ_JBQFQR010000078.1:0-1174 GCF_056536985.1 Ruegeria sp. CH8 | reverse complement strand
AAATGAGATCGTCACGGTTTGCTCCTGTCATGTCCCAGCACGCGTTAACAGAACTGCGTTCGGTCTGACAGGTGCGGTAGAGTTTGCGACAGAACCGTTTTGACCGCATAACTGCCAATGGCCACGTCGGGACAAACCGTAAGTCCGACAGAACTCGACCGATGACTGCTTCGAGCCCCTCGCTGCCATTTAATCCCTTGCGGCTCAGGTCCGGAGTGAGCCCAATCTGGCCGATGCCGCGACATGTTCGGACGGCTTATACTTTTGGCGGGGTGGTCTAACAGAGGTACTGACTCATACCGATTGTTAGATGAACCAAAATTGCTTAAGTGTAGGCTCCGCACGCAACACAGTTTTCGTCGACGCCTTTTCAAGTTCAATCCTGTGGTTGTTCATCAGGCTGAGAAATTGCAACAGGGTCGCAATGAAATCGCGCTCAATAGACATTGTCTTTGCGCGTGATCCTATATTGCGAAGGTGATTGGTCTGCCCAACGTTTAAAAGACCGTCTAAACGCTCGGTCGTCCGAGTACCCCAGCAACTGAGCAATCGTATCGATACTCAAGTCCGGGTTCGCGAGAAGTCTTTTAGCATTCGCTTCACGAACTTCCTCGAGCATTTCACGCAGTTCCTTACCGTGTTGGCCAACGAGCCTTTGCAGAGATCTCAGGCTGAGGTGCAGTTTTTCCGCAAGAGCCACAGCGCCATATTCGCCAACGGCGGCATTCTCGCAAATTGCGTCATGTACTTTCTGCAGATCCTGGATGCCCAGATTCGAGAGGCCATTCTCATTGTTCATGCGCTCCAGATGTGTCCGCGCGTAATCGTGCAGTGGTTTACTGGATAGCCGGCTAGGCCTGTCCAACGCATCATTGGTCATGACCAGCGTATTTCTTTTTTGTTCAAAGGTTACTTTTGTTCCGAAGAACTCTTCGTACAGATTAAGCTCCAGAATAGGCCTATGCGCGAATTGGACTTCGGTGATTGCGTCCGCAAGGTCAAACCACTCGCACATTGTCCAATACAGCAGGGCACAACCGAACTCTCCCGTCGCACCGTTATCCAACTCGTCCATTGGGTGGTATGTCTTTGCCCCCTAAAATTGTGCCACTACTTTGGCCGAGAAGGGGGAACAAGGGATGGCTCGGAAGCGATACTCGGACGAAGACATTCT
>NZ_JBQFQR010000077.1:0-1226 GCF_056536985.1 Ruegeria sp. CH8 | reverse complement strand
ATGGCAAAGGAAAAGTTTGAGCGTACAAAACCGCACGTCAACATCGGCACGATTGGCCACGTTGACCATGGTAAAACGACGCTGACCGCAGCGATCACCAAGTATTTCGGTGACTTCAAAGCGTATGACCAAATCGACGGTGCGCCGGAAGAGAAAGCGCGCGGCATCACCATCTCGACCGCCCACGTGGAATACGAGACCGAGAACCGCCACTACGCGCACGTTGACTGCCCCGGCCACGCCGACTACGTCAAGAACATGATCACCGGTGCTGCGCAGATGGACGGCGCGATCCTGGTTGTGAACGCCGCTGACGGCCCGATGCCGCAGACCCGCGAGCACATCCTGCTGGGCCGCCAGGTTGGCATCCCGAAAATGGTCGTGTTCATGAACAAAGTTGACCAGGTTGACGACGAAGAGCTGCTGGAACTGGTGGAAATGGAAATCCGCGAGCTGCTGTCTTCGTACGAATACCCCGGCGACGATATTCCGATCATTGCAGGTTCGGCTCTGGCCGCGATGGAAGGCAACAACCCGGAAATCGGCGAAGAGAAAATCAAGGAACTGATGGCGGCGGTTGATGACTACATCGACACCCCTGAGCGTGCTGTTGACCAGCCGTTCCTGATGCCGATCGAAGACGTGTTCTCGATCTCGGGCCGTGGTACCGTTGTGACCGGCCGTGTTGAGCGTGGTGTGATCAACGTTGGCGACGAGATCGAAATCGTTGGTATCCGCGACACTTCGAAAACCACCTGCACGGGTGTTGAGATGTTCCGCAAGCTGCTGGACCGCGGTGAAGCCGGCGACAACATCGGCGCCCTGCTGCGTGGTGTGGATCGTGACGGCGTTGAGCGTGGCCAGGTTCTGTGTAAGCCGGGTTCGGTTACACCGCACACCAAGTTCGAAGCCGAAGCCTATATCCTGACCAAGGAAGAGGGCGGTCGTCATACTCCGTTCTTCGCGAACTACCGTCCGCAGTTCTACTTCCGTACGACTGACGTGACCGGCACCGTGACCCTGGCCGAAGGCACCGAGATGGTCATGCCCGGCGACAACGTGTCGTTCGGTGTTGAGCTGATCGCGCCCATCGCGATGGAAAACGGCCTGCGCTTCGCGATCCGCGAAGGTGGCCGCACCGTCGGCGCCGGCGTTGTCTCGAAAATCATCGAGTAAGGCGCGCTAGCGAACACCCAAAGAAAGGGCGTCCCTCGGGGCGCCCTTTT
>NZ_JBQFQR010000076.1:0-1241 GCF_056536985.1 Ruegeria sp. CH8 | reverse complement strand
CGAGCCCATAGCTGCCATTTCGACTTTTAATTCCAAAGTGCATTTTTATGTCTTTGGCCTCACTTCACCGGATTGTCAGAGGCCCTGCGAACAGCGAGGACTGAAGCAGCATAATCCCCCAATGAAATCCCTCTGAAAGCAAAAGCAGCCGGTTTGTTGCGCACTCGGATGTCGACTTTCCCAGTGACCAATTCCGTCAAATCGCCAGCAATTTGCTCGTATGGCAACATAGGCTTGTCGCTTTCCAATTCCTGTAGTCGGTCGTCAACTATTACCGTTTCGAAAGCAGCCATGCCTGCTGGCATCCACGGAATGCAGACATCCGTTATCGCCGCGAAGGCAGTCGGTTTCAGCCATCGGGCGTCCAAGAAAGGTTCAATAGAGTAGTCCAAAGTTATCGATGTCACTATCAGATCAGCATCACTCAAGGCGCCTTTAGCATTGGTGCACGATTCAGCTTCCAGCCCCAGGCCTCGGGCATAACGACAAAGCTTGTCGGCATTCTCCTTACCTCGCCCGAACACGCAGATTCGTTTCAAGGGAAACAGTTCTGAAAACGCAGCAAGATGGGAGTGAGCTTGCACACCCGCGCCCACAAAAGCCACGGTCTCGGCATGAGGGTCAGCAAGCCTACGCGCTGCCACCACTGACAGAGCGGCAGTTCTGACAGCCGTAATCCAATTCGCTCCCAAGACCGCGCGAAGTAGTCCGGTTTGCGCATCCATAACCATGATGGCCCCGTTTATCGCGGGAAGATCCCTAGCCGGATTTTCCGGACACACTGTAACCTGCTTGGTTACGATGAAACCATCATCTCCCATTGCCAATGTAGACATTGCGTAGCGCCCGTCGCCGGGCAAGATAACTGTCTTGGGAGAAGTGTGAAGCTTTCCGTCTACCTTGGCGATTAGGGCGGACTCGATGGCATCGGCAACTTCAGAAGGTTGGATGCCCAAACTCCCGAGGTCCTTGTCAGACAGATAAATTAGCGCGTTCCCAGAGGTCATGGTGTTCCCCACCTCAGCAAATTGGCTTTCTGACAAAATACATTGTTTTCGGCTGTTCTTGCTATCGGTTTGCCTTTGCAGAAGTAATTTAGCAGTGACTTTCTATCGCCCGGCCCGAAGCGAACCTATGCTCAGTCCCAAGTCACTTGAACTTAGACGCCTGTCCAGCACCAAAAATCGACTAATATAGGCAATTATGGTAGGCTGTTGTCATTCATTCTAAGTCACCGGGAG
>NZ_JBQFQR010000075.1:0-1273 GCF_056536985.1 Ruegeria sp. CH8 | reverse complement strand
CGGTTTTTTCACCCAGTCCCTTGCCGATCGTGATCCTGAGCTGTTTGGCTCGATCACATCCGAGCTGGGCCGTCAGCGCGACGAGATCGAGTTGATCGCGTCCGAAAACATCGTCTCTGCCGCCGTGATGGAGGCGCAGGGCTCGGTGATGACTAACAAATATGCCGAAGGCTATCCGGGCCGTCGCTACTATGGCGGCTGCCAGTTCGTTGACATCGCCGAAAACCTCGCCATCGACCGCGCCAAGCAGCTGTTCGGCTGCGAATTCGCCAACGTCCAGCCCAACTCGGGCTCGCAGGCAAACCAGGGTGTGTTTCAAGCGCTGATCCAGCCCGGCGACACCATTCTGGGCATGAGCCTGGATGCCGGTGGTCACCTGACTCACGGCGCCGCACCCAACCAATCGGGCAAGTGGTTCAAGGCCGTCCAGTATGGTGTGCGCAAAGAAGACAACATGCTGGACTACGATCAGGTCGAAGCGTTGGCAAAAGAGCACCAGCCGAAGCTGATCATCGCAGGCGGCTCGGCCATTCCGCGTCAGATCGACTTTGCCCGCATGCGCGAGATCGCCGATATGGTCGGTGCCTATCTGCACGTGGACATGGCACACTTTGCCGGTCTGGTTGCGGCGGGTGAGCATCCCTCGCCCTTCCCGCACGCCCACGTTGCGACCACCACCACGCACAAAACCCTGCGCGGCCCGCGCGGCGGCATGATCCTGACCAATGACGAGGCGATCGCCAAGAAAGTGAACTCGGCCATCTTCCCCGGCATTCAGGGCGGCCCGCTAATGCATGTGATCGCAGCCAAGGCCGTGGCCTTTGGCGAAGCACTGCAGCCGGCGTTCAAGGACTACATCAAGCAGGTTGTGGTAAACTCGCAGGCGCTGTCGGATCAGCTGATCAAGGGCGGTCTGGACACCGTGACCCACGGCACCGACACGCATGTTGTGCTGGTCGACCTGCGCCCCAAAGGCGTCAAGGGCAACGCAACCGAAAAGGCTCTGGGTCGCGCGCATATCACCTGCAACAAAAACGGTGTGCCGTTTGACCCGGAAAAGCCGACCATCACGTCGGGCATCCGCCTGGGCTCGCCCGCCGGGACAACCCGCGGGTTCGGTGAGACCGAATTCCGCCAGATCGCCGACTGGATCATCGAAGTGGTCGACGGTCTGGCCGCCAATGGCGAGGACGGCAACGCCGACGTCGAAGCCAAGGTCAAAGCCGAGGTCGCAGACCTCTGCGCCAAATTCCCGATCTATCCTAACCTGTAA
>NZ_JBQFQR010000073.1:0-1461 GCF_056536985.1 Ruegeria sp. CH8 | reverse complement strand
GCTGGACGTCAGCGAAGAGTTTGCCGACGGAATCGAGCTGGGTCAGGATATCGCCCTGCGCGATCAGGAAGGTGTGATCCTCGGCACCATGACCGTCACCGACCGCTGGACCCCGGACAAAGCGCGTGAGGCCGAAAAGGTTTTTGGCGCCGATGACGACGCACACCCGGCGGTGAACTACCTGCACAACGTGGCGGGCAAGGTCTATCTGGGTGGCCCGGTGACCGGCATCCAACAGCCGGTTCACTATGATTTCCGCGCCCGTCGTGACACGCCAAACGAGCTGCGCGCCTATTTCCGCAAAGTTGGCTGGCGTCGTATCGTTGCCTTCCAGACCCGCAACCCGCTGCACCGCGCGCACCAGGAACTGACCTTCCGCGCCGCCAAGGAAGCGCAAGCCAACCTGCTGATCCACCCGGTTGTCGGCATGACCAAACCGGGCGACGTCGATCACTTCACCCGCGTGCGCTGCTATGAGGCGGTGCTGGATAAATACCCGGCCTCGACCACCTCGATGTCACTGCTGAACCTGGCGATGCGCATGGCTGGCCCGCGCGAGGCGGTCTGGCACGGCCTGATCCGCGCCAACCACGGCTGCACCCATTTCATTGTGGGCCGCGACCACGCCGGCCCCGGCAAGAACAGCCAGGGCGAAGATTTCTACGGCCCCTATGACGCACAGGACCTGTTCCGTAAGTTCCAGGATGAAATCGGCATCGAAATGGTCGACTTCAAACACATGGTCTACGTACAGGAACGCGCCCAGTACGAACCGAATGACGAGATCGAAGACAAGGAAAACGTCACGATCCTGAACATCTCGGGCACCGAACTGCGTCGCCGTCTGTCCGAAGGTCTGGAAATCCCGGAGTGGTTCAGCTTCCCCGAGGTTGTGGCCGAGCTGCGCAAGACCAAACCGCCGCGCAGCAAGCAGGGCTTTACCGTCTTCTTCACCGGCTTCTCGGGCTCGGGCAAATCCACCATCGCCAACGCGCTTATGGTCAAGCTGATGGAGATGGGTGGCCGTCCGGTGACGCTGCTGGATGGTGACATCGTGCGTAAGAACCTGTCCTCGGAACTGGGCTTTTCGAAAGAACACCGCGACCTGAACATCCGCCGCATCGGCTATGTGGCCAGCGAGATCACCAAGAATGGCGGCATCGCCATCTGTGCCCCGATCGCGCCCTATGCCACCACCCGCCGCGCGGTTCGGGAAGAGATCGAACAGTTCGGTGCTTTCTGCGAAGTACACGTCGCGACCTCGATCGAGGAATGCGAACGCCGCGACCGCAAGGGCCTGTACAAGCTGGCGCGCGAGGGCAAGATCAAAGAGTTCACCGGCATCTCAGACCCCTATGACGTGCCTAAGAACCCTGAACTGAGCGTCGAGACCGAGAATGTCGACGTCGACAACTGTGCCCATCAGGTCCTGCTGAAACTCGAAAGCATGGGCCTGATTGC
>NZ_JBQFQR010000072.1:0-1512 GCF_056536985.1 Ruegeria sp. CH8 | reverse complement strand
AGCACTGGAATTGGCCTCCCAGCCTTGCGCCAATAGATATCAGTTCGAGAACCGGGCATTACTGTCGAGATACCGAGCGGCTGCTTCGTCCAGCAGAGCGGTCATTCGAGTCGGCTGCAGCGAATGACCGCTTCGAAGCCAAAGCGGACTCTCGTCTTACGAAATTCCTGTAGCTGAACCGTTTTTGGATCGCGTAGCCGTTTCTATTGGCGTCTCACCAAAGAATTGGCGGTAGGCAACTGATGTCCGGCCAAAGTGACTAAACCCGGCTTCGCCGATGAGTTTTGAAACGACACCTTTCTCATAGGTGCTTTCCAGCAAAAGTGACCTTAGCCGATGTAGCTGTACAATCGACTGGAACTTGCTTGGGCCAACACCAAGTTGTTTTTCAAAGGCCAAAAAGAGTGACCGCCTCGATACCCCGAGTTCGCGGCATAGTTGTTGAACCGTTAGTTTCGTGCCAGCCGGGTTTTCTGAAAAATACTCTTCGGCCGCCACAACGGTCTTCCATTGACAATGGCTCGCCTTTTCTGCGGCCATTTGTGGTTCGGCATAGTAAAGAATTTCACCTGCCAAGTTTTCGAGGTTCTCGAGAACGTTATTTAGCATCCAAGCTGCTGTCGCACCCGTGGCAGTTTGTTTGTGGCAAAGCCATTTCTCAATGCATCGGACATAAGCATTCAGAGCATCGGATCCGGACAGGCGGATGGGTGCTTTAAACGTTGCCCATCCACGCTTCTCGACCTGAAGCCACGGAACTTCCAGCATGTAAATCTGAGTACCAGCTTCGGCTACGTAGTCATATTCCGTTGGTTTTTGTCCATGCCAACACACCATGAACGGAACCTTATACAGGGTTCCCTGAAATCGAACCGGATCACCATTTGGCAAGAACAACCCGTAGAAGACCGTACCGCTATGTTGAACCTCTTGATAACGTATGCGCGAATAAACTGCTTCAGAGTGAAGACCAAAACCATTGTATTGGGCACTGCGCCAATTCAGTTTTGGCCCCTGAGGAGACAGCACCAGCGCTTCGTACTGAACGTCATTGTAATTGGGCAGGTCTTCTACCGAACGGATTTCTTTGCATAGGAACATAGCGTCTCAGTTAGCCCAGATTTTGCCTGCCTCCAGCTGCAGCACGATGAAATTCACTTATTCATAATAGTTTGCACGATTCGGATAGCCAGGTTGGAACTCAGGTTACACTATCGAGCTCGAATATAGAAAATCAGTCAACGCCCTCGGAGTGCCTCATGAAAAAGCTAACACTTTCCATTGCTGCGCTATTGATATCGTCAACCGCTCTCTATGCGCAGGCCGCCGATCTGGTCTTCACCAATGCATCCGTCCTGACCATGAATGACGATGCGCCGACGGCGCAGGCCGTTGCGGTCACGGGGAACCAGATAAGTTACGTTGGCGATGTCTCAGGAGCAGAGGCGCTGATCGGCGATAACACCGAAGTTCTGGACTTGGGCGGGGATACCCTGTTGCCGGGCTTTGTGT
>NZ_JBQFQR010000071.1:0-1539 GCF_056536985.1 Ruegeria sp. CH8 | reverse complement strand
TGAAGCAGCAAAGTTAAAATGTCCCATATTAGCAAAGTAGAAGTGTCACACTTCTCTGTCGAGCAGGCAGGATTGGAGTGTGACGGTGGGATTGGTTGTCATGAGCGAGCGCGAGCTTAATCGTATTGAAGTACTGAGTCAGGTTTCCCAAGGCCGCATGACGGTGGTTTCTGCCGCGAATGTTCTGAACTTGAGCCGCAGACAAGTTCACCGTTTGCTCAGGGTTTTCCAGACTGATGGTCCGGCTGCGCTGCGTCACAAGGCGCGCGACCGTAGATCCAACAATCGTATTGATCCGGCCGTTCGAGAGTTTGCCCTGGCACTCGTCAAAGAACGATACACTGACTTTGGTCCGACACTGGCAGCTGAGATGTTGTTGGAACATCACGATCTGAAAGTCTCGCGCGAGACGCTGCGCAAATGGATGCAGGCAGACGGAATCTGGTTATCTCGCAAACAGCGCAGGACGTTCCACCAGCCGCGTTTGCGCCGGGAATCCTTTGGCGAGCTCATCCAGATCGACGGATCTGACCACCGCTGGTTCGAAGATCGCGCCCCGCCCTGCACGCTGCTTGTCTTCATCGACGATGCGACCAGCACGTTGATGCAGCTACGGTTCGTGAAGTCGGAAAGCACCTTCAGCTATTTCGAAGCACTTGAAGGCTACCTGGCCGAGCACGGTCGCCCTGTAGCTTTCTATTCCGACAAGCACACCGTGTTTCGGGTGGCGCAGCAAGGTGCGAAGTCGGGCCATGGCATGACCCAGTTTGGTCGCGCTTTGAATGAGTTGAACATCGAGATCCTCTGCGCCAACAGCAGCCAGGCCAAGGGCCGTGTTGAGCGTGCCAACCGCACGCTCCAGGATCGGCTGGTGAAGGAATTGCGGCTCGCTGGCATCTCGGACATGGAAGCTGCAAACGAATTCCTGCCGGGGTTCATGCAATGCTATAATGCCAGGTTTGCCAAATCGCCGCGACGTCCGGACAATCTGCACCGGGCCCTGAATGTCGAGCCCGACCGTCTGCGGGACATCCTGTGCTGGCGCGACGAGCGCTACGTCGACCGGAACCTGGTGCTGCGTTACGACCGCAAGCGGATCACGCTTGAAGAGAACGACCTCACCCGTGGCCTCGTTGGCAAATATGTGGACAGCTATGAATTCCAGGACGGTACGCTGGAATTCCGGTCAAAGGGTGTTCCACTGCCCTACTCCGCTTACGACAAAGATCAACGTGTGAGCCACGCGGCGATCATCGGGAACAAGCGGCTGAGCGCAGTGCTGGAGCACATCAAGCAAGAGCAGGACAAAGCACCCCCGAAGAAGCGCCGCGTCGGCACTCAGGCCACACGCTACAACCCAACAGGTCGGCGCAACAACGGCTGGAATTCAAAGCTCGCAAGAGTGGCGAAAAAGGACCGCGCAGCCAGCCAGGGCTCCGATGTTTGAGGTCTCCACCCTGCCAGGCTGCACTACCGTTTCCCGGCAACCGGGACATTTCTACTTTGCAGACCCAGGGACATTTCTACTTGGTTGCAACA
>NZ_JBQFQR010000070.1:0-1541 GCF_056536985.1 Ruegeria sp. CH8 | reverse complement strand
TTCTGCCTGCAATAACACGATGCCTTGATCGGCACCTCGGCGCGGGCAGTGGCCTTGTCCAGTTGTAGCTTGATGTGGGCGGCTTCGACCGTTTCACCGCGCCTGGTGAGACATTCGTGCAGGCCATGCAGGCTCCAGACGTTACCCGGATGCTGACAGGCCCGACTAAGCGTTGCATCCAGGCCAAGGTCTGCACGGTAAACAGCTTCGGCTTCCTCCATCTGGCCCTGTTCAAGAAGAAGAGCACCCAGCGCATGACGGGTGGGTTGCATCCAGCCCCAGGGCTCGTCGTATGGCAAGTTGTCGTCGATCTCGACTGACTTTCGCAGATGGTCAAAGGCCGTCTCATACTCTCCTGCGTGATAGGCCAGCTCACCCAGCATCATTTGCTCAGCGACCTTCAGAATGTCCTGGCATGTGTTGTTGAACAGCATTCGGGTCTCAGGAACTCTGGCCAGAGCATCATAGAACATGGCTTTTTCACTCTCGGCTTCGGCGACCCTGTGTAGGTTGGCCAAGGCAACCGTCCTTGCGTACCGCATCATGGCAATGGTCACGCTGTAAAGCTCTTCATCCTCTGGCAGATCCTGATTGAGAATATCCTGCCAGCGACCAAACCTGATCAGCACATGTTGCTTCATTGGTATGAAGCCTTCAAACCAGTCCGCCATCGGCCGAAGAGTGTCTGACGGCAAGGTGTCGATCAGCTCATCGGCGGCTTCGATTGCTGCCGATGGTTGCCCCAAGAACATCGCACCGTATATTTTAAAGTGATAGTTGTGGCACCGATAGACGGAATAGAAATTGTCAGGGCCTTCGCGCTTCAGAAACTTGCGATCTGCCAATATGGCTTTGTGATTGCGCAGTACCACGTTCATGTAGTCTCCGCACAACACGTCGATATGGGTCGGCATGTGCAACAAATGCCCGGCCTCGGGCACCAGCGTGCTGAGCACATCGCCGTGACGCAGTGCCCGTTCGGGATGGGGCGACATTTCCATCAGGTGAATGTACATGTGCAATAGTCCTGCGTGCTCCCATGCTCCGTAAAGTGTATCGAACGCATTTTCGAGCACGGATATTGCCTCGAGCGTATCGGCCCCTTCGGCGGGCTTTCCGGTCGGCAAATCCCAAAGCTGCCAAGGTGTCCGGTTCATGAGCGACTCGGCCAGAATCGCAGACACGTCCAGGTCCTGATCGAATTCGGAGTGAACCTTTCGCATCGCATCAGCGAAGGCATCATTCCACGGGCTGAAATCCTCAATATCCGATGAGGATGGATAACGCGCTGGAATGGCATCGATTAGCGCGCGTTCAACAGGCGTCAGCCGGTCCTTTAACGACGCAGCAGCCTGGATTGACGCTTTCGCCAAGGCGATACAGTCAGGCTTCTCGTCTTCTTCGAATGTTTCCCAGGGCTTGTTGTAGTTCGGCCCAATACAATACGCGATGCCCCAGTGCGCCATTGCGCAATTTGGATCCGCAGCCACGGCATTCTGAAAGCAAACAATCGCTTCTTCGTGGTTGTACGCGTAAGTCCA
>NZ_JBQFQR010000069.1:0-1543 GCF_056536985.1 Ruegeria sp. CH8 | reverse complement strand
GCGTACGGCACATGTGTGGGTTCAAGACGTTCAGATCCGCATCAGCTACTTTGGACGGCATCAAAGTCGCCAACATGATCCGAAAGCAGCATTTCCCCTACACTACGACATCTGGCTTTCGGCAATTTGCCGAGATCGCAGGATGAGTGTGTCCGGTAAGTCGATACCTTGGCCCTTCTAAAAGTTTGCGACATATCCTGATTGGTCTGGATTTAGCGAAGAACGTTTTCCAGGTGCACGGTGCAGATGGATCAGGTCATCCTGTTCTTCGGAAGAAATTGCGCAGGGGTCAGGTCCTTGAGTTCTTCGCAAAACTGCCGCGTTACGTGGTTGCAATGGGCGCCTGCGCCAGTGCGCATTATTGAGGGCGCGAGATCGGTCGCTTGGGTCACGAAGTCAAGCTGATCCATCCGGCCTACGTGAAGCCATTCGTCAAACGTCAAAAGAACGATATTGCCGATGCGGAAGCGATCTGCGGAGCCGGGAGTAAACCAACGATGCGCTTTGTTGCCGTGAAAAGTGAAGAGACCCAGGCGTCCGTGATGGTTCTACGGGCCCGGAGTTGCTGGTTCGGCAGCGCACGTAGTTGATCCATGCCGTGCGAGGTCACCTTGGAGAGCTCGGTCAGGTGGCCCCGCAAGGCGCGGCCAATATCCGTAAGCTAGTTGTCTTGGTAGACTCTGGCGATAACGCGATCCCGGATGTGGCCTAGGAATGTCTTGAAAGGCTGACCAGCATGCTGGACTAGCTCAAAGAGCTGGATGCCGAGATTGCCCTTCGTGCTCGGTCAAACGAGATGGCACGCCGCTTAATGACGATGCCAGGGATTTGTCCACTTATAGCGACTGCGCTAGTGGCCCTTGTCCCGTCGCTGGGAACTTTCCGCCTTGGTCGAGATTTCGCCGCCTGGCTCGGGCTAGTTCCCAGACAGTATTCGACAGGGGGCAAGCAACGTCTCGGTGCAACGGCAAAGAAGGGGGAACGCTCGCTCAGGCGATTGATGATTTTTGGCGCCAACAGTGTCGTCATGTGGCGCGCTCGAAATAGAATGCGAACAGATCCCTAGCTTGATCGCCTGATCGAACGCAAACCGCCACTGCTGGTTCGCGTTGCCCTGGCGAACAAAATGGCGAGGATCGTTTGGGCCTTGATGAGCTCAGGAGAAGTCTATCGGGTTCCGGCTGACAACGCGTAAAGTTTCTGCGACCGCGAGGCAGCGGAAACGGAAGAGGACAATAGACGGTATGGCATAAGGATCGTGAGACCGGATCGGGAAAACCAGCTTGCGACAGAGTACTTAGAGCACGCGGTTTTGAATTGGGCCGGATCCTCTAACACCATACGGGCCAGCGGTATGTACAAAGGCCGCGCAACAGGCCGAACTCATGCCAGTACCCGAATCGATGCTAAAAATCGACCAAATTTACCTCTTGCGTTTTGGGCGTCTACAAATGTCGCAAACTCTACCGCACCTGTCAGACCGAACGCAGTTCTGTTAACGCGTGCTGGGACATGACAGGAGCAAACCGTGACGATCTCATTT
>NZ_JBQFQR010000068.1:0-1593 GCF_056536985.1 Ruegeria sp. CH8 | reverse complement strand
CCTTTGGAGATGCTCTCGGGCCAGCGCTGCATGATGGACTTCTGCTTGGTGTAGAAGCGGACGCCCTCTTCGCCATAGGCGTGGGTGTCGCCGAACAGGCTCTTTTTCCAGCCGCCAAAGCCGTGCCAGGCCATCGGCACCGGGATCGGAACGTTCACACCAACCATGCCAACCTGAATCTGGCGACCAAACTCACGCGCGGCGTTGCCGTCGCGGGTGAAGATGCTGACGCCGTTGCCAAACTCATGGTCGTTGATTAGCTGCACGCCCTCGGCAAAGCTTTCGACGCGGACGCAGGACAGCACCGGGCCGAAAATCTCTTCGCGGTAGATGGTCATGTCCGGGGTGACGTTGTCGAACAGGGTGCCACCCATCCAATATCCGTTCTCGTGGCCTTCCAGCGTGAAATCCCGTCCGTCCACGATCAGGTCCGCGCCTTCTTCAACACCTTTGGCGATGTAACCGGTGATGCGTTCATGCGCGGCTTTGGTGACGATCGGGCCCATCTCGGCATCCATTTCAACACCGTTCTTGACCTTGAGGGACGCAAGGCGTTCCTTGATCATTGGTACGATCTTGTCGGCCACGTCACCGACCAGAGTGGCCACCGAGATCGCCATGCAGCGCTCGCCAGCCGAGCCATAGGCCGCGCCCATCAGCGCATCGACGGCCTTGTCCAGATCAGCGTCGGGCATGACCAGCATGTGGTTCTTGGCACCACCCAGAGCCTGAACACGTTTGCCGTGGCGGGCGCCAGTCTCGTAGATGTAATTGGCGATCGGGGTCGAGCCCACGAAGGAGATCGCCTGCACGTCCGGATGCTCGAGCAGCGCGTCAACGGCCACCTTATCACCCTGAACCACGTTGAAGACGCCATCAGGGAAACCGGCCTCTTTCATCAGCTCGGCATACATCAGCGACGGGGTCGGATCGGTCGGCGAGGGCTTCAGCACAAAGGTGTTGCCTGCCGCGATGGCGACCGGGAACATCCACATCGGCACCATGACCGGGAAGTTGAACGGGGTCACACCGGCCACCACGCCCAGAGGCTGGCGCAGGGTCCAGTTGTCGATGCCGGTCGAAACCTGATCGGTGAAATCCCCCTTGAGCAGTTGCGGGATGCCGCAGGCGAACTCGACGATATCAATGCCACGCTCGACCTCGCCACGGGCGTCGGTGAAGACCTTGCCATGCTCGGCGGTGATGGCGCGGGCCAGTTCGTCCTTATGCTCATTCAGCAGGTTCAGAAACTTGTTCATGAGGCGCGCACGGCGGATCGGCGGCACATTGGACCAGGCCGGGAAGGCAGCCTTGGCGGCGGCCACCGCGCGATCAACGTCCTGCGCAGAGGCCAAATCAACCTTACCCGTCAACTCACCCGTGGCCGGGTTGAACACGTCCTGCGTGTTGCTGCGGGCCCCAGCAAATACTTCACCATTGATGTAATGGCCGATATCCGTCGTCGTCATGGATGTCTCCTCCTTGGCTGGCCGCACTCTCCCAAATCCAGCACATAGAAATCCAATGACTAATCGAGTCGCCTGATATAAACAAAATTAATATGAAACCCGTCAATGATATCCGTATCCTGAA
>NZ_JBQFQR010000067.1:0-1652 GCF_056536985.1 Ruegeria sp. CH8 | reverse complement strand
CGGCGGAAGGGCTCACCCAGTTCCTGGTTGATCATGGCTTCGATCAGGGTGGTGATGCCGTTCTTCTGGTCCTCGATGGCCTGGTTCAGGGCGGCGGTCAGCTCGTCCTGAGTGCGGGCAACGACGCCTTTCAGACCACATGCCTGCGCGATCCCGGCATAGGACACTTTGGTGTCCAGCTCGGTGCCGACGAAGTTGTCGTCGAACCACAGGGTCGAGTTCCGCTTTTCCGCACCCCACTGGTAGTTGCGGAAGACGATCTGGGTCACGGCGGGCCATTCCTCGCGGCCGATAGCGGTCAGCTCGGTAACAGCGATGCCAAAGGCACCGTCACCCGAGAAGCCAACCACCGGTGTGTCCGGGCAACCGATCTTGGCACCGATCACCGACGGCAGGCCATAGCCACAGGGGCCGAACAGGCCGGGGGCCAGGTATTTGCGGCCTTCTTCAAACGACGGATAGGCGTTGCCGATGGCGCAGTTGTTGCCGATGTCGGACGAGATGATCGCCTCTTTCGGCAGCGCGGATTGGATCGCACGCCACGCCATACGGGGGCTCATCCAGTCCGGCTTGGCCGCACGGGCACGTTCGTTCCAGGTGGTGCCCGGATCGTCCTGCTCGTGGTCCATCGAGGTCAGTTCCTGCGCCCAGCGTGATTTGGTTTCGGCGATTTTCGCCTTGCGCGCGTCACGGCCTTCGTCGCCAGCGGTGTCTGCCAGCTGCGCCAGGATGTTGGTTGCAACGGTGGCCGCATCACCCACGATGCCGACCGAGACCTTCTTGGTCAGACCGATGCGGTCCGGGTTGATGTCGACCTGAATGATCTTGGCGTCAGTGGGCCAGTATTCCATGCCATAGCCGGGAAGGGTCGAAAACGGGTTCAGACGGGTGCCAAGGCACAGAACCACGTCGGCTTCCTTGATCAGCTCCATAGCGGCCTTCGAGCCGTTATAGCCCAGCGGGCCGGCAAACAGCGGGTGCGAGCCGGGGAAGGCGTCGTTGTGCTGGTAGCCAACGCAAACCGGGGCGTCCAGACGCTCGGCCAGGGCTTTCGAGGCTTCGATGCCGCCCGCGGACAGAACCGTACCGGCGCCGTTCAGGATGACCGGGTTCTTGGCGTCCGACAGCAGCGCGGCGGCTTCGGTCACGGCAGAAGCGCCGCCCGACGGCAGTTCGAATTCAACCACGGCAGGCAGTTCGATATCGACCACCTGCGTGAAGAAGTCCCGCGGCACGTTGATCTGCGCCGGGGCCGAGGCGCGCTTGGCCTTGGTGATGACGCGGCTCAGAACTTCGGCCATCCGCGACGGGTCGCGCACTTCTTCCTGATAGCAGACGCAGTCGGCGAACATGCGCATCTGCTCCATCTCCTGGAAACCGCCCTGACCCATGGTCTTGTTTGCGGCCTGCGGCGTGACCAGCAGCAGCGGGGTGTGGTTCCAGTAGGCGGTTTTGACAGCGGTAACAAAGTTGGTGATGCCGGGGCCGTTCTGCGCGATCATCATCGACATCTTGCCGGTGGCGCGGGTGTAGCCGTCGGCCATCATCCCGCCCGAACCTTCATGCGCGCAATCCCAGAACGTGATGCCGGCTTTCCCGAAAATATCCGAGATCGGCATCATCGCCGAACCGATAATGCCAAAGGCATGCTC
>NZ_JBQFQR010000066.1:0-1946 GCF_056536985.1 Ruegeria sp. CH8 | reverse complement strand
TCGGCGGCCACTTTAGCCCAAGTTACAAAGGCACCGCCAAGGGCCATTTGGCACGAACGGCAATGGCAATGACCCGACCAAACTGGCGGGGTCGCTATCTGAAACCGAACGGCACCACAGTAACATCCACCTTGAAGTTTTTCCATCGTATCAAACTCTCCTGACGTGCGGCTCTGTAAACATCAGCGTTGAAGCGTTCGCCTTTTCCCCAACACAAAAACAGATTTCACTGTGAATATTGTCAAGAAAACCGATATCATGCGAAGCAAATCGTCTGAGGATATTTTAGAAAAACTATAGTATGGATTGGCTGCACCTTCCCCCGATGAACGCTTTGCGCGCTTTCTCAGCGGTTGCGGAAGCAGGGAGTTACACCGTGGCGGCTGAACGCTTGAACGTGACCCAAGCGGCTGTCAGCCAGCAGGTGAAATCGTTGGAAAGGTATTTGGGTGTAGCTCTCGTTGCTAAACGTGGGCGCAGCATTGAGCTGACCGAGCCAGGCATCATGCTTGCACGTGAACTGGGTATCGGCTTTGAAATCATTGGAAGGGGTGTCGAACGACTGGCAGAACACACAGCAAAGCGTCCCGTTCAAGTGACCATGTCACCAGCATTTGCGGTGGAGTGGCTATTGCCGAGGATGGCAGACTTTCAACGTGAACACCCAGAGATCACTTTGATGCTGAACCCAACTTCGGAACTGGTTCAGATACGCCCCGGCGGTATAGATGTCGCCATTCGGTATCACGACAGACGCATGCCAAGAAAAAAAGAGGATACTGTCCTTGTCACCGACATGGTCGTGATCGGAGCACCTTCATTGGTGGAAGGCCAAGATCTGCGTGACCCGGCCTCTTTAACGAAGCTGCCCTGGTTGCAGGAACTAGGCACCAACGAGGCGGCTGACTGGTTCACCTATCACGGGGTTGTTCCTGCCGAGCCATTGACCATAAATCACATGCCGGGGAACCTTATCATGACTGCGGTTCGCCGGGGTGACGGAATCACGTATTCTGCCAGAGCTTTTTTTGAGGAAGATCTTTCATCTGGTCGGATGATTGAATTGTTCTCTGAGCCACTCTTCGGCGTCTACTACATCCAGACTCAAGCAGAATTTCAGCGCCCAGAGGCTAAGGTGTTCGTCAACTGGCTTAAATCTCAGTCGCAAGTCGTATCGAGACACAACTCTGGAAGCTGAGACGTATCTATTTACCCCTCTGCTCTGTTTGCTCAACACCGTTGGTTTCGCCTTTTTTAAGGCTGCTTTGTAGAGGAGCCCGCTGCGATCAGAGCCGCCATCCCTCCATCGATGAACTGCACGTTTTGAAAACCCATCGCAGTCAATACATTTGCCGCTGCCGCGCCTCGGTAACTAGGAGCGCCGCCACAGGTGGTGAAAATTCGCCTTCCACGATCCTGTAACTCTTGAGATCTGTATTCACTTTCAAGGTCTGCCATCCAAGCGACGGCGCGACCAGGAGCCGGAATTGCTCTGGGGCTGATACCTGTGGCCGCCATTTCAGCGCTATCCCTCACGTCCACCACAAGTGCGTTGGGGTCTTCGATCAGTACTGCCAGCGCGTCAGTTGCTGAAATCGGATTTGCTTTGGATATTTCCTGAGCTTCCATTTGTGCGAATGTTAAGACCATGTTGCCCCCCGACTGCAAATCTTACGCAATGCTACCATGCGGTTGATTTACCGCAAAACGGCATCCAAGCGATGCTTGGCAGTCTTGTGGTCGCCCAGACGGTTGCCATCAACGAAGTTAAACGAGTCCCGGTCTAGGGCAGAAGCGGGCCTCGCAAATAGCCCGGCCATTGCTGTTGATCAGTGATTACTCGGCGGCCAAAGCCTTCTGCCTGCAATAACACGATGCCTTGATCGGCACCTCGGCGCGGGCAGTGGCCTTGTCCAGTTGTAGCTTGATGTGGGCGGCTTCGACCG
>NZ_JBQFQR010000065.1:0-2159 GCF_056536985.1 Ruegeria sp. CH8 | reverse complement strand
GCATTTGACGCCTGGAATGCCGCCACTCGAGCTGCTTGAAGTCCGGGCATCAGCATTCCTTGGTGGGTCGGAAGTTAACGTGACAACACCCCGGCCCGAGGTCAGAGCCTTCGTCAAGTTCTTCGCACCTCGCTATGCGGCAATCTACAAGTGATGGTTATCCCCGAATTGGACCGCGAACTGACGCTGATGCCAAGGGCGGAGAGCATCAGTAAAGAGCCCCGAGCGAACCTCGCATTCAGGCAGTTGGAGTAGAGGGCCGCATCATCTATCGTCGAACGCATGTCGAACAAGGGACAACAGTTGCAACGAAGGTTGGCGGCAATTCTAGCCGCGGATGTCGTTGGGTATTCGGCGCTTATGCACAAAGATGAGCAAGCCACAATTCTAATGCTTGATCACCTGGAAAGCGACATCGTCACCCCAACGATAGCCGGCCAATCAGGTCGTGTCGTGAAGAGCATGGGCGATGGTTGGCTGGTGCAATTTGACAGCGCGGCGCAAGCTGTAACCGCAGCAATGCAGCTACAAGAGCAGTTGGCTGAATACTCGTTAATAAACATGCGGATCGGTGTTCATGTGGGTGACATCACAGAAAAAGGTGATGACATCCTGGGTGACGGTGTGAACATTGCCGCACGGCTTGAGAGCATTGCGCCAACCGGTGGCATCGCAATTTCTGAACCCGTACATTTGAACCTTGAACACACTCTGGCAGACGCTTTCAAAGCAGTTGGGAAAAAGAAGCTCAAGAACATCCAACGCAGCCTGGATGTGTGGATTCACGATGGACCACAACTGAGTGCACCGCAAAGTTCGCCTTCTTTTACAGAGACGAGCTTGCCAAAGCTATCCATCCATCCTGTCACGTGCAGCGACCAACGCGCTGAGCTCAAGGAAATGGCCGCAGCTCTCACTTCAGATTTCGGTTCTTATTTTCGGACGATCAACTGGTTAAACGCGGCAATAACCTCCACGGAAGCATCAGAGGGATATGCACTTCGCGGCGTGCTGCGTGGACACGGCGACCGATTGCGTCTGGAAGCACGCTTAAATGACTCTTCTGGTTCTGAAATCTGGACTCAGAAGTTCGACGGTTCGGTCGAAGCTATCTTTGATTGGCAAGACGAGGTTGTAGAAAAGCTGTTGGATGCCGTTAGCGGGATCTTGATCCAGTCGCTGACCGCAAAGCTCTCTGCTTTACCTGAAGACGAGCTGACTGCCGAACAGTGCGTCTTGATGGGCATGATCACATGGTCGGAGGCCAGCATCGACAGCTATAAAGAGACGTTGTCGTACCACGCCAGGGCCATCGATGCCAAACCAACCCTCGCCGCCGCTTATGCCGAAGCTATTTGGACAATGAATGGTGCGAGAACCTATGATCTTCGACGCGATCTGTCATCCTACTACGAGAAGCTGCCACACTGGATCGAGGCCGGACGACACATGGCGGGTCAAAGCCCAACGCTTGATCTGAGTGTTGCAGTGGCTGACTACAATGTCGACGGGGACGCGGATCGACTCTCCGTGGCGCTGGAGCAAATCCGGCAACGAGCGCCACTAGATGCCCGCCTGCATTTGTTCATGGGTTGGGGATACAACTGGGCCGGGTTTCCTAAAATGGCACTAAGCTGCTTTCAGACGGCGCTCCGGTTGGGCCGATATGGGGCCGTTTTCGTGGGTGCTTCCGGAGGGGCCGCCACCTCTTGCGTAATGCTTGGTCGAGACCATGATGCTATCGCCTATGCTGAGGCAGGTTTGCGCTTTTCAAAGAACTATGCCGCACTTCACAGCACGAGAGCCGCTGCTCACGCTATGCTTGGGGAACCTGAAAAGGCGTCTGCGGCGTTGGCGCAAATGCTGCAAATGGAACCTGATGAAACGATCTCGAAATGGCGTAGCAACGTGGACTATGGCGGTTCAGAAGGCGCTGAACGTTACTTTGAAGCGCTTCGCCGGGCAGGGTTGCCAGATTAGCGGTGCCGGAACCAAGTTGCGCTGGGAAAACCGGCAGCTTGATCGCGCATTTCAGTAACTGCAAAGCTCGGATTTGAAGGGCCGCTTAGGGCTGCGTGCGGCCAATCATGCTAACAGCAGACAACGATGGCACCGAGCCCAATTCAGTCGTTTACAGCAGACAACATGATTTCCTGAAC
>NZ_JBQFQR010000064.1:0-2508 GCF_056536985.1 Ruegeria sp. CH8 | reverse complement strand
TGTCAACGGCGGTGAGAAAGTCTGCCATTGGGCGGAGCAAAAGTCGTCCACTGTTTGGGTGACCGGCGCCTTGGCAAACGCGCTCCCAAATAGCTGGCGGTTGCCAAGGCGTCTTGGTCCGTCAGGACCAATCTCTTCTGTGCCTTAGGAGTTCTGCCAGGCCTTGCTCTGTGCGAGACGATAGCTTCCTCCGTTCATCTCCAGGATGCTGACATGGTGGGTCAACCGGTCGAGCAAGGCACCGGTGAGACGCTCGGAGCCGAAGGTTTCCGTCCATTCGTCGAAGGGCAGGTTCGAGGTGATCAGGATCGAGCCGCGCTCGTATCGCTGAGAGATCAGTTCGAACAACAGTTCGGCGCCGGTCTTGCTGAGGGGCACGAAGCCCAACTCGTCGATGATCAGGAGCTTCTGCTTCACCAGCTGTTTCTGAAGGCGTAGGAGCTGGCGCTCGTCGCGGGCTTCCATCAACTCGTGCACGATGGCCGCGGCAGTAGTAAAGCGAACCGCCAGGCCTTTCTGGCAGGCGGCCAGACCGAGGCCGAGCGCCACGTGGGTCTTACCGGTGCCGCTGGGGCCGAGAGCGATGACGTTCTCTCCGCGGTCGATCCATTCACCACGCGCCAACTCCAGGACCTGCATCTTGTTCAAAGAAGGGATCACGGCAAAATCGAAGCTATCAAGGCTCTTGGTCGCCGGGAATTTCGCGGCCTTGATCCGGCGTTCGATCATCCGCCGCTCCCGGTCGATGAGTTCGAGCTCGATCAGACGGGCCAGGAACTGGACGTGATCTCTCCCTTCGGCAGCGCAGAGTCGAGCCTGCTTGTCGTATTCCCGCAGGATGGTCGGCAGCTTCAGCTTTTTGAGTTGGTGGTTCAGCAGGATCTGTGGCGTCTCCGTCATGTCGAGGCACCCGTTGTCAGGCACATGTAGCTGGCCGGAGATGTCGTCGCCACCTTGGCCCGTGGCAGATACGGATAGACATCCAAATCGAGCCTCGGCGGCCGCCGCTCCACCTGACGCAGCACCAGATGCTTCACGGCATCAAAACTGATCGCACCCATCTGGAGAGCCGTCTTCACGGCAGCATGAACCTCCTCCATCTCGAAGCTTTCGAGCAGCCGTAGGACCTGCACGTATTCGCGCCGTCCGGCTTTCAGCATGCGTGCCTCCATTAGCTTCTGAAGAGTATCAAACGCCTTGGGAAGCTCCCATCCGGCCAGCGGAGCTGCCTGTTCGAAAGCGTTTATCTTCTTCTCAATCAGCGGCAGGTAATGAACCGGATCGAAGACCATGTCCTCGCGGTTGTAGCTGCGAACATGCCGCGCGATGACGTCGCCGCCACATCCGATCACCAGTCGGTCGACATAGGCGCGGATCCAGACATCGCGGTGTCCAAAGGCAACCGGTACGGAATAATCATTGGTCTTGTAACGTACCAACGCGAGCGAACTGACCCGACCCGTTGCCTGGTCACAGGCTTCGAAAGATCGGGCGGGAAGCGGCGCCATGATCTCCAGATCGCGTTGAAGTCGCTCTCCAATCGTCTCATTGTGCCCGCGCAGCTTGTCGTTTTGGCGCTTACGGCACTGCTCTTCGAGCCAGTTGTTGAAGGCATCCCAAGTCGGAAAACTCGGGACCGGCACCATGAAGTTGCGCCGGGAATAGCCAACCAGCCCTTCGACGGACCCCTTGTCATTGCCCTTGCCGGGACGCCCGTAGCGGTCCCGGATCACGTAGTGGGACAGCATCTCGCTGAACAGCCGCGCGCGTCTGCGAGTTCCGTCGGGCTCGATCTTCGCCACAAGGCGCCGGTCGTTGTCGTACAGGATCGACCGCGGAACCGCCCCGAAGAACCCAAAGGCATGGACGTGGCCATCCATCCAGGCCTCTGCGGTCGCCGCCGGATAGGCCCGGACGTAGCAGGCGTCGCTGTGCGGCAGATCCAAGGCAAAGAAGTGGGCCTTCTGCTCAATGCCTCCGATCACCACCACTGCTTCGCCGAAGTCGGCTTGAGCATGGCCGGGTGCATGATTAAGCGGCACGAACATCTCCCGATGCCGTCGACCGTGCTCTCGAACATAATCCTTGATGATGGTGTAACCACCCTCGAAGCCATGCTCATCGCGCAGGCGTTCGAAGATCCGCTTGGCCGTATGCCGCTGTTTGCGCGGTCGCTGCCGATCTTCTGACAGCCATTGATCGATGATCCCGGTGAACCCATCCAGCTTGGGCCGCCGGATCGGTGCTGACCGCCGGTAGCCGGGTGGGACCGAAAACGCCAAAATCTTGCGAACGCTGTCACGAGATATCCCGAAATGCCGGGCCGCTTCTCGCTGGCTCATGCCCTCGGCACAGGCCAGACGAACTTTACGATACAAATCCACGGAAAAGATCCTCCCGCCCCCCCCTCCGTTACGAAAAGAAGGGCAAAGATGGACGACTTTTACGCCGCCCGCAGCAGGGTCATCCCGCCGCTACCGTGGTCGACTTTCTCACCGCCGTTCTCAC
>NZ_JBQFQR010000063.1:0-3796 GCF_056536985.1 Ruegeria sp. CH8 | reverse complement strand
ACCCTGAACTGAGCGTCGAGACCGAGAATGTCGACGTCGACAACTGTGCCCATCAGGTCCTGCTGAAACTCGAAAGCATGGGCCTGATTGCGGGCTAAGGATAGACCGAGTGCCCCTAACAGGGTGCTCGATCTTATTTCTGGAGACGAATATGACAAATGAAACCGCAGTAAAAATATAGGCTATGCGGAGACTGGCCATTCTCGCTGGCGGAGAAATTTAGCGTATTTGTGGCCAAGAGGATTTTCAGATCGAAAGCAAGGCTGATGACAGCCCGGTCACTGTAGTGGACCAATTGGCGGACAAACTGATTTACGACGGTCTTCGCGACGCCTTTCCTGACGCGCACATCGTAACTGATGAGCAGGCGGAAACACACGATCAGGCCGTGTCGGATTTCTTTATCGTCGACTCTCAGGACAGTACCAAGGAATTCATTCACCGGCGCGACGAATTCACTGTCAACATCGCTTGGGTCGAGCAGGGTGAGCCCAGACTCGGCGTTGTGTTTGCGCCTGCCCGTGAGCGTTTGTTCTATACCAACGAATCCGGCCAAGCCGTCGAAGAACTAGGTGCGCATGACGCCGAAGCAGTTGGTGAGCACAAAAAGATGAATGTGTCGAACCCGGACGCGTCGGCCCTTGTTGTCGTCGCCTCAAAATCCCACCGAGACGTAGCGACGGATGAGTATATCAACCGGTATCAAGTGGTGAATACGCGCAGTGCAGGTTCGTCTCTGAAATTCTACCTCTTGGACTCTCGGGTGAGGCCGATCTTTGTCCGCGCCTTGGGCGAACAATGGACTGGGATACAGCCGCAGGGCAAGCGGTTTTGGAAGGAGCAGGAGGCCGGGTTGTCCGAGCAGACGATCTGACACCGCTGAGCTACGGTAAGCCGGGTTTTGAAAACCCGCATTTCATTGCATACGCTCTGAGCATAAACGTTTTGAAAACATAATGCGGTAAAGAAACAGAAGATAGGCCCGGGCAATCCAGGGCTGTCTTTTGTTCAGGGCTTTAGGGCCTGTGCCTTGAGGGCTTGGTAGAATGGTTGGTGATGCTCAAGATATTCCTGCATCCGCGGATGTTCGGCGCACATGGTCGCGAATTTCTGTTTTTGCGCTTCTAACTCTTCCTGCGTGATTGGGCGAATACTCTTCGACGCACTGACATCGCCATGCCACCCTTCGACTTGTTTCCAGTCCTTTGGCTTTTCGTTCTGCCATTCAAACGCATGATCGGCGTCTGACAAACCGATCGCTTTCCAAAGCGCGCCAATGGCCTTCTTGGTGTCGGAACGAATGTCTTCTGCCTGAAGCACGATTGGCTTGTTCGCTGAAGACGCACACAGAGCGTCGTAGTGCCGTGACTGGGCCTCAAGCCCAATTTCCTCGGTGGTAACGTCAGGGTCCAGCTTGAAATAGGACGGGATCGAGGCAATCGGATCGCGAATGAGAAAGCAGTTGACCAGGCGGTCACCGAACTCTGCGTCATCCATGATGTGCGGCACGACATAATAGCTCATGTCCTTGATAAAAACCGATGCGGTCTCGGCGCTTTCCAGCAGCATGTCGCGCACGTTTTCATAAGTTACCGGGTGACCTTCCTCGGCCTGAAAATGCGGCATGTCACGTATTTTTCGGTTGATGTAATAGTCATACATGAAAGGTTCGTGAAAACAGGTCAGATCGCCACGTTCCCGCATGATGCGTTCGGTTGCGGTGGACATGGAACGTGGATGTGACCACAGCGCAATGATAGGGTGCATTTTTACCTCCTTTGACGGTCGTTTCAGAAGGACCTGCCTTCATAAGTACTTCTGGCAATTTGACCAAGGAAATCCGATCAGTCACGGTGTCTTTTGGCACTGCGACCCGCAGTAATGTGTGAAACAGGTTTGCGGTAGCAGAGGCCAAATTTTGCAAGGTTGATGTAGCCCGTAAAACTGAATGGTGACTTTGGGCACCTATGCAATGTGCGTTTCCGTTCGCAAGATACTCAAATCATTCAAGCGGAGGAACTCAGCAAGTAGCTTCTTTAGCTTCGCATTCTCAGCTTCAAGCGCACGGAGCTTCTTCGCACCCGACGGCTCCATACCGCCATACTTGCTTTTGTATTTTTAGAAGGTGCCTTGGCTGATCCCATAGCGCCTGCATATGTCAGCAGTTTTCTCAACTGCTTCCTGTTTCTTAATCATCTGAATGACATGTTCGTCCGTGAATCTTGTCTTCATTTGTCCGTCCTTAAGTTGGGCGGAATCTACAAAAAATGGAAGACTAGGGGCTCAGGTTACGTGATTTCACTCATCAACTATATCATCACAAGCACTTGATGGCACACTGTGAGGTTTTCACAGTTTAACGCTCGTGCCTCGATGTGCCGCCACCCACTTATTCAACTTTGAAAGGCCAAAACCCAAATCCCAAGCAAATTATTTGCGGATCAGCCCACTCGTCAGCGCGATCCACACCGTGTCAACGCGAAGTTAGTCCTTTTGTTTCATTCCCGTACCTCATCTTCTTTGCTGCAATAAATGCTATCAAAGGAGCGGTATCAAACCGCGGCAGGTCCAGACCGCTCATTGCGATTTTCAACCGACTTTTGGCTTTGTTAGATCGGAGCGGTTCCGCAATACCTCCGTTGCCTACTTGCCTCCAGTCCTGATCCGTATTGCTTGAAAAAAGCACGCGACATGGCGGCGCGAGACGAAAATCCCGTAGCAGTGGCGACTTCCATCAACGGCATGTCAGTGTGTTGTAGCAAGCTATTTGCTCTTTCCAGCCGGAGTTCTTTGTAGGTATCCAAGAGTTTGGCACCGGTCTTGCAAAGATATCTTCTCTGAAGCTGCCGGATGGAAGTACCCACCTTTTCCGAAAGTCCGGAAATGCTCAACGGTTCTTCAATGTTTTCCAACATGGTCGCCAAAGTGAGAATAACCAACTCATCGCCGTTGGCCTTTCGAATTAATCGGTTTGCGTACTGACTTTCGATCGATTGCTTTGGCTCGATAAGCCCGATATGTCTGCGCAAAGCATCCGCAAGATACGCGCCGTGATCTATCGAGACAAAGTCACTCAGTAATCTAATCGCGCTGATATGTGCGTTTGCGCTATGCAGACGCCCACTAGTCGACAAAAGCGTTGCGGCTCCGCATCCCTCTATGCCCATTTCCACCGCAGCTGCTTCGAAACTTGAATGTACGGCAGCGACCTTCTGATCCGAATTATCGATTTGAGCCAATAGCGTCACGGCACCTCCAACGAGGAGTGCCCTTGGTGACAGGCTCAATACCTGAGCGATCCACGTTTTTTGCTCGCCTACCGGACACCAGCTGTGTTCCGAATCCCCCCAAAAAACTGCCGTCCGCCTTGCCCAATAAAGAGGTCCGCCAACATTTCCATCCGCGATGACACGGACATTCACAAGATAGCTTTGTTTTCCGATGAGGCTGTTTAAAGACCGGTAGAAATCAACGATAGCTTCTGCTGACGGTTTGTCTTTTTCACAACGCAAAATGACGTCAATGTGTTGCGTGCGTTCGGGCACCACGTCATTGACATCGTTTGATTTTCCTTGGTCATTTTGAACACAGTAGTGCTTCATCCAAACTACCAATCGTGTTTTTGATTTAGCCCAACAACAAAACTGACTGCTGCTTTAATTTGAACCCCACCAGTTTCTTGGCGGGGTTCTGTTGTTTCACTCTGCTGCGTCTTTGTATGCGTCCATTGGGGGGCATGTGCAGACGAGGTTTCGGTCTCCGAATGCGTTGTCGACGCGGTTGACGGGAGACCAGT
>NZ_JBQFQR010000062.1:0-4205 GCF_056536985.1 Ruegeria sp. CH8 | reverse complement strand
ATTTGGGAGCGCGTTTGCCAAGGCGCCGGTCACCCAAACAGTGGACGACTTTTGCTCCGCCCAATGGCAGACTTTCTCACCGCCGTTGACACCGATCGCTCGGCCAATGTATGCGTGGGGTCAGGACAATAGGCGCAGCAGAATGTGCGCATCGTGGTTTTGACCACTATAGAAGACAGCGAGTACGCGTACGATCAGTTTGTCATCGTCGACTTCAAAATAAATGATCGCTTTGATCTTGGTTACGTTCCGAATGTTATTGCCGAGATGTGGTCTTAGGGTGCCTTGATGTGGAACGTTCGCCAGGCTTTCGAGGCTCTCCTGAATCTCTATGACGCGCTTCTCAGCGCGCAGAAAAGCGGTTTCCAGATCTTCGCCAAAGTGCTCAGCGGTTTCAACAAGATAGTCAAATATGAGATCGAGATCTGAGGTGACTTCTTCGGCGCGAACGACTTTATAGACCACGCGCAGCCCGCTTGCGTGCGATCATGTCTTTGGTACGCTCCTTGCCCTCTTCGAGAGTAGTGAAGGTTCCGTTTCGACGCTGATCCAGCAGCTCTCGCAGTGCGTCAGTGTTTTGCGATTGCTCACGCATCAGTTCAAGCCCATGCTGAAGCACGGCGGACAGGCTGGCGTAATGACCTTGGGCGACAAGATTCCGCGCGTAGGCGTCTTGTGACTCAGTCAGCGATATTGATGCTTTAACGCTCATATCAAGCCTCATGTATACTACTGAGTAGTATAAGCTGCTGCAAACAACAGTCAATATTGGGCGCGAACGAACGTGTTTTATTGCCATTACTATCCAGAAACAAACTTCCCTGCATATCCCTCTATATCGTATTGGCACGCCAACGCCGTTCAAAGGAATCTGATCCCCGCGCATTGATATCGGTTGAGCCCAAGTTCTTCGGTTTGAGGATGAGCTTTTGTCCAGCACCCTATCGGGGCAATGCTATCTGACCCAGTCTCGCTTACGTTTTGGGTGCGGGCACCCCGCTAGAGCCGTTTGAAAGATATTCCGTTGAAGGTGAACAACAAACGATTGTCCTGACCGTAGAAGTCGAGCCGCGTCTTGACAACGAAGTCGTCTTCCTGCGCAAGGGTAACAGCTTTTCTTACCCTTCGATGATCGCACACCGGCTTCACAATTAAATAAACAAAGAGGCCTCGATGGTCTGGGGATACTGCCGGTACGTATCATCTGGTAAGGCCAAGCGCATGTTCGCCATCTGGGGTACGGATAACTATGGTTATGAAGTCATTCTAAAACGCAGAAGTGAAATTATGTGAAACATGCGCCTTCGGTCTTTTCAAAGATGAAGCAATGCGTTTTTGCCGAATTCAGAGATACCTGATCCACAATCTTTGATCACGGTTACACCCAAGTTCCTCGACCACCTCGTTTGCACTCAAGTTAAACTCTCTCGCGAGGTCCGTGATCTCGACAGACTGAAAGCTATCAACGTTCCGAACCAGTCTGCCGTCTTCAAAACCAATTAGTTCGTGGGACCTACCACCCCAACGCACGATCCCACCGCAGAGCCGCTGACTTTCCTTATTGACCAATTCTGCCACCGGGTCGGCAAAGAAATCGCTCCACTTAAGAAAACCGGTACTGACTGCCCGGGCGACCGCCTGTTCAATCGTCCGGCTTTTGAGCTTGGTGGTGATGGAAGCAGTCAGGACCTCTACCATTCGGGAAGAGCGGCCCATTTGCTTGGCAATGACAGACGGTATCAACCCCGACGCGAGCATTTTCAATACATCCAGTTCATCCCCAGACAGGGAATCCGAAGGGAAGTTGAATACGGTTTCGATGACATCGAGGGCAAGCAAGTGTAGAACCTGTGCTTCATGGCGTAGGGCAGGGAGCATTCTCGCGATCAAAGCATCCCACTCGGATCGGGGCAGGTTGGACGTAACCGTAAATACACCGCGCTCGCCAAACGGGTTGATAACCGGAATGGAAAGACCGTTCTGACCCACTCCAAATTTTCTGGCTGCGTCGAATAGCGGCGCTTGTTCACGCTGCTCATCAAATACAGTCCAGTCTACCGGCGCAATCATGTTGGCACCGAACCGAATGAGGGGATCGGCTAGAACCAGATCGTTGTCGACGTAGTACCTGACCCATTCCTCGGGAAACGTGGTGCACCCGTGAACAACATTATGATGCTTGTCGATATGGGCGTAGGAGGCGTTTTCAAACCCAAATCTTTGGCAAATTTCCTGGAGGCGTGCCTCACCGGTTTGCCTGAAATCCAGCTCAGAATTGCCAATATCCGCGATTTTCATAGATCGTCTTTCTGTTCCGCGTTACCGTCGGGGCCGCATAGCAACCTAAAGCTGAACAAACTACTCGGGAATTCCCGTAGCCAATCACAGATTTGAATACAGTTCTGTTCTGGAGGTGGAAACAGAGCAAAAACCTGCCGATGAGACACACGAATTTGAAAAGCTGGCAACCGATAACCCGCCAAGGCTAAATTTGGTTCTTGTGGTCTTGCTGAAGCCCGCCTTCCTCTTCCCGGGCTCTTCGCGCCAACAGTCCCATGAAACTGGATATCAGGTTCAATTCACCGCGTTCATCCGCCTGGACCATACCGCGAAGATAAACCGATCCGGATGCGGGAATATGAGCTAGACGAGCAACCGCAATCGCCCAAAGCGAAGCGCACGGCAAAGATCGAGATTGCGCGAAAAGCGCCACGGCCTCGCAAAGCCTCTGGTGGCTGGTCGCAAGAGCGGATCGTCAAGGAAATCCATGCAGCGGCGGATCGGCATGACATTCCGACCGAGTTGTTCATGGCACTGGTCTGGCAGGAAAGCCGGTATCGGGCTGATGCCCTGTCGCCCAAGGGTGCCATCGGTTTCGCACAGCTCATGCCGGGAACGGCAAAAGACCTGGGCGTGAACCCAAAGAACCCTGCTGAAAATCTCGACGGTGGCGCTCGCTATTTGGCAGCGCAGTACCGTGAGTTCGGAGACTGGAAACTGGCGCTCGCCGCCTACAACGCCGGGCCTCACCGCGTCGTCGAATATGGCGGCGTCCCCCCCTTCACAGAAACCCGCAACTACGTGCGGACCATCCTCAGCAAAGTGAGTAAAGACCTATGAAAAGAACCCACTACTACCAGCAGATGGCGTTTTTCGCGATCACTGCGTTCATCATCACAGCAGCGCCCGCCTCCGCTGGCTGGCTGCAAGATGCCATTGGCGATTTCATCAACGAAACGCTGGCCGACTCGAAGGTCGTTGGCGTCAGCCTTGCCGCTGTCGGCTTCATCTGGGGCTGTCTCGCCTATGTGTTCGGCTGGGGTTCGTTGAAAGGCCCTGTAATCGCTATCGTCGTCGGTGCTGTTATCGGCCTCGCTGATACATTCATCGGAGCCTGATTGATGCCGCGCCGCAATACGGTCTTTCGCGGCCTGAGCCGCCCCGCAGAATGGGGCGGCCTACCCGTGATCTATCTGCTGGTGATCCTCGGGATGACTATGCTTTCGTTCGTCATGTTCGGGATAGCACCAGCAATCATTGCGGGTTTTGTTTTCTACACCGGGCTTCGCCTCTTTTACGAATGGGAACCGGCTTTCTTCCGCGTCGTGTCCGTAACCCTTTCCAAAACTCCGCGCACCAAAAACCGCCAGTATCATGGGGGAGATTACTATAGTGCCTAAGCCTGCTGCACAGGATTTGTGGACCCTTGCCCGCTCGTTGATCGAGCCGAGCTGGCGCAAGGATGAAATGAGCCTCTTTCAGATGTTGCCTTATGGCTATGTCGTGGACGATGAGGTTATTTCCACACGCAACGGTGGCCTTATCGCCGCTGCAGAAATCACCGGAATCAACGCAAACACTCTGGACGAAAACGAATTCGAGTTCCTGGCCGAACGGTTTGAGCGTGTGTTGCGCACAACACCCAATGAGGTGGCATTCTATGTTCATCGACTGACCGTCCCGGCTGAGACGGGTCATGTCATCACAGATCCAACCGGCTTTGCCGGTGCAGTGGCGCAGGCCATGCGCTCGGCGTCCGTCAATGCAGAGCTGAAAGAACGCAAGATCATCATCAGCGCCATTCTGCAAAAGCGCCAGGATGAGCGCGCAAAACGGTGTTGTCACGTTAACTTCCGACCCACCAAGGAATGCTGATGCCCGGACTTCAAGCAGCTCGAGTGGCGGCATTCCAGGCGTCAAATGCT
>NZ_JBQFQR010000061.1:0-4286 GCF_056536985.1 Ruegeria sp. CH8 | reverse complement strand
TCAATTCACTGCGGCGTTTATGGGTGTTGTAATGATTGAGGGTGTGATTTGAGAGATAGTTCTGCCCCATTTTGTGACGGGGTTTTCAGCGATGAAGATGATGTCGTTTGATCTGAGTTCGAATTGGGCGGCGAGTGTGAGGTGTGCGGCGTTTGTTGTGTCGAGGTGCCATGCGGTGACGGCGCCGAACTCTCGTGGGTCCTGGGCGGCGCGCAGGACGTAGACTTCCGACGCGTCGCCGGTTTCCTTGGCGACCCCGCCGCCGGTGTCGTAAAGCGCATCGGCCAGGGTGGCGGCGTGGTTGAAGGGCAGGGCATAGCGGCCCTGGGTGCGGACCTCGCCAGAGAGATAGGCGTAATCGCGGTCGACGGCGTCCAGCTCGATGGATTGCACGAAGTTGTTGCGGCGTTCATCCAGATCGGCGCGGCGCAGGTTGACGGCGACATTCAGCTCCTGCAGCGCGGTCTGGCGACCTTCCAGCACGGTCTCGCGCAGGGCGATCTGCTGGGCAAAGTAGCGCTCGGCGCGGTCGAGGTCATAGTCGGTGTCGACAAAGACCGAGTCGTCGGCGATCAGGTTGAGGTTCTGCAGCGCGGTGCGGGAATAAAGGTCTTCCAGCGGGATCTGATAGACATTGCCATCGCGGTAGATGCGCACCGAGGAATTGTCGATATCGCTGACCGAGACGGAACCGGCGGCCGAGAGCGCCTCACCCAATGTCAGCTGGGTCAGGGTGATCGGCTGCACGCCGGGCTGGCCGACCGCGCCACCGACCGAGACGCGGCGGGAATTGAACTCGGCAATTTCCAGGCTGAAGGTGGGGTCGATCTGGTTTTCCACCAGACGCTGGAACAGCAGCGCCTCGGCCTCGTCCACGGTCAGGCCAACGAGGCGCACGCGGCCGACATCGGGGATGTTGATCGAGCCGTCATCCTGCACGGTATAGCCGTTGCGGCTGTTCTGCGCGGCCAAGAGGCCGGACAGCTCGCCGGCGGTGCCTTGGGTCGAGGGCGTGGACAGCACCAGCACGTCGCCGATGCCGATGGTATAGGGGCCGGGGTTGACCTGCGGCGGCGGATCCAGTTGCAGACCTGCGCGCGATCCGTCCTGGGTCGAGGGCGCCTCGGGCAGGGGGCCGGTGCCGCGCAGGCTGCTGGACGAGCCTGATCCCGCCGACAGTGCAAACACTGAGGGCAGGGTTTTGGGCGAATAGGGTGAACGGTTGGCGACCAGCACGGTCTCGGGCGTCACCGGCACGACGCGGACCTTGCCGGCATCCGACACGCCCGCAGTCACCGAGGGGCTGCGGTAGATGGTCGAGCATCCGGCGATCAGGCCGGTGACGGCCAGCGCGCTGAGGAAAAGGGAAGTGTGGCGCACGATGCATCCTCTGCTGTTCAAAATCTTACCTATCATCGGGCACAGCCTTTATGAACATGTTGCCCAGAAAATCGCCGGTCCATTGCGAGGACTGGACGATCTGGCCGGTGCTGTCCTGCACCCAGTAAATGTTGCTGAACTGCTGGGCCACCCCATAACAGTCTTCCTGCCGCTTTTGCGTGGCGACAGGGATGCCGCCCAGCACCACCGTCTCGGATCCCAGCGCGGAGATCCGGCATTTATAGGCGTGCAGCTCGATCTCGTCATCGCCGTTGAGAAAGCTGTGGAAGCGTTCGACCTGTCCTTCACCCCCATTCAGGATCAGCGCGGCGCTCTGGTGCAGATCCGAGCCGGACAAGCCACCGCCAAAGCCGATGGCCGAGGTCAGCAGCCCCTGTTCCAGCGTGATGGTGGCCCCATCCGCGGTCAGCCAGGTCTGCACGCCTTCGCGCTCGGTTTCCAGCAGCATGACGCCGGCCAGATCGCGGCTGGGGAAGCCGACCTCGAGCCGGGGCGGGATCGGGCGGCGCGCCGCCAACGCCTCGGCGCGGGGGTGGAAGCGCGGGGCGCTGGGAAACAGAGCGCCTTTCAGCAGCTCGACATCCTCCTGCACGTCGCCGCAGGAGATCAGCAGCAGGGCCATCAGGGCCAGCAGGGCAGGGCGGCGCAGGACCTTCATCGCCAGAACCTCCCCCAGCCGCGGGACAGGTCCTGGGCGCGGGCCTCGCGGGTCACTTCGTAAAGCCGGTTGCGCACATGCAGCCGCGCGCCGCCGTCGCGCAGGACGGGCCGGATGGTCTGGGCCAACTTGTTGCGCGACGGGCGGCCGGTCAGCCATGAGATGGGAATCTCCAGCCGGATGCCCTTGTCGAACGAGCCTTCGCCGAACTCCTCGGAGCTGACATTGGTCAGGGTAAAGAAGGCCCCCACCTTGAAGCCGTTGTTGAATTCTCGGTCCAGGGTGAATGTGGCGCCATAGTCGCCTGCCAGATAACGCCCGACATCGACCTGTGCGTGATACTCACCCGGCAGATCGTAATAGGCCGAGACATGGCCGGTGGCGACGTTGTAATCCTGAAAGCCGAACAGCACGTCAAAGTCGCGTTGGGCGACGTAGTTGGCCTCGACCCCCAGGGCCAGACGGCTGTCGGTGGGATACCACAGCAACTCGGTCGACAGCCCGCCAAACATAGTTTCCAGATAGCCCAGCGTGGTGCGGGCATAGAGGTCTGTGCCCGGCCGCCACATGTACTCGGCGGTCATATGCTCGACGCGCAGGTTGGATTCGCGGGCATAGATCGCCCAGTCCGAGCGCACATGCGGCAGGGTCGAATCCGAGATCCGGGTGCTGTCGTCCAGCGTGCTGAGGATCGGCTGACGCAGTTCGGTCGACAGGGTAAAGCCGGGCAAGAGCGTGTAGTCCAGCCCCAGCGCCGCCCCCAGTTCATAGCGCAGCGGCTCGTCGGGGTCGAAGAAGGAAAAGTTCAGATAAGGCCCGAACCGGTAGGAAAAATGCGGATAGGCATCGCTGAGGATACCGCCCTGCACCAGCGGGATCGTGTCCGAGATCTGAGCCCGGGCAAAGCTGCGCCAGGCATTGTCGGGGTCGTGCTCCAGCTCATAGAGATCGCCGCGGTTGATCCGCACCGCGCTCAGCGGCACCCCGTTCGACATCAGCGCGATGTCGAAATGTTCCGCCTGCGGCGGTTCTTCATTGGCCAGCACCCGGGCGGTGCGCCCCAGCGCCTGGGCAGCTTGGCCATAGCGATTGTTCTCGACCCCGACCCGGACGGTGTCGCCGGTCTCGGACAGGTAGACCAGCCGCAGCCCTTCCTGTGCCAGCGCGGTCTGCAACTGCGCCCGGATATCGCCGGGCGCGCGGTCCGCGGTGGCGGCGGCGACCTGGGATTCGGGCCGCAGGGGCGGCGGCGCAGCGCCTTGTCCGCCCGGTGTCACCGCTTTGCGCGGGTCGATGAAATAGCTGTAGGTCAGCCCCAGCGTGGTGCCATAGAGATAGGATGTGGTCAGTTGCGACCCGTTTTTGAACCGGTATTGCAGCCCGACATTGATTGGCGATTTGATCCTGAGACTGTCATTGGTGGCTTCCCGGGTATAAAGATCCGGCGAATACTCGGCCAGAAAGGTCAGCCGGTCATTATATTGCCAGCTGGCACCGCCAAACAGGGCCGCGTCGCCGCGAAACCAGTTGCCGAACTCCACTTCACCGCCCTGACCGTTCGAGTTCGAAGCGGGCCGGGTATCGAACCGGCTGCCGAATACGCCCAGCGGGTTCGAGAATGCGCCGCGCCCCGCCATGCGCCCCCAGCCGATGCCGCCGGTCAGCTTGAACCGATCCTGAAAGGTCTTGGTCGCCACGACATATTCCGCAGCATAGATGCCGGTGCCGCCGAAATCGCGCAGCCCCATCACGATGGCCGGCCCGTGCCTGCTTTCTTCGCGCAGCCGGAAGTGCAGGTCAAAGCTGCGGTCATAGCGCGTGGTATCGGGGCCATCCAGCTTGTCGATCACCGCATAGCGAAAACTGCCATGCACCCAGGGCAGCATCTGAAAGGTCATCGTCGCCCGCCCGGTATTGCGCAGCCCGGCACCGGTGAAGACCAGCGTGCCATCCTCGAACATCTCGGCGGTCGGGGTCTCGAGCAGGCCGGGGGTGCCATAGGTCGACACAGACTGCGCCTGCGCCATGCCTGTCGCAACCGCGCACACCAAGGCCACCAGACCTTTCCGCCTTGCCGATACCGCTCGAATCTTCACGTCAGATGACCACTTTATTCCGGCGCTTGATTAACGGCTTTTCCAAACAACGTCCCTCGCCAATTCGCCGCCAAATCCTTCAATCAACCCCTCTGACAAACCCAAAATCAATACACTCATAATAATCAGGG
>NZ_JBQFQR010000060.1:0-4456 GCF_056536985.1 Ruegeria sp. CH8 | reverse complement strand
GCTGCGTCTTTGTATGCGTCCATTGGGGGGCATGTGCAGACGAGGTTTCGGTCTCCGAATGCGTTGTCGACGCGGTTGACGGGAGACCAGTATTTGTCGACGCCCATGGAGCCCGGCGGGAAGCAGGCTTGCTCGCGGGTGTAGGGGCGGTCCCAGTCGCCGACCAGATCGCGCACCGTGTGGGGGGCGTTTTTCAGCGGGTTGTTTTCCGCGTCGATCTTGCCGTCGATGATGTCCTGTGCTTCCGCCCGGATCGAGAGCATGGCGTCGCAGAAGCGGTCGAGCTCGGCCATGGGTTCCGATTCCGTGGGCTCCACCATCAGGGTGCCTGCCACCGGCCAGCTCATCGTCGGGGCGTGGAAGCCGCTATCGACCAGACGTTTGGCGATGTCGTCGACACTGACATTGCCCTCATCCGCCAGCGGGCGGGTGTCGAGGATGCATTCATGCGCCACCCGACCCGTTTCCGAGGTGTAGAGGATCGGATAGGCCTCGCTCAGACGTGCGGCGATGTAGTTGGCGTTCAGGATCGCCACTTTCGTCGCCTGCGTCAGACCCGCACCACCCATCAGCAGCACATAGGCCCAGCTGACCGGCAGGATCGACGGAGAGCCAAACGGCGCCGCCGAGACCGGACCCACGGCGGTGCCGTATTCCGGGTGACCGGGCAGGTGTTCCTCAAGATGCGCCTTGACGCCAATCGGACCCATGCCGGGGCCACCGCCGCCATGCGGGATGCAGAAGGTCTTGTGCAGGTTCAGGTGGCTGACGTCACCGCCAATGTCACCCGGACGCGACAGACCGACCATGGCGTTCATGTTGGCGCCGTCGATATAGACCTGACCGCCGTGGTCATGGGTGATCTGGCAGACCTCCTGCACGGTGGTCTCGAACACGCCATGGGTGGACGGATAGGTGATCATGCAACCGGCCAGATGATCCGAATGCTTTTCCGCCTTGGCGCGGAAATCGGCCAGATCGATATTGCCGTTCTCATCCGATTGCACCGGCACCACCTGCCAGCCCACCATCTGCGCCGAGGCCGGGTTGGTCCCGTGCGCCGAGGTCGGGATCAGGCAGACATTGCGCTGCCCTTCGCCACGGGCGAAGTGATAGTTGCGGATGGTCAGCAGGCCTGCGTACTCACCCTGCGCGCCCGAGTTGGGCTGCTGGGAGATCGCGTCATAGCCGGTGATTTGGCACAGCTTGTCGTTCAGGTCGGCGATCATCTCGTGATAGCCCTGCGCCTGATCTTCGGGGCAGAACGGGTGCAGGTTGCCAAACTCGGGCCAGGTGACCGGGATCATCTCGATCGTGGCGTTCAGCTTCATGGTGCAGGACCCCAGCGGGATCATTGCCCGGTCCAGCGCCAGGTCGCGGTCGGCCAGACGGCGCATATAGCGGGTGATCTCGGCCTCGGCCCGGTTCTGGTGGAAGATCGGGTGGGTCAGATAGGGCGTCTCGCGCAACGCATAATCCGGCAGGCGGTATTGCTTGTTCGAGCTGTCATCGGTGCGGTCGATGCCGAAGGCGCCCCAGACGGCCTCGATGGTCTCGGGGCGTGTCTGTTCGTCCAGGCTGATCCCCACTTTCGTGTCGCCGACCTTGCGCAGGTTGACGCCACGGGCCACAGCGGCCTCCATGACCGTCTTCTGCAGATGGCCGACCTCGACCGTGAGGGTGTCGAAGAACACCTCTGGTTCGACCGAGAAGCCCGCCTCTTCCAGACCGGCCGCCAGACGCGAGGTCTTGCGATGCACCGATTGCGCGATGGCCTTGATGCCATCGGGGCCGTGATAGACCGCATACATCGAGGCAATGACGGCCAGCAGCGCCTGCGCGGTGCAGACGTTCGAGTTCGCCTTCTCACGCCGGATATGCTGTTCACGGGTCTGCAGCGACAGGCGGTAGGCCTTGTTGCCGCGGCTGTCGATGCTGACACCGATGATCCGGCCGGGCATCGACCGCTTCAGCTTGTCGGTGGTCGCCATGTAAGCGGCGTGCGGGCCGCCATAGCCCATCGGCACGCCAAAGCGCTGGGTCGAGCCGATGGCGATATCCGCGCCCATCTCACCGGGTGACTTCAGCAGCGCCAGCGACAGGATGTCGGCGGCAACAATGGCGATGGCTTTGTGTTCGTGCAGCGCCGCGATCTCATTGGTGTAGTCGCGCACATGGCCGTGGGTGCCGGGATACTGGAAGATCGCGCCAAACACCGCGCCCGCGTCCAGCGCATCGGGGTCCCCGACCTGCACATCGATGCCCAGAGGCTCGGCGCGGGTTTTGATCACCGCGATGGTCTGCGGGTGGCAGTTGCGGTCGACAAAGAAGGCCGCGTTGTTAGCCTTGGACCGGCCGCCGCGCTTGGCCATTGCCATCGCTTCGGCCGCCGCTGTGGCTTCGTCGAGCAGCGAGGCGTTGGCCACGTCCAACCCGGTCAGGTCGCTGACCATGGTCTGGAAGTTCAACAGCGCCTCAAGACGACCCTGACTGATCTCGGGCTGGTACGGCGTATAGGCGGTGTACCAGGCCGGGTTTTCCAGGATGTTGCGCAGGATCGGCGCCGGGGTGGTGGTGCCGTAATAGCCCTGACCGATCAGCGAGGTCAGAACCTTGTTCTTGCCCGCCACCTGCCGCATGTGGAACAGCGCATCGCGCTCGGTCATCGCCGGGCCCCAGTCCAGCGGCTCTTTCTGGCGGATCGCAGGCGGAACGGTGGCGTCGATCAGCTCGTCCAGCGTCTTGAAGCCGATCACCTTGAGCATGTCGCGCATCTCGGTCGGGCTGGGCCCGATATGGCGGCGATTGGCAAAGTCATAGGCTTCGTAGTCGGTCAGTTTGAAGGCCATTGCAGCGCTCCTATGAATAAGTCAGGTCGGGCGGAGGCCGCGAGGACCTCCGGTAGAATGCGGGCCGAGTCGGCCCGAACGGGTGGGGTCCCGGATCAGGACCCCGGCAGAGGCTCAGCCGATAAAGGCCTTGTAGCCCGCCTCGTCCATCAGATCTTCCAGCTGCGACGCGTCCGCGATCTTGATCTTGTAGATCCAGGCGTTGCCCTCGGGGTCTTCGTTCAGCGCGCCGGGATTGTCGGCCAGCGTCTCGTTGACCTCGGTGATCTCGCCATCGACCGGCGCATACAGTTCGGACGCGGCCTTGACGGATTCGATCACGCCGATCTCACCGTCCTTGGCAAATTCCTCGCCCACGTCCTGCTGTTCGACAAAGACCACCTCGCCCAGCTGCTCGGCGGCATGGGCAGTGATGCCCAGCGTGGCGGTGTCGCCCTCAACAGTCAGCCATTCATGCTCTTCGGAATAATAGGTTGCCATGGTGTCTCTCTCCTGACTTCAACGCTTGTAATTCTGTTTGACGAAGGGCAGCGCCACGATCTGCGCCGGTTGCGCCTTGCCCCGGATGATCAGGTTGACCGTCTCGCCCGGCTCGGCATGGCCTGCGGACACGTAACCCATCGCCACCGGGCCACCGACCGTGGGGCCAAAGCTGCCCGAGGTGATCTGACCAATCGTATTGCCTTCAAGGCACTGCACCTCGACGCCCTGACGCGCGGGGGCGCGGCCTTCGGGCTTGATGCCCACCAGCTTGCGCGCGGGGCCGTCGGCCAGTTCACGCTGGATACGCTCGGCACCCGGAAAGCCGCCCTCTTCCTTGCGGCGCTTCTGGATCGCCCAGCCCAATGAGGCTTCAATCGGAGAGGTCGTCTGGTCGATGTCATTGCCATAAAGGCACAGCCCCGCCTCCAGCCGCAGGCTGTCGCGCGCGCCCAGACCAGCCGGCTCGCAATCCTCATGCGCCAGGAAAGCCTTGGTGATCTCGACGGCCTTGTCCTCGGGGATCGAGATCTCGTACCCGTCCTCGCCGGTGTAACCCAGACGCGAGATGCGGCATTCGGTGCCCATGATCTCGGCCACGGTGGTTTCCATGAAGGTCAACTCGCGGGCGGCAGGGCACAGCTCGCCCACCACATCCTCGGCCTTGGGGCCTTGGACAGCGACCAGCGCCCGGTCGAAGATCTCGGTCACTTCGACCCCGTCCAGATTGGCCTGCATATGCGGAATGTCCTGATGTCGCAGCGCCGCGTTCACCACTACAAAATAGTGATCCCCCGCATTCGACACGATCAAATCGTCCATGATCCCGCCTTCGGCATTGGTAAAAAACCCGTACCGCGCCTTGCCTTCCTTCAGCGTCGCGTAAGCCTGCGGGCAGATCCCCTCAAGCTTCTCACCCACATTCTCACCCCGCAGGATCACCTGACCCATATGAGACACATCAAACACCGCCGCCTTCTCACGACACTGCTTATGCTCACCCATAATCCCCAAAGGATACTGAACAGGCATCTCCCAACCAGCAAAATCAACCATCTTGCCACCCAACTCAACATGCAAGTCATACAAAGGCGTGCGCTTTACTTCAGTCATGGGTCTAACCTTTC
>NZ_JBQFQR010000059.1:0-5043 GCF_056536985.1 Ruegeria sp. CH8 | reverse complement strand
TTCGCAGGGCCTCTGACAATCCGGTGAAGTGAGGCCAAAGACATAAAAATGCACTTTGGAATTAAAAGTCGAAATGGCAGCTATGGGCTCGGTTCGGTCATTCGTGAAATGACTGCGCAGCGGACAAAGCAGACTTTGTCATCCGCAACAACTATCGCCATTCTGGATCGGCGGGCAAGGCACCGTGGCATAGGAGCAGTAGACACAACAGTCCCCTTCCAACGGCTTCAAGACCGCTGCGCAAGACTTGCATTCATAGAACCACTGGCAAGCATCCGTCGGCATTATTTCGGTTTCGCTGTGACCGCATTTCGGGCACGTTAGGGTGCTTTCAAGCACTGCAGTTTGCTCTGTCATTGTTTCACATCTGCATTATCAGGTAATCGTTGATCCGGGCCTCGTTAAAGGCGACGACCCAAGCTAACGCGGTGATTGCGGTCGTCCCCGAAAGCCACCATTTCAATTTTGTTAGGGAACCGAGCTGATAAGATACTAGCCACGAAATGGCGACAAGCGCCGTCGAAATCGCCAATACGTAGTAGCTTGCCGCCGCGATCTTTCCGAAAATGGCCAGCCAACTGCCTCCTAGTCCCAGTAACATCATTGTCATGGGCAATACACAGCAAATCGCGACGCCGAGTGCTGACAGTGATCCCAGATAACTAACGCTAAGGTACTTTTGCATTTCATTCCCTTGACTAGTTGGAGTTGTCGAAGTGTCAGCCTCTCGTATAACTTCTGTAGTCGCTACAGGATCAAGACGGGAAAACTCACATGTTTGCGATTGGGGAAGCATCCCGGCAAAGCGGTGTCGGCATTGAAACGATCCGCTACTATGAACGCGAAGGGATCGTGCCCAAACCAGAACGGGCACCGAATAACCGGCGGATGTACTCAGCGCACGATGTTGGAAGGCTTCGTTTCCTGAAAAAATGCCGTGATTTGGGCTTTCCACTAGCCGATACAAAGACGCTTCTCAGCCTGTCCGAAGGCGACGGAGAAGATTGCCGATCTGTAAAAGAACTGGCTGAGCTTCATATCTTCAATGTGCGTGAAAAGATAAACGAGCTGAAGCGATTGGAGGCAGCGCTGAACGAACTCACAGCCAACTGCGACAGCGGGAATGTCTCTTGCCCCATGCTCTCAAAACTGCGTACCGACTAGTGAAACTTTGGGCTCGGTGCGGTCATTCGTCGAATCGTCGTGAGTAACCGTACTGCGGACATGGTTGACGTTCACCCTCGACCAATAACTCTCTTTTCGTCGCGGTCTCGCGTCTGACGTGCGCTTGACGACGCAACTCATATCAAACGATCATCGGCGAACCACTTTGCGGCGGCCCAAAGGATAACCCATGGAAGTATTTGGAAGTGATGCACAGCGACGCATGTCGACCATGGGTGAGCACCTTATCCAGCTATTGGGTGATGACCCTCGATTTTGTAGCCATGGGCGCGGTATTCAAATTGTCAACGAGTACAACGGGGCTTTGGATGATGCCGTTGCAATGGCCCAAATACTTGGCATCACGGCGATAGAAAGCATACCGCGTCAGGAGGTGGCAAAGACGCGAGAAGTCATTGAAAGTCAGGGATTAAAAACCGACACAATAGCTTGTTATCTTGGCGGACTGAACTGTGTTGACATTGCTAGGAAAATAATTGCCACACGGGCGTTGCCCGAGGATTTGACCGTACGTGTGATTGATCGAGACTCTCCGCCAGAATGGCTTGAAGCTTTCGCAGAAGTCGCGATGAGCCACGGTGTTCTGCCGCCAATAGGGCCGGTTATGCGAGGATTGTCTCGCCCCGGATTTGCGATGGTCGTCTTTGACAGCTCAGGTGCCCCCGTTGCAACCGCAGGCTCAGTTCTGTGCCATCCGCCCAGCAGTAGGCTGCATCGTCGCGCTCAATGGGGGCAACTTTCGACCAAGCCTGAACGTATGGGTGAAGGTGTAGCGAAAGTCTTGGGGGCCAAAGCTATGATACACTCTCATGAAAAGCTTGGCGCAACTGGGTTCAAGACAGGCATTGCCCCGGGCAACGTTGCATCAGCACGGTTGTGCGAAAGACTTGGCTTAGAGGATAGCGGCAGCGACATAGTCGCGATCATCGACCGGAATGTATACTCGGAAGATCGGTTGACCAAGTGAGCCATTCGGAAGTTTGTTGTCGCGTTATATCAACGACACTCGCGCGAACCTTACTGAAACTTCTTAAAAAACTAAGATTAGGACGAGTTCTAGTCTGCATTGGGCTAGTTGTAGCCGCTTACCGGAGGTTACTGGCCAATTGCTTTGCCGAACCCAAGGCCGCGTCCATGATTTCATCGAATAATCTCCAAGGATCGCTATGTGGGCACAATTGCCATACGGAGCTGGATCTCGCGGTATGGCAGCCGTTAACAGGAAACGATAAAGTGGTATGCGGCGCAGGGCTGGTGTAAAAAGATCTTCCCATCAAGGGTTTCGACCGACCGGTTGAATGCGTCTTCCACGTCGGAAGAAACCTTTTCATAAGCTCTAGAACGATCTGGATCCGGCCAAACAATCTTTTCCAGGAACGCTTCGAAAGTCGGATATTCACGAGTAAGGACGTACTCTTTTTTGTTTTCCAACCGAAATCCGTCTACTCCGTCCAAGTGGTTAAGTGTTTCGTGAGAATGCGTTCGAACGAGGGTTTCGTCTTCCACCAATCGTACAACGTCAAACATTGTCCCATAAGGATAGGGCTCCACTATGTGCAACCGCCCACTGCTTCCAAGAACGCGGCGAATTTCAGTGAACGCAGTGTTCTGAGCCTCCACTGGAACGTGATGAAGTGAGAAGAACAAACACGCTAAGTCCTGCGAGCCGGAGTCGAGAGGTAAGTCTTCGGCAGCCCCAAGCCTAACGTCGATGTTTTTTGGAAGATCTTCTTTGGCCTTCGCAACTTTGTCCGGATCTATTTCTATTGCGGTGACTTTGGCCCCTGCAGCGTACAAGTCTCGCGAATAGACGCCGTCACCCGCACCAACATCGACGACTTGAATCCCTTCAAGTTCGCATATCGATTTTAGGTGATCGATGTGAGCCATTGCCAACTCCAGAAAATCTGAATGGTCTTGCAACAGTTTAGCACACCAGTTCCCCTATTTCCGCTTAGGGTTCGGAGCGGAACTTAAACTCCCGCAGAAATTGCTTGTCCGGTGACGTGTTGAAAATTGCTCTGCGGTGGCATTTATTCAGCCTGTGAATGCACCAACGTTTCCTCAGGCGAGCATGATCAGCCACCCGCCCCAGACAATCAAAACCACGCCCAATCCGCGGCTCAGAAACCGCCCGAATGGCAACGTCTTTTCTGCCAACACTACGATTGTAAGTACGGCAACCCACGGCAGGTTCATGACGCCCAACACAAACAACAGCACCATCAGCATCCAGCAGCAGCCAAGACAGTAGGCCCCATGGTGAAGCCCCATCTTCGCGGCACCCAGGGTTCCCTCGTGCCAATGAGCCATCAAAAAACTCATGGGCGAGCGGCAATGCTCTAGGCAAGCGTTCTTGAGCGGCGTCCATTGGAACAACCCGGCAAGTATCAACATCACGCCGCCCACAGTCGGCGCAACCCTCCCCATCATTGAGGAAAGCGCGCCACCGGTGTGCAGCCACCAATTCAATACAGTCGCCGCCAGCGAGAACCCCAGCCAAACCAACAGATACCCCGCCACGAAGCTGCCCGTTGGCACGAAGGGTCGCCCTACCGCCTCCCGCTTCGCGCGGACCCGCTCGTAGATCATTACGGCGGGTGTAACCGAAGGCAGCATCATCGCGAACATCATCACCGCCCACATGATAAGCATGAAGACAAAATCCGCGACTGACCACTGCATCATCATCGGCATGGCCATGTCGCCAACCATCGTCATCGAGGACGAAACAAGCCCGAGGTAAATTGTATAGGCCCACGCCAGCGCCGTGAGCGCGACTAGCGCTGCCAGCACCAGCGCCCGATCTCGTCGTGCGACCCCTACAGCATTCATTATGATGGCCTAAAGATCCGGCCCGGCCTCAGCCGGCCCAAGCGACTTGTCCGACCACACCCGACCGGCCCGTCCAGGTCACGGGCATATCCGCGTCGTTCCAAGTGGTTCCTTCACTGGGGGCCAGATCACCTTCATGCCCCTCATGCCCGAAGGCGAGGCTGAACGCGGCGTTCTGCAGTTTCATCTTGTTGCCGAGGTCATTGACCAGTCGACGGGATTTCATCTCGCCCACACCGGCCACGCTTGCAGTTATTTCGCCATCGGCCTCGGTCACGCTGATCCCGGCGCGTTTGGTCGGAAGCCAGGTCGACAACAGGCTTGCCGGCACCTCCATGCCGCCGCCGGACGCACCCTGCAAGATAGTCTCCAATGCCGCCGCCTGCGCATCGCTGGCGTTTTCGTCAATGTACACTCGCCCGGTGCCGTTGGCGTCGAACAGTGTCGGCCCGGGGAAATGCAATGAGACAATCGCGTTTTGGCCAGAAAGGTCCACGCCTTCATGAGAGCCCTCGCTAATGCGTATCAACAGGGACGTCGCACAATACCCTTGGTCCAAGAGCATAAGGTCAGCTTGTCCGAACCAGCATGGGCAAAGCATGTTGCAATTGCAGGTTTCGACGAGTTCCCCTGAAACATTCCAAGACATGATTTCTCCTCCCATCCCACATTTTCCACGGAGGCATTTTAGCAGAAAGGCTGCTTTTCACCAATCAACCAGAAGGTTAACCATGTCTCCTCAGGGCACAGAGCTACCTATCCCTACAGCTTACATGATTAGCTGGTTGGCAGCCCAAGCCGGTCCTCGCAATAAAGCCGCCATTCGTCGCCAAGCGATCCAAACCGAAATATCATTGGGTTCGAAGCTTAACTGATTTGATCATGCTGGTTTTATCAATGTTCCCAGATATGCCCGAGTGTCGGCATCCCACGAGCTGGGGTCCTCTCCATGAGCGACCACCGCGTGGAGTTCCATGAGTTTCCATACTTCATCTTTGGTCGCTGCGATCACTTTGCCTGGGC
>NZ_JBQFQR010000058.1:0-5277 GCF_056536985.1 Ruegeria sp. CH8 | reverse complement strand
AGAGATTGCGGCCCAGAATGACCTGTTTCGGAAAACCCTGATTGATCCGAGTGCAGCGATTGAAATGCAGTCCAAAGACATTCAGGGTCAGGTTTTTGTCACGCCGGGGGTGTCAGGCGAAGGGGTAGAGTTTCAGACTGCGGCTCTGGCTGCAGTGGCATCGGATGACCAGTTTGACGAGGGCAATGACCCCTACGGCGATCACACATTCGGAACGGTGACAATCAACGGCCAGAAGCTGTTCTGGAAAATCGATCTGTACGACACGGATTATACATACGGGTCCGAGCGCCCGTTTGATCCAGCTGTGACGCGGCGCGTCCTAACCATCATGTGCCCCAGCGAATATTGATCCCAATCCCAAATCAGAAAGGAGGTGAACACCTTGAGCAATGAAATCTTGCAGCAGCGTATCGCGGAAGCGTGGGCGCCAATCAGGAAGGGCGATGACTTCGACATCGGACGCCGCTTCCTGATCCAAAACGCAGCCGTTTAAGCGGCCTCGCTCTACCCCCCAAGAGGGGTAGGGCACCCTTAACACGAAACGAAACACCCAAACAAGGATTTGCCCCATGAGCAAAGTCGAAACATTCACCGCACCGGAAACCATCGAAACCATCGCCCTGTCCGATCTCTACCTGTCCGATCTGAACCCACGACAGGAAGTTGCCGAGGAAGGGATCGACCTCTTGGCCGACAGTCTGGTGATGTGTGGCCTGATCCAGAACCTCAGCGGTCTGCGCGATGCGGATGGAAAGGTCGCCATCGTCGCCGGTGGCCGCCGCCTGCGAGCCCTGAACATCGCCGTGACCGAGCGCGCTGATCTGGGACAGGTTCCGGTGAAAGTTACAGACAACCCCTTTGTGGCCGAGCAATGGGCCAATGCGGAAAACACCGCCCGTGAGGAACTGGACCCGGTGGATGAGGTCCGCGCCTATGGCAAGATGGCGGAGAAATCCCTGTCTGTTGCCAAGATCAGCAATGCGTTTGGCGTGACCGAAGCCCATGTGCGTCGCCGCCTCGCACTGGCGGGACTGCCCGCTGCAGTTCTGGACGCGCTCAAAGCGGGTGAAATCAGCATGGGTCTGGCCAAGGCCATGACCGTCAGCACCGAAGAAGAGAAAATTCTGGAGGTGCTGGAACAGGCCAAAGAGTGCCGGTGGTTTAGTGAGCATGATGTCAAGCAGGCCCTGACGTCGAAGGCTGTCAGCAGCACCAACCGCAAGGCCGTGTTTGTGGGGCGGGAGGCCTTTGTTGAAGCAAGCGGCACCGTCACCGCTGATCTCTTTGCCGATGAAACCCTGTTCAATGAAGGCGCGCTACTGGATCGTCTCTTTGCTGAAAAGCTGGCAGCAGAAGCAGCAAAGCTACGCGAAGCGGAAGGCTGGGACTGGGTGGACACCCATGAAGACAGCTACATTCCCTATGGGTTCTTGGGCATCGAAGGCATGCACCGTCTGGAGATGGTGAGCCGGGAGTTCACCGAAGAACAGGCCGAGCGGTATGACGAACTGACCGAACTCTATGAGGCTGAGGCTCTGGATGAGGATGGCGAAAAGGAACTGGCCGCGCTCGAGGAGTATGCCGCGCCGTTTTATTCCGACGATCAGCGCATACTGTCCGGTGTGTTTGTCTATGTCGGCAATAGCGGCGAGATCAAAACATCCTCGGCCTATGTCGCGGGAGAACATGTGCAGGCCGCCATTGAGGCAGGTGTTCTGGCCCCGGTCAATGAGCCAGAGGCCAAGGAGAAACCAAAACCGGCCTTTTCGCAGAAGTTCATCGACGACATGGTGGCGATCCGGTTGGCGGCGGTTCAAACGGCTCTGCTGGAAAAGCCTGATTACGTGTTGAGCCTGTTTGCCTTCACCGCAACCCCGGCCTCCGGTCTGACCAGCACCCTGTTTGGGTTTGGCTATGGCGGTGCCGAGCGGAACACGCCTGAGATTGACGACCAGTTCATCCTCGACCCGCGTCTTGGCGGGGAACGGGATGAGGCAGCAGAGGCAGCCAATGATCAGTTCCAGGAGATGGCCGCACAAGGCAGCGTGGAGGCCTTCAAAGCGTTTCGCGATCTGGGCAAGAAGACCCGCAACGGAGAGATTACAGGTTTTCTGGCGCGGCGGTTTCTGACTCAACGCCCGGAGTTCATGGCGGAGATCGAGGCTGAGATTGGCGCAGACATGCGCGCGATCTGGACCCCGTCGGCTGAGAACTGCTTCAAACGGTTGAAAGGCTGGCAGCTGGATGATCTCTACAAACACCTGCTGGACCTGCATGGTGACACGGACATGTTCAAAGCCTTCGCGAAATCCAAGAAGGGCGCGAAGAACGAGGCGATGCACAAGCTCTTCAATGACAAAGAGCATCAGGCCGCACTGGGCGTGTCAGAGGCACAGAAAGCGAAGATCGATGCCTGGGTGCCGGATTGCCTATGAACCAGCAAAGCAGGGCGCATCGCGCCCTGCCTATCAATCTCTGGCTGTGTTAGCCTCAATGATGAAAACTCAAAGTGGCATTGCGCGAACACTCCGTCGCGCATAGCTATCAGAGGCCGGTGACCCGGCTCATTTTCAAAAGCGATCACCTGATCAGAACGGATTTGGAAAGACCCATGGACACCTCATCGAACAAGCTCGAGAAAGCGGCCCGCCGCGTTTGGAAATCCGCGCAGATGTTTGTCGGGTTTCATACAGATCAGAAGGGCAAGCCGCGCGAACAGCCAAAGCTCTGGCCGCCAAAAAACGGAAGCGCCTCGATCCATAGTGACCCCAGCGCACAGGAAGCGATTGTTGTCGTCAAAGCCGCTGATCCAGAGGCCGCACAAGATGTGCAGATCAAACTGCATCCAAACCGGATTGTTGTGCGCCGCGATGCGGATATGTGGTGGCAGGGTGTGGCCGTGGATGAGCATTCCGTGACGGTTCGAATGGCCGACAACACGATTATTGAAGTCCGCCATGACGGATCGGTGAAACGCCGCTCGGCGGAAGATGAAACCCATGTGGAAGCAGATGGCAGCATCTTCAAGTTCACCGAATTTGCCGAGGCTCATATGACGGGTGACGGGGTGGAAATGACCCGCCGCACCGAGGATCGCATTGCCACGATCACCGCCGACGGTGTTGTCGATCGCGCGCGCAAGCGTTAGCCTGGTTTCAATACCTCCAGACTTTCCTTTAGTTAAACTTGTGGCCCGCTTCGGTGGGCCTCTTTCTTGTGTGCAAGATCGTCGGCAGAGGCTTGCCGAGGTCGCCTCTATTCCCTCCATATGCCGTTCCAAACGCATGTTGACTGTTGTCGCCAACCTAGCCAATGTCGCGCGTTCGTATCGATGCGTCTGCCTCAGCGCAGATGTGTTGGAGCCGATGCAAACCCACAAGGAAACGCAAGCAACATGACTGATGACTGGAACGACTATGCGGATGGATGGGACGACAACAGCGACGTCAGACGCTATGCGGATCGCGCTTTCACCACGCTGGACGAACACCTGGATATTTGTGGGAAGGATTGGCAATCGAAACGCGTGCTCGACTTTGGATGCGGCACCGGATTGCTGGCGGAGAAAATTGCGCCGCATGTGGAGGAAGTTGTCGCGGTTGATACCTCGGAGAATATGATTGCCGTCCTGCAGGCAAAGCAGTTGCACAATGTTAGAGCAGTTCATGGAGATATTCTGGCTGGAGATGTTCCGAAAGTAGCGAATGGGTTTTCAGGTTTCGATTTGATCTGCGCCTCTTCCGTTTGCGCCTTTCTTCCGGATTACAGTGGCGCCGTTGCAGTATTGGCGGGTTTGCTCAACAAGGGAGGGCATTTCGTGCAGTGGGATTGGCAAGCGTCAGATGATGACGGTTTCGGATTGACGCTGAATCAAATGAAGGCCGCGCTTGAGGCGGCAAGGCTTGGTTCAATTCGGGTCGAGCGTATATTCGAGTTCAAATCTAATGAGCAGGTCATGCCTGTTCTGATTGGAGCGGGGGTTCGAAAAACGGAATGATCTTTTGTTTGGATGCGTGAGCAACCCTTGCGCCCAATTAACCGACCTTTGGTATGGCTCGGGCAGCAAAGTTCAACTTAGAGATCTAGCGGCGGTCATTAGTCAGACTCCGCCATTTTAAGTTGAGTCCGGCTGATCACCTGATCCACGCTTGCGTGGATCAGGGCCGGACCGTCCGGTCCTTGGCCTCCGCCAATTGGAACGCACGGCTTGCACCGCCGGTGATCTTCCACTCTTTGCCGCGAGGGTCACTTTGACGCAGAAAGGCCACCCGCACCCTGAACTGAGCACTGCGCCTGTTATGGACCGAGGTGATATTGCAGGCACAAATCGCATCGCTTTGTTCAGATGACCTGCGCGCAGCGGTCCCAGAGTTCTTGCCCTTCACCTGGCCTGACAGGTTCAAACCCGTTGCCGGAGATGATTCTCGGCTGCTGTGTTTCTGAAGGGATGAACATAAGCGGGCAGTCGGGGAAGACGCGCGCCGCCCGGCCCGGGCGCCGCGCTTCAACAGGGAATTTTCCCTGCGCCTGCGGCGCATTCCGCGCGGACCAAATTCCCTGCTGACGTCCCCTTGATGCCCGCTTTTCCCATGTTCATCGAAACACGCCATAGCGAGGATCAAACAATGGCAACTCAAACTCTGAAACTGAACGTCAAGACTGGCGAAAAAGAAGGCAAAAACTTCTGGGATCGGTGCGGCGTTCTCTTCGTCAATACCGATGAGACAGGCAACATCACCTCAATCCAGGTCAAGCACAGCATGTTCCCCGGCATTGAGATGGTAGCCTTCCCGAAGCGCACCGATGACGAGCCCGTCACCGAATGACGAGAGGGTAGGGCGGCGTAAGCCGCCCTTTCTTCTGCTCCGGCTAGAGGCCGGACCACATTTGCGCCACACGTGGAGCGCGGCCTAACGGCCGGGCAGGGGCACCGTCCGGCCGCAACGCGGCAGTTTGCACCCCTGCCACACCCGCCGCGCAATCGGCGGGAAACAGAGCGCGCTGAGGCGCGCGAAAAATGTCATACTGAACTTGAACGTGCCGGAATGTGACGGGCGCTGTTCGGGCAGCCCATGCGGAGCATGATTGCCCTGCGCCGATCCACCGGCACCCACGCCTGCTGGCTGGAAAAGGGGCGGGACCCTTTTCCCGGCGTGGAGGTTGCCTCCAAGAGCAAAACTGTTCCGGGAGCAATTTTAGAAAATACAGATTTCTAAAATCACTCCCGGCTTCCTCTTGGAGAATATGATAGGATAAGGTAGTTGTGTTACAAAT
>NZ_JBQFQR010000057.1:0-5700 GCF_056536985.1 Ruegeria sp. CH8 | reverse complement strand
AAATCCAGCACATAGAAATCCAATGACTAATCGAGTCGCCTGATATAAACAAAATTAATATGAAACCCGTCAATGATATCCGTATCCTGAACGCCTTTGTCGCCGTTGCCCAGGAAGGCAATATCTCGCGCGCGGCAAAGCGACTACACCTCACTCAACCCGCAGTCAGTTTACAGTTGAAACGCTTGGCGCAGGACACGGGGTTGGAACTGTTCCGCCGCACACCCAAAGGTGTGGAGCTCACACGAGATGGAGAAGCCCTTGTTGCCAAAGCAGAAAAAGTTCAGGCAGCTATAGAAGAGTTCGGTCAAACCGCGCGACGGGTGAACGGAAATGTTCGAGGCACGCTGCGACTTGGCACCATTGTTGATCCGAACTTCATACGCCTTGGCGCTTTTTTGGCGGCCCTCGTGGATGGGTATCCCGACCTGCAAACAAAGCTTGTGCATGGTATAAGCGGTGATGTCGTTGGGCGCCTGATCAGTGGGGAAGTGGATGTAGGTTTTGTTCTGGGTGATCTTGATAGCTATGAAACCGGCGATCAGGATCAAACAGACTCGGTGTTTTTCCAACGGGAACTCACCAAATTTACTTACCGCGTTATAGCTCCAACAGGTTGGGGGAAACGTGTCTTAGGCAAGGATTGGCTGGACCTGGCTGCTCTGCCTTGGATTGGCACGCCGAAGAAATCTGTGCACCACCGGCTGCTGGAGAAAATCTACGCGGATCTTGATTGCCAGCCGCAGGCAGTCTGTCTTGTTGATCAGGAGCCATCAATGCTGGCCATGGTACGATCGGGTATTGGACTGAGCCTGTGCCGAGAATCGATAGCGCTTGAGGAAATGCAGTCACGCGGACTTGTGATATCGGATAGAGTCAAAATTGAAACTTCCCTTCGGTTTGTAACGCTTGCTTCGAAAAAAATGGAACCAAACGTTGTCGCTGCATTCGACGCCCTCAGCGCAACGTGGAACTAACCTTGCTTCTTTAACCGCTGACCGTGACCCTTGCTCTGGTCGCACGTAGCCGGGCTTGGACGGTAAGTCGGTTCATGCCTTCCTGGGCAATTTCAAAGGGTGCAAGTATGACCGCCCGGTCGTTGTCCTTAGCTGGATATGCCTGCAAAACGGGTTGTCTTTTGGTTAGTTCCCGCCTAGTCAGGGCCTCACCTCGGGGTGCGTGGTGTGGCCACGCTGAGATGCCTTTGGCGAACCCGTTGAACCTGAACCGGCTAGAACCGGCGGAGGGAAAGGTGACGGTTTCATCCATCCTTGCCCTCTCGCCGCAATGGAGGATGACATGAAACATCTGATGATTGCTGCGGGAATCCTGAGTGCAACCACGGCTATGGCGGCCGATAAACCTCAGTTGACCGTGTATACCTATGACAGCTTTGTCTCGGACTGGGGCCCCGGCCCGCAGGTGAAAGAGGCGTTTGAGTCGGTCTGTGACTGCGAGCTGAACCTTGTCGGCGTCGAGGACGGCGCGGCACTGTTGTCGCGTATCCGGTTGGAGGGTGAAAACTCGGACGCCGACGTGGTGCTGGGCCTGGACACCAACCTGATCACTGCGGCCAAGGAAACCGGCCTGTTTGCGCCCAGCTCGGTCAGCGCCGAATACACGCTGCCGATCGAATGGAAGGATGAGGTGTTCGCGCCTTATGACTGGGGCTATTTCGCCTTTGTTCATAACGCCGATGCAGCAGCGCCTGCGAATTTCCGCGAACTGGCCGAGGGTGACACCAAGATCATCATTCAGGACCCGCGCTCCTCGACCCCCGGTCTGGGGCTGCTTTTGTGGGTGCAGGCGGCTTATGGCGATGAAGCGGCGGATATCTGGGCTGGTCTGGCCGACAATATCGTGACTGTAACCAAAGGCTGGTCCGAGGCATATGGCCTGTTTCTGGAAGGTGAGGCCGACATGGTTCTCAGCTACACCACATCGCCCGCCTATCACCTGATTGCCGAGGAAGACGCCAGCAAAGCGGCGGCCGCCTTTGACGAAGGCCACTATATGCAGGTCGAGGTTGCGGCAAAGCTGGCCGGGACCGATCAACCAGAACTGGCGGATCAGTTCCTTGAGTTTATGGTCTCGGACGCGTTCCAGCAGATCATTCCAACTACCAACTGGATGTATCCGGCGGTGACCCCGGTAGCCGGTCTGCCCGAAGGGTTCGACACGCTGATTCAGCCGGAAAAATCCCTGCTGTATTCTCCGGATGAGGCCGCCAAAGTGCGGGATCAGGCGCTTGCGGAATGGCTGAGCGCGCTCAGCCAGTAAGCCCCTGGCCGGGCGTTGGCGCGGCGGCTTTTGTGGCCGCGCTTATATTGGGGACCCTTGCCGCTGTTGCCCTGCGGGCTGACGCGGCGGGCGGTTTCGGCCCGGCGGATTGGGCCGCCCTGCGGTTCACGCTTGTGCAGGCGGTTTTGTCGGCCCTGTTCAGTGCGGCGCTGGCGGTTCCGGTGGCGCGGGCACTGGCCCGACGGCGGTTTCCGGGGCGACGGGCGCTGATCGCGCTATTGGGCGCGCCCTTTATTCTGCCGGTCATCGTGGCGATCCTCGGGTTGTTGCAGGTCTTTGGCCGCGCAGGGTGGATTTCGGACCTTTTGAGTTTTTTCGGCCTGCCGCCGATGCGGATCTACGGGTTGCACGGTGTTGTACTGGCGCATGTGTTCTTCAACCTGCCGCTGGCCACACGGTTGATCCTGCAGGCGTGGCAGGAAATCCCCGCTGAACGTTTTCGACTGGCCGCGCAGCTGGGCTGTGACGGGATGGCGATGTTCCGTCTTATCGAGCTGCCGATGCTTAGACGCATCCTGCCGGGTGTGCTGGCCGTGATCTTCGCCATCTGTCTGACCAGTTTTGCAGTCGCCCTGACCCTGGGCGGAGGGCCACGGGCAACGACGATTGAACTCGCGATCTATCAATCCTTTACCTACGATTTCGATCTTGGCCGGGCGGCGTTGTTGTCCGCCTTGCAACTGGCCCTGACGGCTGCAGCTGCACTGGCCGCCCTGAAGTTTTCGCGCGGGGATGGGTTCGGGGCAGGGCTGGACCGGGCCATCCGCCGCTGGGACGGCGGCGCGCCCGTGCTTGATACGTTCTGGATATTGGCGGCGGCTGCGTTTCTGCTGCTGCCTTTGGCGGCGGTGGTGATTTCGGGGCTCTCTGGATTGTTTGAGATGCCCACGCAGGTACTCCGCGCCGCGCTGACCTCGGTTCTGGTGGCTACGGCCAGCACGGTTGTTTTGTTGGTGTTGGCGCTGCCCATGGCCATGGCCGTTGCAACCGGTCGGTACGGGATCGTCGAACTTAGCGGCATTCTGGGGCTGGCGGCGTCGCCCTTGGTGATCGGGACCGGCCTGTTCATCCTGATCCGTCCGGTGGCCAATCCCACCACACTGGCGCTGCCAGTCACGGCGCTGGTGAACGCGGTCATGGCGCTGCCCTTCGCCCTGCGCATTCTGGTGCCTGCCGCGCGCGACGTGGTCACCCGACATGGGCGGCTGGCGCTGTCACTGGACATGGACAAAACGACCTTTTTCACCCGCATTCTGCTGCCTCGAATGCGTCCGCAAATCCGCTTTGCCGCAGGCCTTGCGGCCGCGCTGTCGATGGGAGATCTCGGCGTGATTGCTTTGTTTGCGGACCCCCAGATTGCGACCCTGCCGCTGCAGATTTACCGGCTGATGGGAGCTTACCAGATGCAGGCGGCAGCCGGGGCGGCGCTTTTGCTTTTAATGCTGTCAATGGGCGCTTTCTGGCTTTTGGATCGCGGAGGGCGATTGCATGCTGAAACTTGACCGCTGCGTCATTGAAAATGGTGGTTTCGCCTTGCGGGCCGATTTTACAATCGAGGCCGGGGTCAGTGTTGCCATCGTCGGCCCTTCGGGGGCGGGCAAGTCCACATTGCTTGAGGCAATCGCCGGGTTTCGCGATCTCAAACAGGGGCAAATACTGTGGCAGGGGCAACGCATTTCCAACCTCGCCCCGGGCAAACGCCCGCTGGCGATGCTGTTTCAGGATGGCAACCTGTTCCCGCATCTGACGGTGGAGCAGAACGTCGCCCTGGGCCAACGTCCCAATGGGCGCCTGTCGGCAGAGGAGCAGGCGCAGGTCAAAACCGCGTTGGCCCGCGTTGGCCTGCCCGGTTTTGAGGGGCGCAAACCGGCCGAACTGTCCGGCGGACAACAAAGCCGGGTCGCGCTGGCCCGGGTTCTGGTGCAACGGCGTGACATACTGTTGCTGGACGAACCCTTTGCGGCGCTGGGGCCCGCGCTGAAAGCGGAAATGCTGGACCTTGTTGCAGGGTTGCTGGCCGAGACCGGAACAACCCTGCTGATGGTCAGCCATGACCCGCAGGACGCCCGTCGTATCGCCGACCAGACCGTACTGGTGGCCGACGGACAAGCGCATCCGCCTGCGGCGACGGCGCAACTGTTCGACAATCCGCCGCCCAGCTTGCGGGCTTATCTGGGATAGGCGCTATTTTCGGTTGTGGAAGATAAAGCCAAGAAAGTTCAGCAGGAGCTGCGCCGCCAGAATCTGCGTGCTTTCGGTCTGATCATAGGCCGGGGCGACCTCGACCAAATCGATGCCAACCACATCACCGCGCTTACTCAGCCCCTGAAGGATTTCCAGTACGTCATAATACAGGAACCCGCCATGGCTGGGCGTTCCGGTGCCCGGCGCAATCGAGGGGCAGAAGGCGTCAATATCAATGGTGACGTAATAGCGTGCGCCTTCGGGAATGCGGTCCAGAACGCCGTCCGTTCCTAGCTTGCGCACCTGCCGGACCGACAGGATATCCGAACCGCGCGCTCGTGCGTCCTCATAACCTTCCCTGGCGGTCGAGGACACGTTGCGGATGCCCAGTTGGGTCATCCCAGACACATAGTCCTTTTCAATCGCGCGGCGCATCGGGTTGCCGTGACCCTCAGTGACGCCGTGGCGTTCATCGACAAAGTCCAAATGCGCGTCGATCTGGACCACGTGAATGGGTCCATTCTTTTCGCAATCCTCGGCAAAGGCGCGGATACAAGGGATGTTGATCGAGTGGTCACCGCCAATGGTCACCGGCAGAGCACTTGCATCCAGTATCTTCTTCACACCGTATTCGATATTGTCGTGGCTTTCCTCGGTCTTGGTGTGGATGACATCAGCATCACCCAGATCGACGATGCGCACATCGTTGCCCAGATAGGTGGCGTCGTCCTCATGGTCGTAGGCTCCAGCATGGCCAAAGCTGAACAGGGTCGAGGCTTCGCGCACCGCGCGCGGCCCGAACCGGGCGCCAGAACGATACTGACACCCGAAGTCAAACGGCGCACCCAGGACGGCGACATCAGCATCAATATTGTCCCAGTTCTCGACATAGGGCTTTTTGCCAAAAGTCGCGATGCCGACAAAAGGCAGGTTCAGACGACCTGATTCATAGCCATGACCCGACATGATTTCTCCATTCTTTCTGCGTTACCGATACGCCAGATCCGGCCGGAACAGCGTGATTTCAGGTGCCGCCGCCGGTTGCCCGGTGGCTGTCTGCAGGATGATAAGAAAAGAGTGGCACTCCGCAAGCCACCGCCGTTGAAAACCGGCGGTCAATACCATCAATTCACTGCGGCGTTTATGGGTGTTGTAATGATTGAGGGTGTGATTTGAGAGATAGTTCTGCCCCATTTTGTGACGGGGTTTTCAGCG
>NZ_JBQFQR010000056.1:2500-5857 GCF_056536985.1 Ruegeria sp. CH8 | reverse complement strand
GATTTGAACCTACGACCTTCAGGTTATGAGCCTGACGAGCTACCGGGCTGCTCCATCCCGCGTCAGTGTCAGTTATTGTATCATCGTTTAGAGAGGTTGGGGATTTTACTAGGTTTGGCGGTGACCTACTCTCCCGGGGCTTAAGCCCAAGTACCATTGGCGCGGCAGTGCTTAACTTCCGGGTTCGGGATGGGACCGGGTGTTTCACTTGCGCTATGACCACCAAACCGAGGAAAATCCCCGTCGCGGCTTTGCTTTGCAAAGCGCGACGAGTGGCAGGCAGCGTATTTGCGTGCAAATGCGCGTTGCCACTCGGTAGTTATGTCACCCCTTGCGGGGTTTCACATCAATCAGTGTTGTCCAACTCAAGGTCAGTGTATGCTTTTGATTTTGTCTTTCCATTACTGGATCAAATCAAGCCTATCGGGCGATTAGTACCGGTCAACTGAACGCATTACTGCGCTTACATCTCCGGCCTATTGACGTGGTGGTCTTCCACGGCCCTCAGGGAGACCTTGTTTTGAGGGGGGCTTCCCGCTTAGATGCCTTCAGCGGTTATCCTGTCCGATCATAGCTACCCAGCACTGCCGTTGGCACGACAACTGGTCCACCAGTGGATCGTTCACCCCGGTCCTCTCGTACTAGGGGCAACTCCTCTCAAGTCTCCTACACCCACGGCAGATAGGGACCGAACTGTCTCACGACGTTCTAAACCCAGCTCACGTACCTCTTTAAACGGCGAACAGCCGTACCCTTGGGACCTGCTCCAGCCCCAGGATGAGATGAGCCGACATCGAGGTGCCAAACACTGCCGTCGATATGGACTCTTGGGCAGTATCAGCCTGTTATCCCCGGCGTACCTTTTATCCGTTGAGCGATGGCCCTTCCACTCGGGACCACCGGATCACTATGGCCGTCTTTCGACTCTGCTCGACTTGTCAGTCTTGCAGTCAGGCTGGCTTCTGCCATTGCACTCAACGAGCGATTTCCGACCGCTCTGAGCCAACCTTCGCGCGCCTCCGTTACGCTTTAGGAGGCGACCGCCCCAGTCAAACTACCCGCCACGCAGGGTCCCGGATCCGGATAACGGACCGCGGTTAGACATCAAGAGTGCGAAGGGTGGTATCTCAAGGGAGGCTCCACGGATACTTGCGTTTCCGCTTCAAAGCCTACCACCTATCCTGCACATCACAATCCTGATGCCAGTGCGAAGCTGTAGTAAAGGTGCACGGGGTCTTTCCGTCTAACCGCGGGAAGCCTGCATCTTGACAGGCAATTCAATTTCGCTGAGTCGATGTTGGAGACAGCGGGGAAGTCGTTACGCCATTCGTGCAGGTCGGAACTTACCCGACAAGGAATTTCGCTACCTTAGGACCGTTATAGTTACGGCCGCCGTTTACCTGGGCTTCAATTCAAGGCTCTCACCTCTCCTTTTAACCTTCAGGCACCGGGCAGGCGTCAGACCCTATACGTCGTCTTGCGACTTCGCAGAGCCCTGTGTTTTTAATAAACAGTCGCCACCCCCTGGTTTGTGCCCCCAGCCCCTAGTTGCCTAGGAACCGGGCCTCCTTCTCGCGAACTTACGGAGGTATTTTGCCGAGTTCCTTCAACATCGTTCTCTCAAGCGCCTTGGTATGCTCTACCAGTCCACCTGTGTCGGTTTAGGGTACGGTCTGATGGAGGGCTATTTCCAGGAACTGCTCAGCAGCCCAACCAATCCGATAAGGTTGAACTACACCTGCAATCCGTCACATCCTCCTGGCCTAGGAATATTAACCTAGTTCCCATCGCCTACGCCTTTCGGCCTCGGCTTAGGGGCCGGCTTACCCTGCTCAGATTAGCTTTAAGCAGGAACCCTTGGACTTTCGGCGAGAGTGTCTCTCACACTCTTTGTCGCTACTCATGTCATCATTCTCACTAGTGATCTCTCCACCGGATCCCTCACAGGCCGGCTTCATCGAAAGCCTCTCTCCTCCAATACGCCCGAAGACGTGAAGGAGGAATGAGACTATGTCACACTACGCTCTGCTACCATGCCTTACGGCATCCTAAGCTTCGGCTCATGGCTTGAGCCCCGTTACATCTTCGCCGCAGGACAACTTATTTAGACCAGTGAGCTGTTACGCTATCTTTAAAGGATGGCTGCTTCTAAGCCAACCTCCTGGTTGTTTTGGTCGTCCCACCTGCTTTCCCACTTAGCCATGAATTGGGGGCCTTAGCTGTAGGTCAGGGTTGTTTCCCTCTCCACTACGGACGTTAGCATCCGCAGTGTGTCTGCCATCTAGTACTCCCGGGTATTCGGAGTTTGGTTAGGATCAGTAAGCCTGTGGGGCCCCATTACCCATCCAGTGCTCTACCCCCCGGGGTATTCGGATGACGCTCTACCTAAATAGATTTCGCAGAGAACCAGCTATCTCCGAGTTTGATTGGCCTTTCACCCCTAGGCACAGCTCATCCCGATCCTTTTCAACGGATGTGGGTTCGGTCCTCCAGTAAGTGTTACCTTACCTTCAACCTGGCCATGCCTAGATCACTCGGTTTCGGGTCTGATCCCACGAACTCATTCGCCCTATTAAGACTCGCTTTCGCTACGCCTACACCTAACGGCTTAAGCTTGCTCGTGAGACCAAGTCGATGACCCATTATACAAAAGGTACGCCGTCAGCTCGCAAGGAGCCTCCGACTGATTGTAGGCGTTCGGTTTCAGGTACTGTTTCACTCCCCTCGTCGGGGTGCTTTTCACCTTTCCCTCACGGTACTGGTTCGCTATCGGTCAGCAAGGAGTACTTAGCCTTCGAAGGTGGTCCTCCGATCTTCAGACAGAATTTCACGTGTTCCGCCCTACTTAATACGTCCATCAAAGCTTCCTATACGGGGCTGTCACCCGCTATGGCCATGCTTCCCAACATGTTCTAGTCACTTATCTGGCTCGGCTGGTCCCCGTTCGCTCGCCGCTACTAGGGGAGTATCAATTGATTTCCTTTCCTCCGGGTACTTAGATGTTTCAGTTCCCCGGGTTTGCTCTTAAAACCCTATGTATTCAGGTCTTAAGTACCTGTTTAAACCCCATATTGAGTATCAAAGATAACAATATGAAGCTTTCAGGTGGGTTGCCCCATTCAGAAATCCATGGATCAAAGCTTATTCTCAGCTCCCCATGGCTTATCGCAGAGTATCACGTCTTTCATCGCCTCTTGCTGCCAAGGCATTCACCAAACGCCCTTCTCGCGCTTGATTTGATCCAGAAAGAGAAAGACAGACGTCCTTCACGGCAGACCCAGCTGGTAACTAAAGGCCGCCTCTGTTTCTGAACCAAAAGCATACTTTCCCGCCTTCCATCCTGGAACCCATGCTGCC
>NZ_JBQFQR010000055.1:0-7513 GCF_056536985.1 Ruegeria sp. CH8 | reverse complement strand
GAAGTGGAAGTATCTCGGTTCGATGTATTGATTGTTTTCAAGGGGATTGCACTGATGAATACAATGATAAAACGATTTTAGTTGGTATAACCATTTCTACTCCCGCAACCACTTTTACCGAACACAGTGTCGTACGAGCCGCCTCAGGGCGGCTTTCGTCGTTCTGTGCCAGACCAATCATCGCTGAAAGTGCACCCTCCAGTTCGATCTGCACGCCATCCCGTTCATGTTGGATCGTAACACGTTCGATCAAGCCCCGGATGATCTCCAAAGCACCTGTGCGGATCGACAGGTCCGATAACGTCATCCCGCACCGACGCGGCTCCTTCTGGCTCGGTGCAGAAACGCGACTACGGAACCCACCGGCCAACGGGCGTCTCTGGCACTCGTCGGATCGGGGACCGCCGAGACCGTACGCTGTCGAAGTGGGGCAGGTGAGAAACCTGCGGGGAAGCGGCTGGCCACCGATAACAGGCATCGCGCGGATACGAACCTGAAAGCGAAGGGCCTTCTCCCGCAAGACCGCGGGGAAGGAGCGGGGGCCGGGGTTGTCTAGAACGTTTGACGTCTCCGCGCTGTTTGGCTTAGCTCACCTCAGCATGCATGGCTTGCACAATTTGTGAAAATTAAACTTGGGCGCAACATCTGCCTGCCTTAGCTCAAGCCAGTACCATCTGCACTATAGCAGTTCACCGATTGCTGGGAAAATCGTGCGAGCCGCTCTGAGAACGTGACTCTGAAATTGTTTTGCAACTGAACCCTTTGACAAGCGGTTGGGCGGTAAGGCGAACAAATTTATTTGACATGCAAACAATTTGTTTCATGCTTTATTGGGTATTTTCTTTGGGTTGGGAGTGTGTGCGATGAAGTGGCTGATGATAACAATCGGTTTGTTAACTTCTCTCGCAACCAACACCGTTGCTCAGACTGCGCGCCTAAACCCTACAACGGACTATGCGCTTATTAACGGCGAAATCCACACAATGGATGAGGCAGGAACCGTAGCCGAAGCCATCGGGATTAAAGGAAACGAAATCGTCTATGTTGGCGACGCGGCGGGTCTTGCGAATGTGATCGGGATTGGCACCGAGGTAATCGATCTGCAAGGCACGATGGCCTTGCCGGGCTTTGTTGAGGGGCACATGCATCCCACAGCAGGTGCGCTAATCATGCGAGGGGTGGACCTTCAGGTCGACGACGTCGACGGTATCCTTGAGCGCGTGCGGGCTTATGCCGAAGAAAACCCGGATCTTCCAATCATCCACGGCTACGGGGTGCGGCTTCACCTTTGGGAAGACGGCTACGGCACGAAGGAGATGCTGGACGAGATCGACTCCGATCGCCCAATATACCTCTGGGGTGTGGATGGTCATCAGGCCTGGGTGAACTCCAAAGCCTTCGAGATCGCCGGGATCGACGAAAACACGCCCGAAACGGTGCCTGGATTCTCTTACTTTCGCAGAAACGAAGATGGCACACCCGCCGGTTGGATTGTTGAAGTTCCGGCGCAGTTGCAGGTACTTTCGAAGCTGATCGATCTGAATATTGAATACACTGAGGCTGGAGTTCGTGAATGGTTGCCTCGGTTCGCGGCTGCCGGAATTACGACCGCCCATGACTATGGTATTCAGGGCCTTGGCATGGAGGAAGGTTTCCAATTGATGACGGATCTGGCCGAGGCCGGTGACCTTCCTATCCGGGTTCAGGGAAATTTCTATTGGAATGATCCGAACATCGACCCGATCCCGTTGGTGGAATCTATTAGAGAGCAATTCAACTCCGAGTTTGTCACCGCACGAGGCCTGAAGATCAACATGGACGGTGGGGACGATGCCTATAGCGCTCTATACACCGAGCCCTACAGTGACAACCCGGACGCTGACCCATCCCCCATTATTCCCTATGACATCCTGAACGATGCTGTAGTGCGTGCTGATGCGGCCGGCATCAACATCGTTTGCCATTGCTTTGGGGATGCCGCAGTGCGGGCAGTTCTAGATGCTATTGAAATGGCGATTGAGCAGAACCCGCCACGTGATCGGCGCAATGTGATCAGCCACGCGATGCTGGTTCATCCCGATGATATTCCACGTTTTGGGGAACTTGGCGTGACTTGGGACTCCACCGGCGCATGGATGAGCCGTGATCCATCGTTAGCAAGTATCTCTGTGTCGCGCCTCGGTGAGGAGCGGATTCAAAGGTATGTTCCGATGAAGGCGATTGCAAAGGCGGGTGGAAACGTGTCCCTGGGGTCGGACTGGCCTGCCGCTGGCTATATCTCGGAATACCGCCCGTTGGTGGCGATCCGGACAGCTGTGATGCGCCAACTTCCGGGACGCGACGACGTACCGCCGCTGGGTGGCGAGGAAGCACGTGTGCCGGTTGACCTCGCAATCCGCGCGAACACGATCAACGCAGCGTACGGTATGGGGCGTGATCACGAAATTGGCAGTATCGAAGTCGGTAAACTCGCCGACCTCGTTGTATTGTCCGAAAACCTCTACGAGATCGACCCCAGCACAATCCACGAAGTCGATGTGCTCTACACGATCATGAACGGCGAACTGACCTGGGATCATACGAAACAGTAGAAAGCCACCATTCTGGTATTCAACCTCCGAAAGGAGAATAAAAATGAAGCGTGTCTTGAGAGCTTTTTTGGCTGTGTGTTTGTTGTTTGGCGGAGCGGGACAATCCTTTGCCTGCGGGAACCCCCTGCTTTGGGCACTTCTTTTCGAACACCATCCAGAGGCCAAGGTCGCGTTTCAGGCGGACTTAGACGGTAGGAAAGCTGGCATTGTTCAAGCAAGACCGTTCTTGGGAAGGCCCGGCGTTTCATACCATTCCTGGTCCATCAAGTCCTTGAACAAGCTCGCGCAAGAGATGGCTCCTTCAATTTCCGCAAATTTGCGAGAAGGTGAGACATTTACTGTACTCTTGGCAATTGAGGTCGCAGCCATACGCTTTCGTGGCGGGGATAGTACGCCTGAAATTATTTCGGCTGCGCAGATAAAGACCATCTCCGAGTACGACGTCACGACAACAGTTAATGTACTTCATTCGGGCTGGCGGCATTCTCTCGCCTATGACGCAATGGTCGAGAATGATCTTTTAATTCTAGCGACTCCTGAGGCGGGTGAAACGATCGCCAGCCTTTTCGGCACGATGTCCAATGCTTCGCTGCGCCCGTGAAATTCTTTTGACGAAGGTTTTCTGCGGTTTCAAAAGGTCTGCTCAACTTAGTGGCGTCACGATAAATTCTCGCTCCTTTCGAGGGGCCAAGCCTAACGTGAAAGATCGCGGAGTAAGTAGAGTTCGGACCATTTCAATACCGATCTTGTCAGTTGATTTGACCGGCACCCTTCCTTGGCCAGCAACTGCCTCTGCGCTTGAAAGAAGTAGGCATCAGCAAAGCGCCTGTTACCGTTTCTGGGCCCTATTAGTGTCAGTTTTGCAATTGGTGATGGATTGTCGTTGAATTATCAAAACTCGTAACTCTGGTATAATTCTGTATCAGAACTGCTTAGCCTTTTACTGGAACAGCTTATGGGCGTCGACAATACGTGGCTGAGGCATTTTGCTGGGGCGTTTGAAGAACGCGCTCCGGATGCCAGCGTATTCAATGATGTGATGAAGGAATCTGGGCTAATACATAGTGAACTAAAGGAGGCTACGCATCAGATTGATCCGTACAAAGAAGGTGAATTTGTTCGTCTAGCCTGCGACCAGTTGAAAAACCCTGCATTTGCCACCGTGGCTGGCTTAGAATTTAAATCACCGCGCGACATTGTCTGGTACATAGCAAAATACTCACGAAATCTAAGGGAAGCCATTGAAAACGCGTCGTGTTATGGTGCGTTGGTTGATGATACTATTGAATACGGTCTGGTTGTGTCAGGAAATTGTGCTTCCCTTCAGATGCAAGTTACTGACGGCGGACTCGTCAAATTCCATCGACGGACCGAGTTTATTGTTTTCTCGGCGCTTTCGCTAATGCGTGTGGTTACGAATACTCCTGTCCAGCCTCTGGAGGTTCGGTTCCAACATATGGTCAAATCAGCAGGGCCCGATATTCAGAGAGCCGCCGGGTGCACTGTTTCCTTTGATTCCGAGAAGACGGAACTCATCTTAACGTTATCATCTCTCGACCTTCCGATACCAACTTATGATCCAGCTCTCAAAGAACACCTGTCTGACTACGGCGACAAACTTTTGAAAGAAACTGCCGGGTGTGCACCTAGTACACGAAGCAGGGTTGAAGCACTGCTATTGAACGCGTTGCCCGGGCAAATGCCGAGTGTGCAAGAAGTGGCCGTAAATGTCGGTCTCAGCACACGATCATTGTCGCGGCGCCTCAGTGAGGAGGGCGTGAGTTTTCGTAGTATTGTAAGTCATATCAGGTGCGATCTTGCGAAGACGTATCTCAAGGACGGGTTCGGCATCGGAGAGCTTGCATTTTATCTGGGTTTCGCCGACCAGCCCGCATTCTCCACCGCATTCAAACGTTGGACCGGTTTAACACCGCGCGAATTTCAAAGGCAAAACCAGGCTGACACATCCTCCTGACTGTTGCCGTTGGAGTGGAGCCAAATTTGAGATACGCTTCCGTTTCATTAGTGTGTAACCGAGGAAACTTGGGTGACTACACAATCCGAAATCTGTGGTGCTTTCCACAGAACAAGCTCATTTGGTTCGCCTTTTTTAATGACCATTGCCACCGCACTTTTGGGGACTCTAGTTTCAAGGATGATCGGAGTTTTGGCTGTTAAACCTTGACATCCAATTGCATAATCCAATGCTGCATCAAAGTTTGTTGTCCAAGACAACCCGACTTCCTTTCCGAGACTTTGACCGCGAAAAACCGAGATCTGTCTGGGAAGCTGATGCCATTCTGCAGTTGGAATCCAACATGACCTTCGCTTTTCGGCGTCCATTGCGTGAACAAACATGGTGTGGTTAACTTTTTCGAACCCACCCCACAAACCCTGCAGCAAGGGCCAGAAATCCGCGCTGGAGATTTCATTTTCAAGCAACATTTCGACAACGGCATCTGCCCGCTGATCGGCTTCGTAGTGTCTGTTCAAATGCATATTGATTACTTCGACGGCACTGACTGCTTCGGTCTTCATGACTGACGCTCCAATTCTATCTCTGTAACTTGCAAAGCACGCTGTGTGGCGCTGTCATCCAATATTGGTTGGGAGTGTTCATTCATTCATTTGAGTTCCCGCCAAAAGTTTTTCTTTTTAGGCCAAAGCGTGGTGAAACCGTACACATCCATGATTGACCGAGGGTTTGACCGCAGTGATCTTACCTTTCGACGATGACTATTGGTTTTGGTCAGAAAAACTCTGGATGCGGCACTAAAATCTGAGACCGAGCCCTATGGAAAACCCGTCGAAATTTTCCGCAACAACACCGTTCAGCATTATTCGCCCAGCTTTGACTGCAGGGATGCCTAATCGGCTCGTGTCTAACTCAACGCCAACGCCCGCGGTTGCCAGCCAGTCTGTATCCAGAACCTCAGCGGCATCCCCGTGGTAGTACACCAATCCTGCATCCAGCACGAGCTGGGTCGACAGGTTGAAGAGGTCCACATTCTTCAATGGATAGCGGTGACGTGAAAAAAACGTTGTCTGGTTGGAATTTGCTTTGGCGCCCCCAGCCTGTGGTTCATCAATTGGATGAAATTCAAGGAATGTTTTGCGAAACCGGTATTCAGCTTGCCAAAGGCCATAGCTGGCTTCTCGATAGAGTCCGACAGACGCACCTACACCCAGTGCATTCAAATCACCATCAATTGGGTCATTTGTCCCTGAATTGAGAGGCAATATTGGGAAGTCTATGATTGATGCATCTGCGGTAACGTGACCGACCGAAAAATGACCGACAGGACGAAGGTGCCAGTTACTACCTAATGGGAACTCCCAGCCAATTCCAACGGTGGTGGCCACGCTTGCCCAAGTGACGTCCACATCAACGTCAGGAGCGATTTCGGGAAAGAAGGCAACCGGGTTGTAGACTTGGTAAGCTACAAGTCCTTCAAAGTAGAGGCCGTTTTCAAGCGGATGAAAGCCACCCCGAAGCTGAGTGGACCGAAGGCTGTTGGTGTCACCTGAAGCTCTTAAGAAAGAAAACGAAGACAGTGTCTCATTCGGCGTTGCGGCAATGCTCAAGACCGAAAGCGCTGCGCGTGCGGCTGCTTCTGATGCATCCGGATCAACAGTTTGCGCAGTCGCGGCAGATGCGAGACCCCAAATTGCAATCGACGTGCAAACCTGGGGCGCCTTCAGTAATAGCTGACCGGGCTCTTGACGCTTCACCTGTTTTCGTGTGCCCTTCCTAGATTGCGTAGGCATGAGTGTCAGCGCTTGTAAAATGTGCCCCAATCGGACCCGTTCGGCTGCTTGTATTCGTGAGAAAGATCTCGACATAAAAAAAGGTGCTGAGAAGCAGAAGACCGTTTCTGAGCAATATGTTTGGCATCAGACCAAACCGGATCCAGTCAAAAAGTATTTGATTGCGTCAACTACAAACGCCAATCCCAAGATGCCGAACAATAGCGGGACAAACCACGACGCAGTGGTGCTTAAAAACCGATTTAGCGCTTTCAACTTGTCCACAATCGAATTTCCCGCAAGAGCATATGCAAGCGGAATAAGTGCAAACGGAAGCGCATACAAAAGATTGTAGATCAGCAAACCCACGGGTTTGGATTGCACGTTAAATCGGAACATCTCATTGATGAAACCGAAGTACGGTACGGCGAATGGCATACCAACAATACAAAGCGTTGCGCCCATTACGAAGGATGGAAACACGCCTTCTTTCTGCTGGCGGACTTCGGAACGGGCTGATTGTTTGTCCATTTCGGCACTTGTGCTCACCCGGAAAGCGAGGCTGAGAAGAACCAAGCCGAGAAGAAACCCAATGACGAAATTGATAGGCGTCGGATTCGCGAACCCTTTGACGACAAAGTCCACTACCGGACTGAGCAGTTCCGCAAGCCCGTAGACGATCAGCATCCCCATCACAAAGTACGCGATTGAATGACCCAAGATAAGCGCGATGCTATTTGCAATTGGTCGGTTCCCGGTCAGAGCAAATGCAGTCGCAGCCAGAAGGACGGGACTGACGACGTCAACTAACAAAATTGGTATTCCAACCACCCAAATGTCACTCATTTTCTACTCCGTCCGGTCGGTCGTTCGCCCGTCTGGGAAACTTCGACGACTTTTGCTTTGCCGGCTTCCAACCTCTACGAAAGGAATAGGTCAAAAGACACAGTGGCCTCTGCCCTAATCCCCTGGCTCCTTGCTCCCTTCGGAGAGCTATTAGCCTAATTTGGTGGCCTTACATCACCAGTCTATCCATCTTTCATTTCACTGCAAATTCTGAGCTTTTGAGGCCCTACACGCAGACATGTCTTTGCCCCCTAAAATTGTGCCACTACTTTGGCCGAGAAGGGGGAACAAGGGATGGCTCGGAAGCGATACTCGGACGAAGACATTCT
>NZ_JBQFQR010000054.1:0-7838 GCF_056536985.1 Ruegeria sp. CH8 | reverse complement strand
AGCGTTTCAGGCGCATGCGAAGTTTACAGAAATTCGCCTCCGTCCACTCCTCCGTTTACAACCGCTTCAACCATGAAAGATCACTTACCTGACGAGACACCTTCAAGCTAACACGCACCGCCGCTCTTAGCGAGTGGCGTCAACTTTGTTCCGCATAGGTTCGCGGTTTCTGTGGGAAACTGAGACTGGTTCGAATTAGTCTGACAGCACCTCACAGGATGCTGCCTTGGCTCCGATGGCCGCTGTGAGTCCGCTCTTCGGACCTTTGTCCATATTGGATTTACGTTGCCCCGCAATGACCAATGCTCCTCGATTTCAACACCAAGGCTTCAAACCGTGATGTCCATCGTTTTATGACCACGTAAACATTCAAAGTCCGAGGAAACTGCAAACACCCATTCGGGCACACGCGAACTGGTCCCGGGCGGCCTTGCTCTCAAAATAGTGGTCAATCAATCCTTGCTTGCTCGGCGATCATCACGGCTCAACCGTGCCCTTTTTGAGTAGAGTTTTTGCCCGGTAACTTGGCGTGCTCAGGTCGCTGACCAGACCTACTGCCTTTCGCTGTTGCTCGGGAGGCTGACTGTCAAACTCCACTGGCTCAAGGGGACAGCTGTTTTGTAGGTCGACTGTCCATCGCTTTCGAAAACGACTGTAATGGTCTGTGGTAAAGTCGAAGCATCAAGGTTCAAGTCAACCATCAACCTCTTTACGCCCGTGTTAGGGTTTTGAATTCGGCATTCGGAAGCGTAAGGCGTTTTACATGGATTTGCTGAACGCAATACGAATTCAGCTTCCGGCGGAGATAAAATTCGCGCACGTAGTTCTTGACCCTCTTGGGTCAGGGTTGCGTTTGACCCAGCAATCAAAACGTCCGCTTCGGTGTGCATCGTCCATGCCATCGGCCCTTTTTGAGGGCTGCTGATTTCATCCTGAATAACCACCGTTTTATCATCGACCACCGCAATTCCACGCATGATCGTCCCTTTGGTTTTGCCATACACATCAGAAAGATCGGCGATCGTGAAGTTGAACCCAGAGAACTGGCCAAACTCATTGATCTGCGCACGCCCAGTTGCAATTTGGTTTGCTTCATTAAAGGTCAGAGTATTCTGCCCGATCGTTGCCGTGCGATAGTAATCAAAGCGTTTGTCGGTAAAGTATCCTGGCAGCTGATAATTCCCGATCCCCAGATCCACTGCCCACCGCACACTGTTTGCCTCAAGCACAAACGTTCCAGCGTCCAGGTTATTGTGGTGGCTGCGGAGTGGCCCGGCTTTGAACCCAACAAATGTTGCGTCAGGATCGTCCCAAGCGGACCGCATAGTCACAAGCCCAAGCCGCCCGGACCAATAGGCATCTTTACGAGGGGGTATCGGTTCATGATCTGAGCTTTGCTGCCAAATCAGCTCGAAGGCTGGATGGGAGGATGGCGCGGTGTTAATGGAAGGTAGGTTGTAGTTTGGCTGATTGTAGTGCGACGCTAGCCATGTGAGCGCGACAGGATCGGTACTTGTGTCGCTATCACCATAGTTGAAGAGCATTCCTGTCGGTCCAGTCACATGGATCAAAAATTCCCCAAATCTCTCCAGCCCCACAGATTTTGAAAGGCGGAAGTCATGACCAAGAATTGAATTCAAAGAGTCAATCAAAACAGCCGCATCTCTGGCCGACAGAGCGCCGTACATTGGTCCCTCCGACCAAGCTCCATCCGGAGCAAACATTGCAAACCCGTTGCGAATGGAGTCCTGAGCGCGTTCGATAATTCTATTGGCTAATTCCGGCTCCGCTTCTGAAGAGACCAGTGCCGCGACGATCATTCCGGTGTTGCAGACGATATTCCAGTTGAATGATGCGACAGGCCACGTGATATCTGCGCTTGCAGTTCCTTCGGGCAGTGTCTTTGGAACCGGTGCCGGATAGACCCAACGTTGCGGCGCGACCCAGCCATTTTCGAAATATAGTGTGTCCAGATCATAAATCTTGTCAGCTTCTTTCAATGCGTTTTCGACCAATGCAGTCCTAATGACTTTGTGATCTTGTGGGTCCAGAGTTTCGCTGATCCAGCTGTATCCAAGTGAAACCGCCAAACTCACACGGCTGAGACCGAGAAAGTTCTCGGGATGCCAGGTCTCTAAATCCGACAGTTGCAGAAGTTCTGTCCTGGTGCGCTCGGCATAGCGACTGTCGCCTGTCAAACGCCACGCCAAAGCCAATGTCGTTAGGCGTTCTACGGGTCTTTCGCCAAAACCCTGGAAAGCCTGGTGTATCTCGCCATCTTCCCTTTGAAGTAGTTCGACAATTGTTGGCGATTGCAGGTGTGCATTCGCACGTGCAATCAAAGCTCTATACTTAAGTGCGAACACAGAATCCTCAGCTCGTTGAGCTTCAATTCGCTGCACGACTTCTTCCGTCAGAATAACCTCAGGCACCGACGTTTGAGATGCTGCGCTTGTTGCGCACAGACAGGCTAGGAGCAGCACATACAGTAAGTAGGCGCGTTTTCGACTGTTCTTTCTGGCGGCCGCAATCACAAAACCCATACGCTATCAATACTCCTACGAACTAACACTGCAAAGAATACGGCCATCGCTTTTCGACCAAGGCCGGCTTCGGGACGTATCTTCCTGAGTTACTACCAGCCCAAAATAGGTTGATAGACGAAGTTGACCGCTAGGGTGCACAGAGCAAGGCCGCATAAATTGAGCCAAAACCCTGCCCGCGCCATGTCGGTGATTTTAAGATCAGGGTTCGAAAACACGATCGCATTCGGGGCCGTTGCGACTGGCATCATGAAAGACATATTCGCTGCAAGCGCGGCAGGTACTGCCAATAAAAGCGGACTCCAATCGAACCCGACAGCAACGGCAGAAACCACTGGGAGTATTGTTGCCGCTGAGGCTGGGTTTGACATGATCTCAGTCAAAAAGACCATCATCGCAACGACTAGAAACACCATGGCGAAAACCGTGATGTCAATTGCTGACACCTGTTCTCCGATCCAATCCGCGAGGCCGGTAATCTGAAACGCTAAAGCCACAGCAAGTCCACCGCCGATTAGGATCAACACGTTCCATGGCAATCTCACAGCGGTTTCCCAATCCAGTGCGAATTTTGTCATATCTGCGTTCACCGGGGTCGCGAAAAGAAACAAAGCTGCGATCAATGCGACACCGGTATCCGTGATTGGCAATCCGGTGAAATGCGTAATCTGGTCCCCGAAAATCCAACCGGTTGCGGCCAGAACAAAAACCACTGCAACGGTCTTTTCCGCGCGGCCCATCGGCGGAAGCCTTTCCCGTTCAATGCGAACCGCGTCAGAAAGGTCGTTTTCCGCCAAGCCGTCGCACCGAAACAAGACAAAGCTCAACAAGGCCCAGGCGATGAACAACATTACCAATGTCACCGGAAGACCTATCATCAGCCAGTCAACGAACTCGACCGTTATGCCGTATTCGCCGGACATGATCGTCGCCAGCAAAGCATTGACGGGAGATCCGATCAACGTGGCCATTCCCCCAATCGATGCGCTGTAGGCCACGGCAAGCATTAGGCCAACGGAAAAGCGGCGCAACTCGTCCGATGCCGGAACTTTGCTTTTGATGAAGTCGATTACAGACAGTGCAACGGCATATATCATGATTGTTGCGGCCGTATTCGTGATCCACATCGAAAGGAATGCAGTGGCAATCATGAAGCCTAGGGTCAGATTGTGTGGCCCCGTACCGGCCCTTGAGACGATTGCTAGCGCGATGCGCCGATGAAGGCCGACGGCTTCGATTGCCATGGCCAGCATGAACCCACCCAGAAACAGGAATATGAGGGGATGGCCATAGGCCTGCGTGACCGTGCTAATCTCGGCAACTCCGGCGAGAGGTATGACGATTACCGGTAGTAACGCAGTGGCGGCTAGGGGTATTGCCTCACTGAGCCACCATGCAACCATCCAAGCTAATAAGGCCAGTAACGTCCAGCCCGCCGTGGACAGTCCAGGCGGTGGATCAAGCGAACGAACGAGGAAAAACAGTATCGGGCCCGACAGTAGCGACAGGAATATGCGCCAACGGGAACGGACAGACTGGACCTGAAGCTCCTGCATGATACCAACCTTCGGTGTAGCAATCCCGACGATGTGTCTACGCGGCACTCATGGCCGCGTCTTGTGTTAGACTAGGGCAAACATCTGGCTTATGTCATCTGCAGGTTTCTTGTTCCAGCGTTGTGGGCAATGAGCCATACGGCTTGAGCAACTTAAAGCTCCGCGTTTTCCAGACCGGCAATGCTGGCTTCAAGCAGTGTCTTCAGCTTTGGGCGCCATATTTCAGTCAGGGCGTCTTCGCGTGTCACCAGTGAGATGTTGCGAAACAGCGGATGTGGCTTACAAGGCAGTACAAGAACCTGATCAGCGCCGTACCGCAATACGTCTGTTTTTGGTAAAAGCGCGTACCCAATGCCGCTTTTAACGCAGTTTACGATTGCTTCGATACTATCGAGGATAATCACTTCCTTCGACTTCAATTGCATCTGATCGCGGTATTGGGCGATCAGCTTGCCGATGCCCGACGATGGAATGAAATGCAAAAATGGGTGTGATCCGGAAAGCCCGGTTAGTTCTTTCACCTGGCTTTCCAGCGGCGCCGCGATCACCATTTCCTCTCGGATCAAAGTTTTGCAGCAAAGATCAAATGTCGCGTCTGCGATTTCAGTTACGATTGCGGCATCAAGTTGACCGTTCCGGACCTGTTCGCACAAAGTCTCTGATAATCCAGTGCTGGTGCTCAACATTGTTTTGGGAGCCAGTTGTTCAGCTGTTCCAAGAAACAAGGGCAGAATGCGAGCAGCAGCAGAGGGGACAAATCCGACCCGGTACGTTCCGGTTAGTTGATCGGTGGGAACACATCTTGATTTCAGAACTGAGTAGGCATCAACTATTGTCTTGGCGTCCTGAGCAACCCTCACTCCGAGTGGCGTCAGCTTGGGCGGCCGATACCGGCGATCGAACAACGCTGCGCCAAGCTCTTCTTCCAGCGATTTCATCTGCATGCTGACAGCAGACAGCGTCATGTTGCGCACTTCTGCGGTTCGAGAAAATGAGCTGTGCTGCGCAATCGCAACCAACGTTTCTAAAGCTGAAATCTGCATAAATTCAAAAAATCTTAATTTAAGAACAAAGTAAATTCGATTGAAAATAACATGCGAGCCCTCACATAATTGTGAGCAGAGAGGATGGCGTAATGCTCGATCAGGGAACAAAGACGTATCAGGAAATCGCCCGAGAACTTGCTCCAGGATTTGCCGACCGTGCCGGTCACTGGGACGAAACCCGAACCTATTGTTGGGAAAACGTACGTGAACTGACCGATGCCGGACTTATGGGCATGACAATCCCGCCCAGGTTCGGAGGGCTCGGCGCCTCATACCTTGACGTGGTATTTGTCGTCGAAGAAATCGCCAAAGCCTGCGCGTTGAGTGCGAGGATTGTCGTTGAGGCCAATATGGGCGGCATCAGCGCGATCATGGCCTATGGTACAGATGAGCAACGAGACTTTGTGGCCCCGCTGGTCCTGTCAGGGGACAAGCCGGCAATCTGCATAACTGAGCCCAACGCCGGCAGCGCGGCGACCGAGATGCAAACAACGGCCCGGCGTATTGGCGGGAAATATCTGATCAACGGCAGCAAACACTGGATTACAGGCGGCGGCGTTTCGAAGCTCTACCTGATTTTTGCACGTGTTCTGGATGAAGATGGAACCGATCTCGGGATCACCGGTTTTCTGGTTCACTACGATCCCGAAAACGGTATCGCCCCCAAAGGGTTCGATGTGGTCGGTCGCGAAAGGACCATGGGGCTGTGCGGAATGCCCGAAACTGTGCTTCGCTTTACCGATCTGGAAGTTGACGCGCGTTTCGCTCTGATTACGCCTTCGGGAATAAAACGTGGTTTTGCGGACCTGATGACCGCCTATAACAGCCAGCGCATCGGGGCTGGAACGGTTGCCATGGGAATTGCAGCCGGTGCGCTAGAGCATTCGAAAAGATATCTGCGTGAGCGTCATCAGTTCGGCCGCCCGTTGCAGGAGTTTCAGGGTCTGCAGTGGATGCTTGCAGACATGGATACGGCGGTCCATGCCTCCCGTCTGATGCTGCACGAGGCCGCTGGCACCCTTGGTTCGACTGGGTTTCCCGACATGACAATGGCAGCCCGGGCAAAGGCCTTTGCGTCTGAACAGGCAATCAAAGTCGTCAACGATTCCTTGCAGATATTTGGTGCGCGTGGATATGGTGCGCAGGAGCCGATTGAGCGCATGTATCGCGACGTGCGTATGTTCACTATCGGCGGTGGAACTGCGCAGATCCTGAAAACACAGATCGCAGGTAATTTGTTGGGCATTAAAACGCCGCAAACCAGAGACGGGTACGCAAAGCTGGCCACGGGTTGATAGCTTGAGACCGCTATAACTACGAAAATTAGGCATCATAAGGTGCCCGACTGACGCAGATAGGACGTAAAACCCGATTCTGACTTCGATCCCAGTTTTCAATCGCAGCTAATGGCCGGTCTGACGAGACGCAATGTAGCAACTTGAGGGTAGGGTGAACGGCAGGTTTGGGCCGATGGGTAGGTCGTGACAAGCGGGGAAGGGGCAATTGCCGCGCCTGCTCGGAGGTTTGCAATGAGCCCATTTGACCGATGCTGCGCGATGCCCCAATTTCAGCAGTGCGCAGAAACCGGACTTTGCAAAGTTCAGCGGATGGCATTTTAATAGTCGATTTTGATGCTGCATTCAGGACACCGTCTGCCGGCTTCCAACTCACCCGCAGGATGTAAATGCGAATGTTAGTTTCAATGCCTCCGACTCAAGCGTTTAAATGTGCCGCTAAGCTACTGATATGAGACGTAGATGATCCGCAGCAACCACCCAGATATCAAACTCCGAACAACTGATGAAGGGAGGCCAAGTTTTCTCCAAAATCCTCCGGTGCTTCGGTTTCGATTTCGTCCAATCCTTCAAGCTCTTCCGGAGTTTTTGCGGACGTATTGGCATCAAACCCGACGATCCGTTGCGCGGCACTCTGATAGCGATCATAGGCCGTCCGATATGTGGAAGAAAAAACAGAGGCGTGCACACAGTTGATCGCGTAGTTTGATGGAGGCCTCTGAGTCTCGTTGTCTATCACGTCGATAGCGATATCGATTGGTGTTCCGTCGAGAATGCAACCATCGGGCCTAATGACGAAACTTAGAACGTAGGGCAGGCCGGTCGATGAAAGCACCTGGGCAATGCCCTTTGCTTCCTGAAAACTCGGCAAGGTTTGCGCCTTGAAGAAATCTATGCCTGTCTTCGCAAGCTCTTCTACCTGAGGCGCATTTAGATCTATTGCAGACTGAGTATCAGGCGCTTCGTCCGGGAGGTAGCCATCGCCAAATGGCCCCGTCACACCCGCTATCAATATAGGTGAAGCGTCTGGCCCGTAGCTCGCTTTCACTTCCTTCATGAATGCGTAGGCATCTGTGTTTACTGGCTTTTCGGCAAATCTCGATTTTGCAACGCGATCTGCGCTTGCCCTCCAGGTAGGCGTCCCGGCAATCATGGGCACCCCATACTGTTGTCCAATATTTAGGTACTCGCGGTGCGTATCTAACAGTACTTGCCTGCCAATTTTGTCATAGATCATTCCAGCATGAGCAATGTGTGGGTCAAACGAGCCGCTCGCACCGCGCCTCAGACGCTCGTACATTGAACCTTTGTCTAGCCCCCTTGTTCTGGGCCATCTCGGACTAGAGTTTCGGGGACTGGTGGGCGCATGTTGAGGGCCTGATGCGGTCGGGTGTGGTT
>NZ_JBQFQR010000053.1:0-8810 GCF_056536985.1 Ruegeria sp. CH8 | reverse complement strand
AAACTGCACCCTTGGGGAAATGAAAGCTTTTTAACGAGATCATGCTCAAATAACCTGTTCGAAAATTATTCGACCAGTAAAAACCTCAGATGCTGCGTTAACCTCAGAACCTTGCAACGTAAACGAGCTTTCTAACCGAATGATCCAGCGAAGACATGTCTGGATGCATCAGGGTAAACTACATGCCAGCAGATGAAACTGAGGTATAAACGAAATGAACCGGATCAAAGTTAACCTGATCGGCGCGGGTCGCGTCGGCCGAACCTTTCTGCACCTTCTGGCAAAAATCCCGAATTGCCGGATTCAGGATGTCCTCAGCTCTAACTACAGTTCGGCCCAAAACGCCATCGGACAGGTCAAGGTCGGCCGTGCCGTGAAGCAGATTTCGGACCTGCGCCCCGCCGACCTTTGGATCATCGCAGTGCCGGATACCCAGATCGCCACCGTGGCAGCGGACCTCGCCGATGAGCTAGCGGAGACAAAAGCAGCGCAGGCATCGGTGGCGTTTCACTGTAGCGGCTTTTTCCCGGCTGCTGAGATGGATCCGCTTCGGCACCTGAATTGGCGTCTTGCCAGCGTTCACCCGGTCTTGTCCTTTGCGGACCCAGAGCACGCGAAAGATCAGTTCAAGGGTGCACTCTGTGGGTTTGAAGGTGACGAGGCAGCCTTGGCTGTCATTCGGCCCTTACTCGAGCAACTGGGGGCCGAGTGTTTTGCAATTCATTCGGAGGGCAAAAGCCTCTATCACGCGGCAGCTGTGATCTCGAACAACTTTACCGTCGTGTTGCAAGCGATCGCACGAGAAGCCTGGAAGGATGCGGGCGTCGCGGATGATATCGTGCGTCGGTTGAACGAAAAGCTCCTGGACAGTACGGTCGAGAATGTCCGTGCTTTAGGCCCACAGCGAGCACTAACGGGTCCGGCGGCCCGAGGCGACGAACAGGTTGTCTTCTCTCAAGGCCGGGAGGTGGCGCACTGGCATCCGGAGGCAGGCAAACTCTATCGTACCCTGAGCAAAATGGCGCACGCACTTAAAATAAGCGGCTCGACCGGGGGTTTCGTTGCAAAGTTTTAGGTCAGCCAAATAGATCTGCGATCGCTTCAGTTCAGATTGCCAACTCGGAGAATTGACGAAACGGGCAGAATCCGGGCGTGAACTGGCCTTTACGGATCATGTGCGCAACCTCGATGCCCGCCAGAGTCGCTGATGCCGAAGCAAAAGACTTGAAGCCGAGCATCGGGCGGGTTCGTCTTTTGATGAAACGATGGTCCTGTTCCACGATGTTGTTCAAGTATTTCCGCCTGACCATTTCAATTGGGACCGAGCAACCAAAACCTTTCAGCATCTTGTTGATGGCCTTGAGGCCAGCGGTGTTAGCTCCACTTTTGTCGATGACAATCTTTCGTGGAAGTCCATTGCATTCCAGCATTCGGGCGAAGAACATGGTGGCCGCGGGTTTGTTTCGACGCTGCGAAAGCATAAAATCAAGCGTTTTTCCGTGCTTGTCGACAGCTCGATAGAGATAGACCCAGTTGCCTTTCACCTTGATGTAAGTCTCGTCCATTCTCCAGGAGCGGTCGCACGGTCCCTTTCGACGACGCGCCGCTTCAGCGATTGCGCCTGCATACCGCGTCACCCAGCGGTTCAGTGTGGTGTGATCCACTGCAACGCCTCGCTCATGCATGATCTCTTCTAGATCGCGATATGACACACCGTATCGGACATAGAAGAACACTGCGAAGAGGATCACATCTTTCGGATACTGAGCGCCTTTGAAAGAGATCATAAACAAACTTTCGACTTCAATATTTCGATATCCATTCACTCGAAGCACTAATGAGCGTCAACAGTCAAAAGTTTGCAACAGAGTCAGGATCACGACGCATCGCAATAGATACGGCCACCAATGGTCGCGTCATCAATAGGTGAACAGCAGCGAGCATAGCATACCGGTCATGGCGGGATTTGGAGCAGAGCCCTGCGTGACGAAGTTCTGGCGCAAGTACCCGTACAACCTGTAGCGCCAAGTTCAATTGCCGACCAACATGCTGACTTCCGCGCCAATACAGTTGCTCCAACCACGCTGCGCCCTTCAAAGCTCGGACTTCCAACCGTAAGGGAACTTGAAACTCTGCACCTGGCGTCGTGCCGAGAGGTAAGGAGCTCGCCCGCCCATCGTTGGTCTTGAGACGACGGTAAAAGTCCCATGCGGTGCTTCTCGAAACGCCCATCATCTTGGCCGCATCCAATAGTAGCGGTCCTATATCCTGCCCTGCCTCCTCAAGTTCCAATATTGGACGCAACGCGTTGGCCCGTTCTGTCTGACGTCAGCACCAATGGGACAGTTTAGGTTGAATTGATAAGAGAGGGTTTCTGGCTCATCGTAACCGCCAAGGAGTGGAGATGAGAAAGAAACCCGGAACCAGGCAGAGCCACGGTGAGAAAGTCGTAAAGGACATTCGCCGTGCGACCCGCAAACAGTATTCCGCAGAAGAGAAGATCAGGATTGTGCTGGACGGCCTGAAGGGCGAGGACAGCATTGCGGAGCTGTGCCGTCGTGAAGGCATTGCCCAGAGCCTCTACTACAGTTGGTCCAAGGAGTTCCTGGAAGCCGGTAAGAAGCGCCTTGCCGGTGACACCGCGCGTGCCGCGACATCGACCGAGGTCAAAGATCTGCGCCGCGAAGCCCGCGACCTGAAGGAAGTGGTTGCCGAACAGGCTCTTGAATTGCGGCTGCTCAAAAAAAGCATGATCGCGGATGGGGACGACGACGAATGAGGTATCCCGCATCCGAAAAACTGGAAATCATCCGCTTGGTTGAGCAATCGCATCTGCCGACCAAGCGCACTTTGGAGAAGCTGGGCATCCCGAAGACCACCTTCTATCGCTGGTATGACCGGTATCTGTCGGGTGGCCCTGAGGCGCTTGAAGATCGTAGACCCGCGCCATCACGGGTCTGGAACCGTATTCCGCAGCCAATGCGTGAGAAGATCAAGGATCTGGCCCTGAAGGAAAGTGAGCTTAACGACGGCAAACATAGCGTGTAGGCCCGGTGTACCAGACTGCTTCGTGAATTTCGGACCGGTACAGCCCGATATCTTTGAGAATTCGAGCTGAATAACGCCTAAGATTTTTCTGGTCCTTCCTTGCCGATCGGCGGTGCCTGGAAGACGCAAGCATACGCGAAACCTGGTCGTCAATTATCTTTTCCATCCCATCGAAAAAACCGGTTGAAGAATGATATATGGACCGAAAGACCATAACGTTTCCTTCCTTCCGTATGTCAAAGCGTCAAACGACCATCTCTGATTGCCAGGCGGCATTGATCATGGGTTACGGGGTCAGCCATCACGTTTCGCGCATTCGTTCCCCTAACCTGTTCAACGTCGCACTACAACTTCTCCGAACTGATCCCACGAGGACCTAATCTTCGAAGCGTTCATTTGGCTCGACCACATTTACTTGCTTCGGAACTTGGTCGGTGTCATTCCGGTCTGACCTCGGAAAAAGCGAGTGAAATGGGACTTGTCAGAATAGCCGAGCATCAGTCCGATCTCTGCAATTGTCATCTGGTTTTGTTTGAGGTGCTCCTTGGCGACATCGATACGCAGCCGTTTGATTTCGCGCGGTAGCGTTGTGCCTTGTTTTTGAAGCGCTTTCAGAAACCGTTCCGGTTGTATTCCCAGCATTCCAGCCACCATCTCTGGTCCCAAATCGGTTTCATCCAGTTTGTCGCGTAAGACAGATCGCAAAGCTGCCACCACGGTTACTTCTTCATCTTGTCGAAGTGATGCTATGGGCTTGGCAGAACCCTCAGAGACGTGGTGCAAAAACAACCATTCCACAGGAAAACTAATTTGCATTCCGGGATCAGTCCCAAGGCCAACCTCGATCCCTTTGTAGTCGATAGGCAGCCCATTGATGTATCTGCTTTCCCATCGCACACGGGAAGAGTCCCAGGACTCTCCGACGACGGTCTGCAATAGGCGTACATAGATTGCGGCACCAAAACCGGTCACCTGAATGGGTGGGACGGTTGGTTCCTGTTGCCTCTCGATACGATAAGTCGCTTTGTCTGCTTCAATGACAAGGCTGTGCCGCACAGAATTGGACTCCTGCGGCACGAGCTCAACAAAGCGGGTAAAAAACTCGAACAGCGTTTTTGTAGATTGCAAGGCTTGAGCGAAGGGCGGCCATCCTTGTAGGTCAAACGCTTCCCCTACATTCAGTCCTAGGTATCGATCCCCTGATACTTCTGAGAAAGCATTTACCAAGCCGTAAACCAACTCGGAGTGAACGAACACGGATGGGTTAGTCATCAGTTCAGCTTTCAAGCCGACCTGATCCAATGCTGGTTGCGGATTGATCTTACCTTCGGTGAGATATTGCAGAAAGGGAGCGGCTAAAGAGAGGCGAACAAAGCCCTCGCTATGCTCTCGGGAGGTGGAGTTGAAAGGCAAGCTCATAACCCTTGTTGGATTAGCTTTAAGAAGTGGCCATTTTTGCAGTCACATTCGCACATCCTAATTCAAAAGGGGCAACCGAGCCAATGAATTCCAGACTATAGTTGGCAAAACATGAATATGAAGGGAGTACTTATGTCCGGCTTACGAATGTCTCTTTGCTCGACGGCAATTGTCGCGGCAGTTCTTTCTTTTTCGGCGACCGCGCAGGCTCAGGATCAAGAAGAACCCCAAACGCTGTTTACCAACGTGCATGTCTTCGATGGCGTCAATGAACAGCGGATCGAAAATGCGAGCGTTCTGGTCGAGGGCAATCTGATCAAGTCCGTCTCAACCGATGCCATTGATGCGCCGAGTGCGAAGGTTATCGACGGTGGCGGACGTACTCTGACACCGGGCTTTATCGAGAATCACGCGCATCTGATGCTCATGGGGCCATCGATTGCCGAGATGGAAACCAACTCGACCTGGGAGGATTTCGCCATCCACGGGACACGGATGGCCGAAATGTACCTGATGCAGGGCTTCACGACCGTTCGCGATGCCGGGGGCGCTGGCGGCGGGCTGCGGCGCGCAATTGACGCCGGCCAGATCGTCGGCCCCCGCTTTTATCCTTCCGGGGCATTTCTCGGAACACGTGGTGGTCACGCCGATTTCGCATCCTTCACATCTCCGCCGGGTGGGGTGACCAACTTTGGGACTCTGAATATGGCCCAACAGGTCAACGGTGTTGATGAAATTTACATGTATGGCCGCAACAACCTGCGCATGGGTGCCACGCAACTGAAGTTCATGCAATCGGGTGGGGTGATTTCGGCATTCGATCCATGGCAGTTGCTCGCCGGTTCGAAGGAAGAGATTGAGGCCGCTGTTCAGGTTGCCAACGAGTACGGCACCTATGTCATGGCACATTCCTACCGCAAAGAAGCGATCATCAATGCCCTGAATGCAGGGGTCAGAACCATTGAACACGGATTTCACTTTGACTGTGAGATTTCTGCTTTGATGAAAGAAAAAGGAGCGTACATCACGACGAACATCACAGCATTTGATCCAGGCCTACTTGATGTTCCGTCCGTGAAAAACAACCCCAACAGTTTGAGGAAGGCCAAATCGGCCTCGGCGACATTCGAAGCCTACATTCCCAGCATGAAAGAATGCCCGGCACCGCGTGGTTTCCAAACCGATTGCGTGGGTTCGGTCGAGGCGTGCAACATCCAGATCGCCTACGAGAAACATCTGAACAATCATTTCTTCGGCCCCTACGCGTCGATGGTCACCCTGACTTCGGTAGGTGGCGAGATCGCGGCACTTAGCGGTGATTTCATGAACCCCTATCCGGAAGGCAAACTGGGTGTGATCGAAGAAGGCGCCTATGCCGACATCCTGCTGATCGACGGCAACCCGCTCGAAGACTTCTCGGTCGTTGGAACGGGGGATCAATGGTTTGGCGCTGACCCGAGGCCAGATAGCCCTGAAACGATACGCCTGATTATGAAGGACGGTGTGATATACAAAAACACGCTGGATTGATTGGATAACCTAGCCGGAGACTGTTCATGCGCCACTGGTTTCGCTTTGTCGTACTTGCGGGGTTGGTCTGGTGCGGTCAATCTGCCGTCGCAACGTCCGGCGCAGCGCTGGACTGGACCGACCTTCCAGACCCATCTGCACAGGTTTTTGACGACCCGTATCGCGACCTAAGCCCGGAACAATTCGATGATGTTTTGTTTGTCGTGCGCCTGCGCGGCAGGCTACATCAGGACGTTGGGAGCATTGATGAAAGGCAGAATTGGCAAGCACTTTTGGCCGAGACTGAAGATGCCTTGGCAGCAGATGGAATTGACGTTGACTGGCTGCTTGCTCAGCGAGAGGTCGTGACAGAGCGTCGAAGAAAGGCTGGTACGAACGGAAATCCGCAACTCGACGGTCAGACAGTCACCTTGGCGGGTTTTGCCATACCTGCTCCGAACGATATTGACGGAAAACCTGTGGCGTATTTGGTGCCCGAACGAGGGATGTGCAGTCATATGCCTCCACCTCCGCCCAACCAGATGATCCGTGTGCGGTTGAACGGGGACTGGGCGCCCCGCTATTTCCATGAACCCGTTCGGCTGACGGGCATGCTGACCATAGATCCGTCTGTTCAGAATATGATGGTTGTGGATGGTCTCATGCCTATGAATGCGACCTTCCAGCTAGAGACGGAACGGGTCGAAACTCTGGAAACCAAGGCGGACAGGCTGGAATGGAAGCAGCGTGCCGCTGATCGCATCCGGGCGGCGGGAAATCGCAAGACCGGCGGGGCAAGGGCGTCTGAATGATAAGACTTTTGGTTACCGCATTGAGCATTGCCTTCGCTGGCGCAGCGTCGGCTCAGGGACTATCCGGGCCATCTTCAGTCGAAGCTGATCTTGCGCCCGGAGACGGGCTCACCGATCCGCAATATCGTTCCGATTTTCCACGCAACATCGCACCGGGTTGGTTTCAGTGGAAAGACCGACTGGCTGAGGGTGGTTTTCGGTTCAACATTGACTACCTGGCATTGGGCCAAACCACGGATGCTGATCTGGGAACCGGCGAAGCAGCCAGCGGAATTGCGCGGTTCTACGGCAGTTGGCAGGCAACTGAACAGGGGTCTCTGACATTCAAGATCGAAGACCGGCACAGTTACACGGATGTTGCCCCGCAATTTCTCGGTCTGGATGGCGGAGCCCTTTCTATCACGGGGACAGCCTTCAACGATAATGGTTTGCTGCTGACCAACCTGTTCTGGACCCAAAGGGCCGAGGACGGCTCGTGGACGCTGCAAGTCGGGCAGATCGATGTAACGGACTTTGTGGATATCTACGGGTTGGTGAGCCCCTACAGTGGCTTTCAGAACCTGTCTTTCAACACCAATCCGACAATCAACGCGCCCAATCAAGGCCTTGGAATTGCTGGCGGGATAAAGCTGAGCGAAAACTTCTACGCTATTACGAGCATCTCAGACGCAAACGCCGACCCGTCCGATCCAAATTTTGATGTGTTTAGCGATGGAAATCTCTTCAAATCACTCGAGCTTGGGTACACGTCCGGCTTTGATCGCATCTATTTTGACAATGTCCATTTGACTCTCTGGCATGCGGATGCGGCTGACGATGGTAGCCGTCCAGAAGATTACGGCGCTGCGTTTTCTGCCGCATGGTTTGTTGACAATAAGTGGATGCCGTTCTTTCGGGCTGGGGCCTCGAAGGGGACCGCAGCGCTTTATGATCGGTCGATTTCTGCCGGTCTCGGTTACTATGGTCGCAACACCGATTTGGCCGGTCTGGGCCTAAACTGGGCCGAAGCAAGAGGCATAGATGGCGATCAGTTCACGCTTGAAGCTTTCTACCGCTTTTCAATCTCACCCGGACTGCAGATCACGCCATCGGTACAATTCATTTCCGACCCGCTTCTAAATCCCGATCAGGACCGGATTACCCTGTTCGGTCTAAGAACCCGGATCGTTTTCTAATGCGGGGTGAAGGCAGTCACTAAGGGGTGTGCCAAAGGGCAACTAAGAGAGATCAAGCGCGTGCCGGAATTTTCAACGCCGGTCGAATGAAGTTGGGAAGCAAAGGAACAATCTATGAAGATTGCATACGGAATTCTTGCAGCCTTAGCAGTTGTGTTTTTCATCCTTGGAGGCAGCGATGCCCATGCCAAAGACAACAAGGGTAAAAAGCCGAACAAGGGGGGCAAGAAGGGTGATGTCAGCATTCAGATAGAAGACAAACCCGGCAAAGGCCCAAAAGCTGTACCACCTGGACAGATCAAGCGCTACACGCGCGGTGCCAAGCTCCCATCTGACCTGGAGTTCGAGGATATTGGGGACCTTTCCAAATGGAAGCTTGGGGAGCCGGGCAAAGGAAACCGCTACATTCTGGTCGATGACGAAGTCCTCGAAGTTACGAATGACCTGTCTACCGTGGTCGATGCCGTCGGCATCGTCGGTGATCTTCTAAATTAGGCGAAAGTACGATGTTTCAGGGCAAGAACTACCTCGTTTGCCCTGACGCTGGCCGGGGCGATCATTTGTGAACCCCGGCCCAAGTTCAAAACCCGGATCCGAGGCGCTACGATGATAAAGGCCCTTCTTGTTCTTTTTGCGCTTGCTACCTTTTCGTCAGCACGCGCCCTACTCGCTCAGGAAAACGGTGCAACTGAAGTCCCGCAAACAATACGCTTTGAGGGCTATGTATAGCCCAGTCGCGAAGCAGAACTGTCGCCTTGTCTAGCCCCCTTGTTCTGGGCCATCTCGGACTAGAGTTTCGGGGACTGGTGGGCGCATGTTGAGGGCCTGATGCGGTCGGGTGTGGTTG
>NZ_JBQFQR010000052.1:0-10331 GCF_056536985.1 Ruegeria sp. CH8 | reverse complement strand
GGCGGATAATCTCCGGACTGGTTTTGAAATACTTGAAGGCGGCAGGTTTGGTCATTCCCAAACGCTACGCACTCGCCCTGCCCCGCTCAAGCAATGTTCTTCTGACAAGACCACTAGGGCAGTTAGAGCTATTTCAAGCAACCAGGGACCGGTGGCCGCCCGGTCCGGGCGCTCGAGCCACCAATAGACTTTCCTTCTTAGATAGCCCGAACTTGTAAGTGCCTCACTCATGTCGAAACTGCGTCCAGGCGCGCGTCAGGGGGATCGCGATTTGCGATAGTAAAGCTGTCCCCCAGATCAGATTGCCTACCAAGGAGGGGACATGTGGGACGACAAAGAAACAGATGATTGCCAGCACTATCCCGAATACACGCACATCCCATCGCCCGAAATCCGACGCCAAACGATGCTCAATCACGTTCTGAAGCACCCAAAGCATCGCGATGTATCCTGCAAGGCCGAAACAGCCAATGGCGGCATATTCGGTTGGGTATGGTTCCCAAAACCCGACTTTGACCTCGGCAGCTAGCGCCACGCCAACCATGACACCGCAAAGCATCAAGATCAGGTGCGCCAGCCACCAGATGACCAAGGTCGACACCTTCTTGTCCTTGGGCTTTGCATTGCCGACAAAGTCAAAATAAATCCAGCACATGACGAACATCGAAACGCCGCCGATGACGAAGTTAACAAGCACATCCGGTGAGACTTTGTAGATACCTTTCTCGGACAGAGTGACGACCAGTTTGAAGAATCCTTCGCCCAAAACGATCAGTGTCAGCAGAGCAAACCGTTCAGCCATATGGCCAAGGCGCGGGACGAAACGTTCGAAGCGCAATACAGTGACGCCGGGGATCATATACATCGCCTGTGTGGCCACCATTGCGACGGCAAACACCCAATAGGCTAGAGGTGTTGGCAGAAATGCCGTGATGGCAAAGATCACCGCAAAAACCGAGAAATTCCTGATCTGCGCCGCGGACATCGACTCGCCCGAGGAATTGACCCGCCGGGCACGATAGTACAGCGCGGCAATCATGGCCCGGTTCGCGGCAAATCCCAATGCGAAGAAAATCCAACCCTTTCCGTCGATGGCCGGGATCGCCGCGGCCATGAACATCACCGTACAAATCATCACCGACATGATCAGGCGGTGCCAGAAATCGGTGCTGACATAGATCGAATTGAAAATACTGAGCTCACCCCACGCGTACCAGAGCGTGATGAAGACACCAGCGAACACAAGAAACCCATGCAGATCGAGGTGATGCGACAGGTAGTTGCCCAGCAGAAAGATCGTCACGACATGGATCAGGTCATAGAACAGCTCGGCCCAGTGGACATGATCATGTGCGTGGTCAAGGTCCTGGTGATGTTGGGGCTTTCGCCACATGGGGTGGTCATGCAGTGCCATAAATTGGGAACTCTTCAAGGTTGGAAGGCTGTAGTGGCCGGCATGCGGCCACCCCGATTGAATTATTGCTATAAGATGAAGGTTGTCGCGGAGAACAACACCATGCAACCCCCCACAATGCATGTTCAGAGCGGACATGCCGGGCAACACCTGTCCAATCGTGGGGTTATTGCGCTGGAAGGGTCCGGAAGTCACGGGTGTTACGCTGCCCTGTTGTCTCGTAAATGCAACAGGATGCGGGCGTATCTTTCCTCGCCCTGTGCGCCGATTACAAGGTGACGTTGGTCGAACACCATTGCGGGCACGCACTGAATGCCTTGGCCGATCCAGAACTTCTCTTTCTGGCGGACGCTGTCGGCCAGTTTTCCGCTTTGCAACACGGCCAGCGCATTAGCGTGGTTCAGCCCGATGCATGCGGCCGCGCCGGCGAGAACCTTCAAGTCCGAAACGTTCTGACGTTGCATAAAGAACGCCGAAAAGAGAGCCTGATTCATTTTGTGGCCATTGTCTAGTTCGGTGGCCCAGTCAATCAATTGATGTGCGCGGAAGGTGTTACACATCCGCATGTCATCGGCGTAAATGCACGTGAACCCCTGTGCTGCTCCCAGATCGGTCAGGCGGGCTCGCGCCTGGATCGACGCTTCCAACGTGGTCCCGTATTTCAATGCCAGGTGATCGCGCAGGTTCTCTCCGCCTTCTGCCATCTGAGGGTTCAGCTCGAACGGGTGCCAGTGGATATCAAGTTCGACTCCGGTGTCGTGCGCGGCTTTGGCGAGCTGGTAGTAGCCAATCACACACCACGGGCAAACAACGTCGGACACGACATCGACACGGATTGGGGGAGCATCCTGTACGGCTCAGGTTCCTTTCACGTCGCCGGAAAAACGCGCCGCGTTTTCTTTGGCAAAGGTGCTGGCATCTGCGTCAGCATCCCAAAATTGTGGGTTGGCCTTGGGGATGGTCAGCGCTCGCTGCACGGCGGGCCGGGCATCAATACGGTCGAACCAGGCGTTCAGATGCGGAAGGTCTGACACATCCACCCGGGCCCAGACATAGGCGCGCGCCCACGGGTACAGCATCATGTCAGCAATGGTGTATTCGTCCGCTGCGATCCATTCACGCCCGTCCAGGCGCGTGTTCATCACCTCCATCAATCGGCGGCTTTCATCCACGTAGCGGCGGATCGAGAAGGGCTCTTCATGGCCATTTGGCGCGGCGATATGCTGGAAGTACATTGCCTGTCCCATCATCGGTCCAACATGGCCGACCTGAAACAGCATCCACTGCGTCACCTCTGACCGTTTGACCGGGTCCGACGGTAGAAATTTCCCGTATTTCTCGGCCAGATGCCACAGGATCGCACCGGATTCGAAGATCGCACGCCCTTCCGAGCGGTCTTCGATTGTTGGTATCTTTCCGTTTGGGTTCAGCGCCAGAAAATCCGGCGCCTTTTGTTCCTGCTTGGAAAAATTGATGTGAGTCAGGTCGTAGGGCACGCCTGCCTCTTCCAGAAAGATGACCGGCTTGTAGCCGTTCATCGTGCCGGCGGTGTAAAGGTGGATATCAGGCTGGGACATGTTCAACCTCGGCAAATGTGGATTTCAGATGCGCGTCAAATCGGACGAAATCGGTCTCGATCTCTGGGTTTTTCATCACGTCAAACGCTGCAAAAGTCGGCAATGGCTGCATGGCAAGGAACTTTGCGTTCAAGTGCATCGGCGCCAGCAGGTCGTCGACGCTGCCACCGGCAAAGAACGGTTCAGTTTCATTGTCGAACGCTTCTTTCGGGGCGTTGAACGTAACCGACAACAAGTATTTTTTGCCGTTTAGTGAGCCGCCAGTGCCGTAGTTGGCTTTGGGCGCGCCAGTTGTACGGCCGTCACCTACGGACAAGCGGCCGTCCATACCGACCGTGTACACCTCATCGATGTATTTCTTGAAGATCCACGGAACACCCATCCAATTCACCGGGAATTGCATGATGACTGTGTCAGCCCATAGGTGCGCCTCGACCTCTGCGTTAGCGTCATAGCCATCGGCGACGGTGGTCACGCGCACTTCGTGCCCCATTGCTGTCAGCGTAGTCCGCGCGTGCTCGGTCAGGCTGGCGTTTAACTGTCCGGGGGCAAATTCGTAGGGCTGGGTGCCGTTCACGATGAGGATTTTACTCATGTCAGTATCCTATATGTGCAAACTCTGAACCCTTGACTTTCGCCGGGTTCAGAAAGCATTTGAGAGCGCAGGTGTGATAAATCAACTAGTATACTTTTGGTAACCTAGTTCTCTGAGCGAAAGGATGACGATGCTAGCGCGGATTGAAGAGGACGCCAAAGGCCGTCGACAGGTCTCGGAGGCCTGTCTGGAGCCATGCGCAATCGAAAGAGGTATGAGGATTATTGGCGGAAAATGGACCGGATCGATCTTGTGGCACCTCAAAGATGGTCCCGTACGTTTCAATGATCTGTCGCGTATGATCGGTGGGGCCAGTAAGAAGATGATTGCCGAGCGGCTGCGCCAGCTAGAGGATCAGGGGCTGGTGAGCCGACACGTGATGGATACCGCGCCGGTTTCCGTACAGTATTCTATCACTGACCTTGGCCGCACGGCACTTGGGTTTCTCGACGAATTGCGAAAGTGGAGCGAGGAACTGCTTAACGGCTTAAAGTGATGACTGTAGTCTGTGTTCAATGATCTGAAAGCTAGAGTTTTTCTGACCGCGTACCGAAAGAGGTTTTCACCGATCTGCGGATGAAGTGACAAGATTACTTGGAACAGTTGTCTAGCTCCCTTGTTCTGGGCCATCTCGGACTAGAGTTTCGGGGACTGGTGGGCGCATGTTGAGGGCCTGATGAGAACGCCTAAAAGAGCTATACATACTATTCCATGAGGGAATAAGGGATGCCTACATTGAACTGGAAGTTACTCACGGCCTTTGAGGCCGTTGCCCGGCATCTAAATTTCACGCGCGCCGCGAGTGAATTGAATGTGCAGCAGCCCTCGATCAGCAGACGCGTTGCGGAACTCGAAGCAGAACTCGGGGTTAAACTTATTGTTCGTAAGCGTCCCGCTGCAACGTTGACAGCTGAGGGAGACCTCCTGTTCAAAGCAATCTCCGGCAGCATCACTCAAGTCGCGGATGCTATCGACCACATAAAGGCGCAACCAGATCGGAACGTTGTGGTAGTGAACACGACGATTGGATTTGCGAGCTGCTATTTGATGCAACGCCTGGCCAGTTTTCGAACTGAACACCCTGACATCGCTATTGAACTCGTTTCCCGGGATCAAAACGAAACCTACCGAACAGCCCAATCTGACGTGTTGATCCTTTTCAACGATCCAAACCAGCTCCCAGAGATGCTTAACGTATCGATCTTCTCTGAACAGCTGGTGCCTTTCGCAAAGCCCGGTGCGTTTTCAAACGTCAGAGACGCGCTGGAAGACCTGGCGCGACTGCCCTTGCTGCATCTTTCCACTGGAGTGCACGCCAATGATTGGAAAACGTATTTTGGAGGAACCGACATATCGTTACCGGTCCCTCGATCCGAGCAACGGTTCACCTCATTCATGGTGTACCTCCAAGCTGCAATGAACGGTGATGGCGTGATTCTCGGCTGGGAAACGCTCTTTCAGAGTTTGATTGATCAAGGACAACTGGTGCGCGTGGCGAACAAGAGCGTCCGAACCGAACGAGGATACTTCGCCTGTTTGACGGAAAGGGCCTCGAAAAACTCCGCTTCTAAGAAAGTGTGGGAATGGCTGGGTTCTCTTTCCGAAGCCGTGCCGTGATAAGGGCAAAAACCTAAGGAAGCGCCACTTTCGCGGCCAGTAGCTAGGAAGCGGCCCAAACTAGACATCGGTCATGAAAACCATCGCTGCGTTGCAGCTTCGCCAAAGCTGCCATTCGCTGCGCATACGAGATCTAAGCGTTTCCCAAGGCCGACTGTGCGGACGAAGCTGCCGTAGACCTGGGGTTCAAAGTGACTTGTTGTGCAGCAATATGTATTTTGTTCCAAGTATCGTCGCCATTCGAGAAGGGCGAAACAGATGTGGGAGCAAAGCAAAAAGGAATCTCGGCAATCAAATCTGATCGTACGGATCGTGGCAAAAGCAGCTCTATCTGTACGCAGCAAATTGCTGGTCGCGTTTTTGGGGATCACCTTGTTGCTTTTGGGCTTGGCGCTGTTTGCGATGGCAGCATTGCAGGAGTCGAACAGACGTGTCGACGCCATGATCTATGATCAGGAGAGAATTGCATATTTCAACGAAATTCATTTGGCTTTGAGCGAGCTGAACCTGATGAACTTGTCTTTGATCATCGATCAGACGCCCGGAGGCGGTTCATACAAAATTTTTGCATTTTCATCCGACGCATTCACTGGTCAGATCGAGAACCTCCAACATCACATCGCGCAAGGGATACGACGTTTCGTGCAAGCGGAAAGCAACGAAGCCCGAACCATTGATGTAATCCGAGCAGACTTAAGCGACATAAAAACAAAGGCAGTCGCCATGCTGCGGTTTCGAAGAGACGGGAACATGCAGAACGTCGTCGAATTGGGGCTGGGCCAAATCTTTCGCCGCATTCGTGCATTGCAGGACGATGCGTATACTCTCGTTCAGTCTGCCGAAAAAGATATGAGCAACCGCGCAGTCAGGAACACAGAAGTTTATCAGTCGATTCGCAAAATGGTCGTAGCGGCGGCGGCAATTGCGATGGGATCAGCTCTCTTTCTTGGCTACGTGATCTCTTCGTCGCTGATCTGGCCCATGCATCGTATTTGCCAAACACTTAGCGTTGTCGCCGAAGGAGATTTCTCGGCGCGAGTTAATGTGCCCAATCGCGACGAGCTTGGTAAATTGGCAAACGACGTGAATGCTACAAGTGAGCGTCTGGGTAATCTTTATGAAACGGTAGAGACCCAGCGAGCGGAACTGGAAGCTGAATACGCCCGGTCGGAAAAGTTGCTTTACAACCTTTTGCCAGAAGACATTGCGGCAAGACTAAAGGTCGACCCAAACCAGACCATCGCAGACAAATTGCCCAATGTGGCGATACTTTTCGTAGACATCGTCGATTTCACCCCCCGGGCATCGAAACTACCACCGGAAGAGGTGGTCGGGTTTCTGAACACGATCTTCCGCATCTTTGACGAGTTGGCAGAGAAGCACGGTTTGGAAAAGATCAAGACGATCGGTGACGCCTACATGGTCGCGGCGGGTACGCCTTCACCAGTGGGTGACCCGGTGCGCCGTGTCGCCGAGATGGCGCTGGACGTGCAACGGGTGGTCGCAGATATGTCAACTGATTTCCCAGATGGGCTCCAAGTCAGACTTGGGCTTCACGCGGGTCCTGCTGTCGCTGGTGTCATTGGAAACCAAAAGTTGTTTTACGATGTTTGGGGGGAAACAGTGAATACCGCCAGCCGGATGGAAAGCCAAGGTGAACCGGGGAGAATTCAAGTGACCGGCGTTGTAAAAGAAAAGTTAGAGGCCGACTACGAATTTGAACCTAGAGGTGTGGTTGAGATTAAAGGAATTGGTGCCGTGGAGACATGGTTCCTTAACGGCTCCAAAGCCAAAATCTGACCTCTATGTAATGACTATTTAGGGCTCACAGCGGTCATTCAACGGTTTTGATTGGCTTGTGTGGTTCGAACGACTGCATAGCGGACAAACCTGCCGTCCGTCATTCAACCGCTTATTACCGCTCTGCGTGGAAAAATCTGAAGGCTTTAGTGGTGGGGCGAAAAACTACTTACTTTTGCGAAAGTGCTCCCACGCGTCGACCTCGCTGCCATCCGGCAAGATACAGAGGCCGCGCCGAGCGCCGGTGGCATCTGTCACGATCCGGTAAGCTCCACCGCCCTCAACGCAAAATGCCGCTGCGGGATTGAGGAGGCCCGGTGGGTCTGCGTCTCCGGACGCGGCCTCCCGAAAAAACGCCCAAGCGTCAACGCGTCTCCCGTCAGGCAGAACGCATATCCCACGTGCTCCCATGGCGTCCTGAACGATTTCGTAGCTCCCGCCTCGCTCTACACAGTAGGAGGCGGCGGGTTAGGTACCTGCTGGGCCTCACCCGAGCCAGCCATGAGCCACACCGCCACCGCGCTCAAACAAAGTGCTCTAATTGCACCGGTGTGGCGGAAAACTCCCCGCTTACTGACAGCGTTCCCGTCTGCTGTTTTTCGGTAGCACCAAGTTCTCTGAGCGCGGCCCTGTATGACGCAAAGCGATCCGTGACGACGTTTTCCGCTTTGCCGTGCTGCTTCATCAATTTCCTGAGGAATTTCAATGCGGCCTGCTTGTTTCGGCGTTTGGTGACGACTGCCTCCAGCACTTCGCCCTCATGATCTACAGTCCGCCAGAGGTAGTGCCTCTTGCCATTCACCTTCACAAAAACCTCGTCCACGTGCCATTTCGGTTTCGAGAATGCGCGCAGTTGCTGAACTCGCTTTCGCCTGATCTTGGAGGCAAACATCGGACCGAACCTGTTCCACCAATATCGGACGATTTCGTGGCTAACGTCGATGCCTCGCCCGTGCAACAGATCTTCGAAACTCCGAAGCGAGAGAGGGAAACGGATGCACAGCATCACCGCCAAGCGGATGATCTCGGGGCTGGTTTTGAAGTACTTGAAAGAGGTAGGTCTGGTCATGGACAAAAGCTACGTAACCACACTGCCCCCGCTCAAGCAAAGTTCTTCTGACAAGACCCCGCAGATTAAAGGCTTCTCCACAAAGATTTGCAACTCGCCAAGCTGTGCTGTGTCGCCGAAGTTTAGACAGTAGTTCCTGGGCGCGACTTTCACCCCCAAGGGCCAGTTCCTGCTCCTTGGTTTGTTCTACTCGAGTTTCTGCTTTCATAGGCTGCGTTAGACTGTTGGGAGAGCGCTCTCAACGCAGCTATCCGGTTTTCTGTTGACGGGTGAGTTGAAAACAGCTTGTCACGCGTGTGCGCATGCAATGGATTGATAATAAACATGTGTGCGGTCGCTGGGTTGCGCTCTGCGGCATCATTGTCGATCCGCGCCGCTCCTTTCTGAATACGTTCCAAGGCAGATGCCAATGCTAGAGGTTGACCGCAAATCTCGGCGCCGGTGCGGTCGGCGGCGTATTCCCTTGTCCGACTAATTGCCATTTGGACCAAACCTGCAGCCAATGGCGCTAAGATCATCAGCACAATGGTCCCCACTAGACCAAGAGCGCTATCCCGTCTTCCTCCAAAGAACAGTGCGAAGTTTGCCAACATCGTAATCGCACCTGCAAATGTGGCAGTTACGGTCATAATCGCAGTGTCATGGTTCTTGATATGCGCGAGTTCATGCGCGACAACGCCCGCCAACTCCTCCCTTGTGAGGGTTTGTAGCAACCCCGTGGTTACGGCAACAGCGGCGTTGTTTGGATTGCGGCCTGTAGCAAATGCATTGGGTTGGGGGGTTTCGATCAGGTACACAGCGGGCTTTGGCATGCCCGCGTTCTTTGCAAGGTCCCCGACCATTTGAGACAACCCCAAGTGGTCACCAGATGAAACTTGCCTTGCGTTGTGCATGCGAAGGACCATTTTGTCTGAGTTCCACCAGGTAAAAATATTCATACCTGCCGCCAATACCAAGGCGAACAGCATGCCGCCTGTACCTGCAAGCAGGTATCCCAACCCCATGAACAAGGCCGTCATTGCGGCCATCAAAATAGCAGTTTTCGTGTAACCCATTCGATGCAGACCTCTAAGCGGCTCGTACGTAGATGTGTGATCAATACGCTCATGTTGCAATGATTATCGCCCCGAACTGTGGCAATGCAGACCACCAAGCTAGGCGACTGGTGACTAATCTTCGAACTGAACTCGAAAAAAACTCATTTAAATTCAATTATCTACATCTAAAACTCCACCTCCACTAAAGAACGTATTCCAAAGTGTTAACAATTACACTTCCAAGAAATTGAGTTTCTGCCAGTATTGTCCTGTGTGTTTTAGCGAGTGTTGTTGGTCAGAAGATGTATTTTTCCAAGTTCGAAGAACAGTTTTGCGCGGTTAATGACACCCGCAAGGATGAGTTTGCCCAGAATTTCCCATTGCTGGACAATAAATCTGTACATGCGCGCTGGAAGAAAGGTTCTTGGCAAATCACACGGATAGGTGAGATCTGGAAGAGGTCCGGGAAGGTTTTCTCGGTTCCATACGAAGGCATCGACGCATACCCATCCTTCCAGTTCGCAGAAGATGGAACTCCGCTTCCTTTGATGGAAACTGTGTTGAAAGCGCTGCCAGCCGATATGTCGCCTTGGCAACGTGCTTTTTGGATGATCTCTCCTAAGGCCGAACTTGGAGGGGAAAATCCGGCGAGTTCCATTCAAACTGGGGATAACCGTGTAGTCGACGTGGCAAGTAAATTCGGAGGCGATTTCCTCAACTAGATGGGTCCCATCTAGGGAACTCGACTACCTGCATCCTTTGCGTGGCAGTTGCGGATATTGACCGCTGCAGCGTGATCGTCGTCTTTAATTTCCGAGTATGTTCTTGGTATAGCGCGGTTATGAACGAAACCACTCCGAAGCTTATTCTTTTTTGCGGCAAACCTGCGTCTGGCAAGTCAACACTCGCCAAAAAGCTTGGTCAGGCCGAGCGTACAGTTGTAGTCGCAGAGGACGAGTGGCTTGCTGCCCTGTTCGGAGACGAGTTGGTTGCAATTTCGGACTATGTAAGGTGCTCCAAGAAGTTATGCGACATCATGGGCCCACACATTGCTTCTTTGCTTAGGGCTGGGACATCGGTTGTTTTGGACTTTCCTGCGAATACATCAAACGCACGCGCTTGGATTGGCGGCATGCGGGTCCGAACTTCCACTGCGAGCGCCTGGCGGGTGTATTCATCCAAAACCGTGAGCATCTTGTAGCTCCGCCCATTGCTCAGCTTG
>NZ_JBQFQR010000051.1:0-14274 GCF_056536985.1 Ruegeria sp. CH8 | reverse complement strand
AAAAGAAGGGCAAAGATGGACGACTTTTACGCCGCCCGCAGCAGGGTCATCCCGCCGCTACCGTGGTCGACTTTCTCACCGCCGTTCTCACTAACGTTCTTAAAAACTGCATAAAGTGTTATTTAGGGTCTACTGAGTACGCGAACTGATGACTTAGCCGCTGATAAAAAAACTCGGGAAGCAAAGCCACGAATAAGAAAGCTAAAAATGCTTCGTTCCCAGAACCCTCAAAAAAACATTGGATGAAAAAGGTAACCCAAAACATGAAGAAAATTGCGGCATACCGTTTTCCATTTTTTACATATATTAGAACACCATAGGATAAAGAACGGACCCAAGGCAAGGTATAGGCGACTAGACCCAGCATGCCATTTTCCACTAATACACGTTGAAACTCGTTATGAATACTTGTCAGAAAATACTGTGGCAGCCAGTGATAGTTTTCTCGGACAAAAATTGTATATCCGTTAGTCCCAAGGCCCAAAAAAGGGTTAACTCGAACAAGATCCCAGGTTAGTTGCCCAGAAAATATTCTTTGCGAGTTGCTTTGCGTTATACCTATCTTGCCGGTGGCCATTTCCGCCAGTGTAAAATCCTCGAACTGCCCAAAGTTAAATACCGAAAACAGCTGGCGTGTCAGGTAATCATCAGAGGTGATAAGCATCGCAACAAAAGGAAGAGTGCAAAGAGCTAACGCGGAAAGTACACTCAAGCGAACGTAGCCTGCGGATAGTAGCAACACCAGATTCAGAATGTAAGCCAGCTGAGCTTTTCTTTCACCGCTCATCACCAATAGGCCCGCGATGAGCCCAATAACAACGTAGTCTATCAGTCGGGCACGCCGTTTTGTGCATATCATTAGCGCGAAGATTACTGGAACGGCATAGGATAAAAGTAGCTTTGGTTCATCCAGCCGCTTCCAACCAAAGTAAAAACCATTCGCGACATGCCAGTAAACATTGAAACAAGTTATCAGAATTGAAACTAGAATGAACGTTCTTGCCATGCGGATCCAGTCAAGCTGACCTGCGTAGAGGACCAAGACGTAGCCGAACATCGCAAGTTCAACTGCCTGGATGGTCTCTCGAATACCGTTCTTAGCTGAGATGGGAAATGCAAGTGCGACGTTAATAGTCAGAAAAAATAGTACCAGACCAAATCCTGTCGAGAAGCTCAACCGCCGTTTCAATAGTGATCCGCCGATCAATATTGGCGTACAAACTAAACACACTAAGTCAAAAGGTTTAAGAACAAGGAGTGGTGTCTTTAAGTCCAGCCCTAAAAATATCGAAGAAAACCCGGCAAATAAAAGGATGAACAAGAAACGTTCATACTTTTGGGCAGTTGGCTCCAAGTTGGTATTTTTTGTATGTGCAGAATTTGCCAAACTTGTCATGTGTAAAATGCGGGTTACGAGTAACTCTCTCCAGATAGGTTTTCGTACAAGACGAGATACCTGTCGCGAACAGCCTTGGAGTCGTATCTTTTTCGAGCGCTATCGGCTATTTTTGTAGACCATCTCTCCCATTCGTCGGAACTCATGGAAAGCGCTGCACGAAGCCCAACCTGTATGTCTTCCGTCGAAGTTCCCGCGACAAACAGAGGGTAGTCGCAGAAATCTACGACATCTCTATTTCCGCTGACATCCGACAATATTGGCACGACTCCGGCGCATGCCGCTTCGAGCAGAGCATTGGAAAGCCCCTCAGATGAAGATACCAATAAAAGGAAGTGCATTCGCTGCAAGTGATCAAAGACGTTGTTAACCCTTCCTTTGCAATCGATTTTCTGCCCTCTTTTTGAAGCTGAACTCTTTGCAATTGAGTTAAGTAACGGGCCGTCACCCAACAGTTCCAATCGGTAGCTTCCCTTGCACGCCAGCGTACTAACCGCATCTACAATTTGAGAGACATTCTTTTCATCTGAAAGCCTCCCCACGTAGGCCAATATGACCATATTATTAAACCCTTCTGTTCTAGGGTTCCCGCGCCCAACGGCAATTTCCTCAACTTGGTCAACATCCACACCGTTGGGAATTCGAAGCACTCGTTCACTGGGAACTCCCCACTCCAGGCAATTCTTTTCTATTTCACTGGAAATCGCGACGACAGCCGATGATCGGCGGGCTACGAACTTAGCGCCGGACCGGCCCACAATGTATTTTTTCTGGCTAATGATATTGAAGTCATTGCGCTCACCGCCTACGCCTAGCTTCATGACAGTTGGTATTCCAAAAATCTGATATGCCACGGCGGCTACATAAGCGTTTATTCGCAACTGGTGACAGTGAAGAACCGATACACGTCGGCGGTTCCACGCTATCCATATCAGAACTTGGAGCGCCCATAGCAACGACGCTGGTAAGTAACGCCCAGCCAATTGCGGTGGGCGATATGTCCAAAACCTTACAACGCCTTTTTCTTCCTTTCTTGGTTTAAAGCCTGGCACACGACTTGTGACTACAACAACATTTACGCCGGCCTCGATCAGGTTTTGCGTAAGCGCCGCACATTGCTTTTCGGCACCTCCCAAGATTTCAGAGTATTGACAGGTTAACATCACCACAATTTTTGAGTGCGAGTTAGCGCTACTTCTGCCAACTTTTGCTATATTTGTGATCGATTTTTTTGTCATTCATCAATCTCTACAAGGGTACACAACACCGCTACAAACCGGCTAATTCTAACACTGTCCGGCTCGATAAGGTGTAGCGAAGTTTTTGCTTTCGATCAGATTTCTAAAGAAACTGGCGTGAACCTCTGAATTCGGCCCAACACCTTCCTACGCACCTCCCACACGTAATGTATCACTCCAAGCCTCAGGCTGGTTTACAGCACCAACAAGTTTCATCATGCATCGGACCTCAGACCCAGAGTCTGATTGTGTAATCTCATACTTGGGATCAGGGCTGAAACCACGCGGGTAGCCGTCGGAGTACCAGTAATACCAAATATCTTTGATGTCGGTTTCCAGATCCGCGGCACAGTGCAGAGTTTTCCCAACCAGTGCTTCTCCCACAATGGTTGGACGGGCAGAAAAGGGTTTCGTGAATCCTTCCAGTTTTTCTTCGCGCTGAAGAACTTCGATGTAATCCAACACCATGTCATGACGAACATTCTGATCAGGCTCACCATGCTTAAGTCGCAGAGCATAGTCCGCGATCATGTATAGCCGCTCAAGAAACTCTCTAGGGGTCGCTACTCGAGCCAACTCAGTTCCGTCGACCCCCAAGTAAGTAAAATCGGGCTCTATACGAAGTTCCCAGAGATGGAATTTTCCATCCCAGATATCGATGTCCAACCGCGCAGCAAACATCTTTTCATGGGCTATGTCTTTTTCCAGGTGTCCAAATTTGCCAGGATACTCACCCGCATGAACATGGGCGGAGCCACCATTGATCCATTGATCATCATTTCCTTCAAATTCAAATCCGTCGATTTCAATTCTTTCCGATGTCCTCCAAAACAAATGCTCGAGATTGTAAAACCACAAGATTGCCGGAAAGAAGCCCACTTCTGGGTTTCCATCAATCTCTGGCAATTTTACTCGTGCCCTGAATATGCCGCCACCTTCCCAAGAACGCCCTTGGCCAACGTCGTTCACACTATAGATCGCTGACCCCTTCCATTGTTTGTCGAAACCTATGGACAAAGTCAAAGTGGAGCTGTCGGGATCGTGGGTGTAGAGGTCCGCCCCACGTTTTAGATTTTCTAGTTGCGCGTCTTTGCCCACCCCACCGTTCCAACCAGGTGCAAACCATATTCCGCCTTGACCACCTTCGCTTGCATCACTCCGAGACACCGAGTTTTCACGGAAATCGTCCAAAAAAACACGCACATATCCCTCATCCGAAGGCAGCGGCTTTCCCAGATGCTCCATTCGAGAATTCTCAGGGATTGAATACCAGCTATCTGACCATAGTTGCTCATCATGGGAGTACCGCGCAGGAAAATCCCGCTCATCGTGAATCGGAGGTTCTGAACGATAGGCAAACTCTTCTGGTAAGAGGTGTAAAGACCCGATGCGCCTGGCTGCCCACCCAACAATTTTATCAGCCAGAACTTCAGACAATTCAGTTTGCCCAAAGATGATCGCATCAAACGACCAGCCAAGTGAGCCGCCTTGGGGGTCGCCAATAAAGCTCTTGGCATCCTTACGTGACGAAGGCGCGGAGAAGGTTAATGTATCTGAAACTTCCGGATCACTCTGGCCATTAACGCTAAGAAACAACCGCCCGTGCCTGCGGTAGACCAAAACTATGTTCCAAGTTTCACCGTCAGCAATCAAATCATGGTTGGATAGACTATATGTCCTCGAACCGCTAGGCCCCTGCCCGCGCCAGCTGACACTAATTCCGGACTTGCCACTGTATTCGACCCTCGGTACTCGCCCTCCCGCCAGTTCATCTTCATTGACACTTAGTAGAGTGACACGATCTTCTGCTGAATTTGGCGGCTCAACCTTCAAAAGCAAAAGCATCCATCGGTAGCTTTTCAGGGCATCGTCAACATGACCAAAATTTAGATGTTGACGGCTGCCAGCCGCAAAACTGATTCCGGAATTGGTGTTGCCGTAGGTAGGTTGCTCTTTGGGATCGTCCTGCACGGCGTCGATTGGATTGAAGCCTGTGGCGCCCAAGTTTCTTACAGGACCCTCAGGTGTGTCATCCTGGGTGTAGCCGTTCACCAATAGCTCCCGCACATCCAACAAGTTAAACAGATTACCTTCCGCCACTGGATCAGTTGCCTGAGCTTCAACTGCTGACGAGGAAAGTAGAAGCGCTGCAGTAAATGCGGACGGCACAACGCACAAAATCCATTTAAAATATTCAACTAAGCATCGAATCTTGATCAACATTAGCGATACACACCCACTTCTTTCGCAACACTCCCAGTGTTCAAAGTAATAAAGCTGCAACACCTAAAGAGCTCTTCTAGAAATGCTTACATTGGCAAAGTTTGAAAGCTCCGTGCAGCGGATCAGCGAGAAACTTCCGCTTAGGTCTCCAAAGAACTTAGCGCATGTTCTTCGTTAACAGATATACCCTTTCGAAGAGCAACTTTATTTATGACCTCTTCAACTTTTGGCTCCATTGCGTTTAGTGACCATTTAGAAGTATCAAATTGGCGCGCGCAACTAGTCATCGTTTCAAGCATTTCGGCGTCGGTCAACAATTGATCCAAGTGCCTCTGCATTTCAGCAACGCTCCCTGTTTCAACAACCAAACCGTTAGATCCATCCTGAACAATTTCTTCGATGCCTGGTAACCAAGTAACTACCATTGGCTTACCTGCGGCGACGTATTGGACCAAAACTCGGGGCAAGCCTTCGCGCATTGACGCAAGAACGCAAATATCGGCGGAGGCAATGTACTGCTCGACATTTTTTTGAAAGCCTACAAGATGAACGTGTTGGCTTAGCCCATATTGATCCACACTCTCTCTGATGGCGTTCTCACACTCTCCTTGTCCAACAAGGTAAAGATGCAGATCTGGATGCTTCTTAACCAATCGCGCAAAGACGCTGATAAACTCCAAATGTCTCTTTCTTGGCTCCAAAGAAGCCGCCATAGTCAAAACTCTACCTTTTGGAAGCTGATCCAACGCAGACGCACGACGGAAGCGATCGAGATCCATCCCGGAATAGACAACAAAATTATTTTCGGCTTTTCCCAGCCCAGCTTTGAGGTTCGCGTCGTGCATCCCTTGAGAAACGGCAATGTAGGCGTCAGTGTTCAGCGCAACCAGCTTCTCGAGCGATAGGTACACGATGCGCTTCACCGGCGATACATTCAGGAAAGGCAAAATGTGAACGCCATGCAGAACAATAGGCGTTCGACATCGCCATGCGGCCGCGCGACCAAGAACACCCGCCTTTGAGGCATGTGTATGAATTACATTTGGAGAAATCTGCCGAATGGCGCCGCAAATTCTCGAAAAGGCTCTTAAATCTCTGATCGGGCTTAATTCCCTTACAAGACCTTGGATTTGTTGCGTTTTCACTTTCCCGGAGATTGTAGATTTTCTTTCACTATCGCATTCTTGTCCGTAGAGTAACCAGACCTCATGCCCACGTTCAGCCTGAGCATTACATGTTGCAATCGTATTTTCCTCTGACCCGCCATTGAGCAGGCACGTAATAACGTGAACAATCTTCATTCATCTCAACCCTTACAATCGTGTAACTAAGTGGTTCTATAGAGAACAGTATATCCGCACTATCAGAGTAGGTCTTTAGCCGTCGTAATTTAGCGAGCATCTGCTGTGGAATTTAGAAGCCCGTGTATTGAAGATTTTAGCGTTTCCACTAAGCTTTCCCGGCACACAGCCACGCGCACCAACTTAAAAAACCTTGCACCCGATGTACCAGCATTCTCCGCGGCGGATCGTGCGACCAAAGATCTACATTGTCAGAGTTTTATAGCAAACCTATGGAGATTCTTTCCGGTAATTCCGTAGCCAACCCCAGTTCGCAGTCAACAAAGCTCAAAAAACGTGCATGTTTAGGAGTAGTGCATAGATTGGAACAGAGGCTTATCGCAACTGAGCATTGGCTAACTCGATTGTCTTTTAAATCGTCAAAAACTCTGTAGGCTACATCCTTGTGGAACTTGTGCTCGCGCACCAACACTTTCAAAAGAAACCACTATATACGGAATATATACAATATTAGTTAGGGACCCCATATCAACCAGCACCGAGGATAACGTCGCCAATATATCCCTATGGATAAGGCTGATATGGAGTCGACACAGGTTTATTTTAGGCTGCGCATTGCTTTGCGCTTTGGGCGGGGGTCTGTTCGCTCTTACTCGGCCAGAGCTGTACCAGTCCTCAGCGCTGGTTCGAATCGGTCAAAGCAAAGGTAGCCTGGTTGATGTTCAGGAAGCACTTGGAACATCAAGTCGCAATAGTGAAGAAATAAACATCACTCTCAGCAATGAGTTGCGAGTGATTAAGTCAAGCAATGTCTTACAAGAAGTCATAAACTCTCAGGACCTGATATCCGATCCCTATTTTAACCCGCGCAGCGGCGAAGCCACAGAGAATGCTTCAGAAAAGAACCCCGCAGTAACCAATGAGCCTGAAGTGTCAGACAATGACCAAGCTCAACCCCAAAACGTGGATGACACTACAAACAGGATTGTTTTGCGTCGCCTGCAAAAAGCTGTTGAAATTGAGCAATTGGGATACTCGCAAATATTGAAACTGTCTGTCACGGCAGACGAAGCGGATAAAGCAGCCCGTATCACCAATGCAATTGTTCAAGCTTACCTGAAAATTGAAATCCAAGAACGTCTAAATGCCACGAGGGAGACTGTGGATTGGCTTAACAACCAGTTGAGTGAACTTGAGGCAAAAATGCAGGAATCAGCAGATGCGGTAGACAAGTTCAGACGCGAGAGTGGACTTGGCGATCAAGAGCAAAGTACTGCACTGTCAAACAGTTACAGCCGCCTTCAAGATAGCCTCAGTGAAACCATTGCCCAACGAAAGACACTTGAAGACCGCGTGCTCGAAGTGCAGTCTGGCCTGTCACCCGACACGGAAGAAAGAAGTGTTGCACTCGAGCAGGCTCTGGAAGCCTCAAAGCTGCGAGAAGCAGCAATCAGTAATAGCCTGAACCAGATAGAAGAGCGTTTAACCCGACAAAACGTCGCTCAGTTTCAGCTTGTCCAGTTGGAGCGAAAGGCGAACGCGGACGCGCTCATATTCGAACGCTTCCTTGAACAAATACGACAGGCGGACGCAATAGGCGAATTAACTAAATCAAACGTGGGCATAGTAGAGATCGCGACCCCTCCTTTAAAGCCCATTGGTCCGGGTATGAAACTACTCGTTGCGGCAGCATTTATAGCGGGAGGTTTCTTAGGGGTAGTGTTCGTGCTGCTTCAAGAGGCGTTCCGCAGTACAATCGAAACCCGCGACGAACTTGAAAAACTAACGGCGCTTCCCGTCATTTCGAGCCTGCCTCTTGTTGACGACGAAGGCGACGACAAGATTGGCATACTTGATAAGCTAGTAAGTCAACCCTATACGGAATATGTTGAAGCCCTGCGAGCCATCAGTTATCGCCTATTGACCAAAAACAATGACCAACCCGTGGTTGTTGCTATTACCTCTTCAATCCCCGGAGAAGGTAAAACCTTGATTTCGATGGCATTGGCTTTGTTTCACGCGCATTTTTACGAAAAGCGTCAAATTCTGATTGACTGCGACCTCAGGCGGTCTCAGCTTTCTCGAATTCTACAGGAAGATGATTATCTCGATCTTGGTGACTACTTGCTTGGTAAAGCTTCGGCATCAGATGTCATTCAGCCCGACCCCGTTTACAACTTAGATTTAATACCGTCGCACGGATCGCAGTCAGTGGGTCCTGATATTCTCTCAGGTGACCGCTTTAAAGAGCTCATCGAAAACCTCAAGAAGGAGTACGACATTATCATCTTGGATACTCCACCCATAACTCCGGTCCAAGACATCAGTATGATCTCGCATTCATGTGATGAAGTCTTTTTCGTGGTTTCACGGATTAAAAGCACCCGGGAACTTGTTACAAACGCTCTAAAAAAACTTAGGAGTTTGGATATCACTGTTTCTGGGATAATCTTTAACGCAGTCGACTTGAAAAAGGAGGCCAGTTATCGAGGTGTCTCATACTATTCCTACTCAGACTATCACAAGGGCTAGTCAGGTGCTTTTCAGAGACCCGGTGAGTGCTTTCACCTTGTTCAGACAATGGGTTTTCCCTTGGTTTAATAAGAACTTCCGCTCTCTAGCAGGAAGATGTTGGTTAAGAATTTTGCCGACATTAGTGTTTAGCCTAATACTGCCCAATATTGTGAAGGCCGAGTACATCCTCACCCCGGGAGATGAGATTACATTATCAATTGGAGAGCTACCCGACAGTACCGTGGTATCACGCATAGATATTGACGGAAAAATCAGTTTTCCAAGATTGGGATCGTTCCAAGCAAGTGGGTTCACACTGACAGAATTGCGAGAGAACATTAACCTTGAGACCGCAGGTATGGTCATTTCTATTTATTCCCCATCAGGGGAATGGTTCCAGGTTACGATAGATGGAACCAGTATTTATCTTGGTATGAAATCTTATCTCCCCGTCTTTGTGACTGGCGATGTCGCAAGGCCGGGTCCTGTTGAGTTCCAGCCGGGAATGACTGTGCGAACCGCCTTAGCAAGTGGTGGTGGTGTTCTCTCGTCTTTGATTTCGCCCCAAGAAGCGCTGGTAAACGCTCCAGTACTCAGGTCGAATCTAACGACTCTCGCCATTGAACACGCCAACTTAGTCGCCGAGCTTTGGAGCTTGAATGCCCTATTCGAACGCGACGAGAACCTTTCAATGTCCGGCTTGCCATCAGTTTCGGTAAACAAAGAAAACTTCGAAGCCTTTATTCTATCCCGAAAAGATCAGGTGAGACTGATGTTGCGCGAACGCTTGACTGAGTATGGCCACCTGGAAGATCAACTGGCGACACTGACCAAAAGAATTGACTTGTTTAACGAGAAACTTCGCAATCAAGAGCAACTGATTGAACTTGCAAAGGAAGAAGTAATCAGCGCAGAAACATTGGTTGAAAAAGGTTTAGCTCGCGCAAGTGTTCTTAGTAACGCACGGCAGTCTCTGTTGGCGTTATCTTCCAACACTTTGGAAGCAGAGAGCATTCTTGCTGAACTTGAACTGCAGAGAAAATTGATCCATCAACGCATTGATATCTTTGATAGCTCCTTCAATGTGGAATTGTTGGAGGCGCGCGCCACTCTCGAGCCCAGAATAAAGTCACTTTCCAGTGAGATTCTGGGTGCTCAAGAAAGCCTCGTACTAAATGATGGAGGCGCGGGCAGTATACTGCGGCAGTTTGAGGAAGATCTGAAGCTCTACTTGATCCGTGGAACTGGTGATAAGGCGACTACTTCGGATGCCAGCTTTGATGATTTACTGAGACCGGGCGACGTCGTGGAAGTAGACAATATTGTACTATTTCCAGAGAGTTCCGAAAAAGATCAGAGTGTTGGACAATGAGCACTTTGGGGTCATCCAACCAAACTCACGATAGAATGCAACAAAATTCATGTTCTGCGCAGGGCTGCGCTTCAGTTGACGTAGTTATCACCTGCTATAACGAGGGGTTATTTATCAAGGAAGCAGTGCAATCTGTACTGGCTCAAACCGCGAGCACTCGCATTGCCTCAATTGTCGTGGTAGACGACGGCTCCGACAGTGAAACAATCAAAGTTCTAGAGAATATTAGGAGTTGGGACCCTCGAATTTCAGTTTACTTTGGGCCCGGCGGCAATCGATTACCAGCGCAGAGAAACCTTGCGATTGGCAAGTGTTCTGGGCCCTATATAGCCATTCTGGATGGTGATGACATTTGGGAACCAGAAAAACTAGAGCTCCAGATTGCAGTGTTGGATAGGGATAAAAAAATTGGATTGGTTTACTCTGACTACTACACGTTCGCAGATGGAGACCCGGACTCTTACAGGCGTGTAAATGCAATCGACTTGAGCACAGCGGAAAACCAAACCAGGGCATACTTCCTGAACGATCCACCTATTGTACCATCGACGACAGTTTTCAGGCGAACTGCGTTTGAAGACTCTGGTGGGTTTGATGAACACGTAAAGCTCTTTGAGGATACAGATCTCTGGATCCGGATGTCACGGGTTTCAAGGTTCGGTTTTGTCGACACGCCGCTAACTAGAAAAAGGTATCATCGCTCTAGTCTCACCGGTGCCAGTCTTGACGTTATGCAGGACCATGCGACTATAGCACTAAAAGCCGTTTTAGATGACCCTGAACTACTGAAATATGTTCCCAGAAGGCTTGCTGAACGCGCGCGCAAACTCGGCAACCAGCACTACATTTTAGCGGATCCTGCTGCCGCGAGAAAACTACTGAAACTCTCCTTGGATCTGTATCCATTCAGCCCCCGTACTTGGGCATCTTTCTTGGTTGTATGGCTTATTCCAAACCTATCGTATCGCTTGTTGAACTCAAACCTGCAAACTCGACGACGTGCTCTCGGGATACATGAAAGCCAATAAGTGTTCGGAAAACTATTTAGCTGTTGGTCGCCTTAGACATGTCTACTCCACCAAAACTGCTGTACTTTCTCAACTCATTCAATCGTGGCGGAGCCGAAATCGGCGTTAAAACACTGCTAGAGTTAGGCTTATTCGAAGGGTTTGACATAACTATTGTAGCGATATCCCGGGGAAACGGCAGATTGGATGATGGCCTGACCGCTTTGGGCTACAAAGTTATTTATTTTTCCGCATCCGACAGAATGACCATGAAAGACTTGGCGGTATCATTTTTTCGATTGTCGAAATTGATCTCTCAAATGAACCCCGACATCGTTATTGGTTCCTTGCCCCAGGCAAACATTGTTGCCAGGCTAGCGTGCTGGACAAAACCCAAGATTACCTTCATATCTTACGAACACAACACACATTTAGCAAAACGCCTCTACGAACTTGCCTTCAAGCTGACTTCATCAAGGGTGGACTGGGTTTTCGCCGACGCAAATTTCACATTAAAGACCACTATAAGACGTCTTTATTTTCGCGAACCGAAACAGACTTCTATCGTTCCATTAGTTTTTTTTGACACCCCAGCAAAATGCTATCAACACCCTAATAGCACCAAACCTTTTCGAGTGATCAACACGGGGCGCTTTACCAACACAAAAAACCAATCCGCAATAATTGAAGCTATTTCCATTCTACGAAATAGAGGTAAAGAGGTTTCGCTCACGTTATTCGGTGAAGGTGAAAATCTACACAAATGCAGGACGCTCGTAAAAAAATTAGATTTGACGAATACTGTTGAATTTTTAGGATTCGTTGAAAACTGGCCAGAGCAACCTTCAGATTGCTTTGTTTTAGCGAGCCGTCACGAAGGACTATGTATCGTGGCACTAGAAGCAATGCACGCAGGCATTCCGGTAATTTCTCCCTTAGTAGGAGGCATAAATGACTACGGAAACGAGAAGAACATCCTGACTCTTTCTTCCGTCGAACCAACGGAGATAGCTAACAGCATTCAAGAACTATTGGACCAACCCAATGAGGCGGCTTCTCGTGCCAAAAGTGCTGCAAAAATAGTCAACGATCACTACAGCATCGCTTCTGTAAAGAAGCGAATCACAGAGGTGAACCGGACAATGCACCTCAGTGTCGAAACTATGCCCCCCCCCCTCCATGAACCTGAATAAATCCTGACCGCTTTGATCAATGCCAGCAAATCCACAAAGCGTTGAAATTATTGCTCTTGACCGCCGATTTCTCTCGTGTTGCTGAAGATAGGCATCTATTCTACTGAGACAGGCTCACGCTCTCTCATTTCGTATTTTAATTTTTGGAGGTCGGTCTAAATGAATGTTGTGGGAGTAAACTGTTTTGGCCGCGGTGGGTCGGCAATATTCTTTTCAATATTGGCTAGTTCTCCCCATATTATAACCTCAAAAGAATGGCATAGGGAGGTTTTTCCAAGCCGACGGATCGGAAAGGCATTTCGGGTATTACGCTACAAATATGGCTTTACCGCCGCCGACCCGTTTATTGGCGCTACTTCCGCAAAAAGACTCGAAGATATCTATAAAACAGAAGTTGCAAAAAAGCCGACCGCCACGCAATTTGCAACTAAGGTCATGGATTTCTATAGTGTATTCAACCCTGCCATTTCAGCAGCCCATCCTGGTACGCGGTTCGTTCTGTTTCTTCGTGAGCCTGTTGGGCAATGTGAAAGCCTTATTAGATCAGGAAATTCATTGAACGAAGCTATCGATTGGTATAATTCCGTACTTGAACTATTTTGGCGACAAAAGCTCGAGAACAACGACATACCTGTCTTTCGATTTGAGGATCTCTTACGAAATCCGGAAACATTCGCCATGTCAGTTTATGAAACTTTACAGTTACCCCCACCACCGAACGGCCAGATCAATTTGAGAACGAAACGTTTTGGCTCGGACAGAAACAAAAACGAAGACGCAGCGACGGGATGGACTAAAGTCGCCATAAAGGATTTGGGCGATTTTATTGATGCGTCCGTGAACCAGCGCGCCCGCAGTCGGATCGGCGAAGAAAAAGCAGCTGAAATTCTTTTCCGCACGAGGCTTACAGCAGAGCGGTTCGGTTACAAAATTGAAACGGCGACTGAATAAAAGAAACAAACTCGCGCAACGGCACACTCAACTCTGTATAATTTCGTTAGCCGTCACTAGTAAGTTTCTATTGCGGCATTGTATTCACAAGTATTTCGTTTGAAACGAAAAATACTTTCAACAGGAGGGGTTACGTGGCGACCTTGCGAGAAAAACTGCACAACATCCGCACTCAAACTCTAAGCCCACAGACCAAGATATTCTTCATAGGCTACAACAAGTGCGGGACAACTTCACTCGATCACCTCTTAAAAAGTGCTGCGATCCGGTCCGTCCATTACCACGCACCTATGGTCGATTTCAATCCGTTGTTGTTAAGAAAGCCTCTACAGAAAATATACTTGAGCTTAGCAAGTGAGGTGGTAAGGCGCAGGTCTGACCGGGCGGCATTAAGGAAACTTCTCGATCGGCACACTGCATATAGCGATTTGTTTTTCTTTTCAGAAACTAGCCAAGTCGAAGCAATTGAGTACTTCGAATTATTTCATGATCTGTATCCCGAGGCATATTTTATTCTAAATGATCGAGACGAAAACAAGTGGCTTCAATCGCGCAAAAAGCACAAAGGCGGCACCCTTGTTAAGGAAGCTATGAAGTATTACGCTACAGATTCTGATGGCCTCATAGAAATCTGGCGGTCGAAACGCAAGGCACACGTCGAAAACGCGCTAAGATTTTTTGAAGGAAACATTCGTTTCCTGCATTTTCGCATTGACCAAGACGATATTAAAAACCTTGTAGAATTCTTAGCGCCTGAGTTCAAAATTTCCGATCGAGATTGGATCGTTATGAACAGAACCATAAAGCTAAACTAGGCTCAGGATACATTGATTTTCACTGTGCGCATGATTCACGACTTCGAAAAATGGAGTGGTGACATGAGCGACCTTTACTGGCTGACCGGCGATCAGATGGCCACACTTTCCCCTTTCTTCCCAAAGTCGCACAGCAAGCCACGGATCGATGATAAGAGAGTGTTGAGCGGGATTTGTCTTTGCCCCCTAAAATTGTGCCACTACTTTGGCCGAGAAGGGGGAACAAGGGATGGCTCGGAAGCGATACTCGGACGAAGACATTCT
>NZ_JBQFQR010000050.1:0-15701 GCF_056536985.1 Ruegeria sp. CH8 | reverse complement strand
AGCATTTGACGCCTGGAATGCCGCCACTCGAGCTGCTTGAAGTCCGGGCATCAGCATTCCTTGGTGGGTCGGAAGTTAACGTGACAACACCTGTTGTAGTCGTATCGCCAGAGCGCCAGCTTGCGCCGGGCATCCTCCAGGCTGTCGAACATCTCCTCGTTCAGGAGCTCGTCGCGCAAGCTGCCGTTGAAGCTTTCGATGAAGGCGTTCTGCTGCGGCTTGCCCGGATCGATGTAGTGCCAGTCGACGCCGTTGTCGTTGGCCCACTTAAGGATTGCCCGGCTGGTGAACGCGGTCCAGTTGTCGCTGACAATGCTGGTCGGTCTGCAATAGACCCGGACAAGCGCATTCAGCTCCCGCGCGACTCTGGCCCCTGAGATGCTCGTGTCGGCCATCAGGCACAGGTTCTCGCGGCAGCAATCATCGTTCACCGCCAGAATGCGGAACCGGCGTGAAGCCCCGAACGCGTCAGACAGGAAGTCCAGCGACCAGCGTTCGCCCGGTCTCAGCGCCTTCGGCATTGGTGTCCGCGATCCCCGCGCCCGTTTGCGGCCCCGTCGTCGCCTGACACCCAGCTTCTCATCCGTGTACAGGCGATAGAGCTTCTTGTGGTTCATGATCATCCCCTTGCGTTCCAGCATCACGCCAATCCGCCGATTGCCGAACCGGCGGCGCTTGGCAGCGACAACCTTCATCTCCTTGAGTATCTCGGGATTGTCCGGTGGGCGTTCACGCCGGACCGTCTTCGGATCGATACAGACAAGTCGGCAGGCCCGGCGTTGCGAGATGTCATGATCCCGCATCGCCCTGAGCGCGGCCTCTCGCCGCTCATTTGGCGTCGTCAGTTCTTTCCCAAAAGATCCTTCAGCACCACGTTGTCCAGCATGGCCTCGGCCAGCAGCCGCTTGAGCTTGGCATTCTCGTCCTCCATCGCTCTCAGCTTCGCGACGTCAGACACCTCCATGCCGCCATACTTCGATTTGTATTTGTAGAAACTGCCCTGGCTGAGACCGTTCTTCCGGCACAACTCCGCAGTCGGCATCCCGGCTTCCTGTTCTTTGATCATCCCGATGATCTGGGCTTGCGTGAAACGGCTCTTTCGCCTTCGTATGCACCTTCCAAAGGTTGAGCAAACTCTACATCACAACGTGGGAAGTTTCGGGGGGGCAGGTCAATCCCCCTCGGCTTGCTGCACTTTACATGAACGGCGCCTTTTCACATCGCGGCGCGGCACGAATATTCACGCAGTCGCAGAAAGATTCGTGCCGCGTGCGCACGCAGCGAGAACAAAAGCTGCCGTTAGCTACAGCAAATTCCAATGACCGCTTTCGGCGTTCAATAACACTATCAAGGTATGTTCGCTTGTGTTGGCGGTAAAACACACTTTACGTACGTGGGCCTGTCTCCAGCCATGGCTCGTAAGGGTATATCTTAAAACTGCCATCCCGCATCCGTTAAGGCTGAAATCACCTCTTCTGAAAAATCTGGACTGGAATAAAACACAGCTAGTACAAGATCTGGCCTGAACTCTGGCCAGGACTGTTTAAGTTGTCTTAGTGTTGCCTTTGCCTCTTCGAATTCACCCAAACTCTGATAGGAAGCCGCCAAATAAACCAACGAGAGCGCGCTGACCGGGTCCCCATTGTCACTCGCAAATTTCAAAGACGCGATTGCTTCCCTAAACTCACCGATGTGAAAACTGGCAACCGCGCGAATGTTCCTGTTGGCAAACTGATGACTTCCGATCTCTCTGGGATGGCTTGGGTCACTGACATCATACGCTTCTTCAAAGCGACCCATAACCAGCAGTATCACGCCGCGAAAGTCCAGAACGTTTCCGTCTTTGGGTCGAAGCGACTGGGCGAGTGCTGAATACTCCAATGCGCTGTCATAGTCGCCAGAAACGTAAGATACCCATGCCATTGCGGATTGGCTCCAGCCGTTTGAGGGCGCAATGTCCACAGCTTTCTGTGCCATTTGTCCTGAATCCAGTATCAGCGTGTCACGCTCTTCCTCGCCACGCGTTAGGAGGGCCTGGGTTCCCAGACTATGGGCCAATCCGGCATATCCACAGTAAAAATCGGGGGCCTCTTTTATTGCCACTCTAAATATTTCGCTGGCCAGGATCTGGTTATCGATAGATGCGATTGGAAACAGCAGGCCCCGAGCTTGGTCGCAGTAGTTTGACGCCTGTACTGCAGCGGGTGATTTAGTGGAAAGAGCCCGTCGCTCAAGTGAGCGCGCGGATGTCTTTTGGTTGAGGTCAACAACCTGTTCTATGCGCCCGCCCCAGATGTAGGCAAGAGCAATGATCGCTACGGTGATAGCAGGGATGCCTATCAGCCAGGGCAAGCCCGGGCTGAATGGCGTACGATCAACATTGCTCTGAAATGTACTTGAGCGGTCTTCGAACCAAGGCGCGTAGCCGCCGCTATCAATGTGAATGCGCAGATCGTCTCCAGCACCTGCCGTTTCATAGTACTGCTGAAGTTTCCTTCGCAACCGCCCAGCATCGACGCGAACGACGTTGATGTGACTGTCTTCGCTGGCGAAACTCTTGAAGTAGACATCCTGAGCAATTGTTTTGCCAAGAATAGCTTCTGACCTGCCTTCTATGGCCTCTTCAACTACGTAGTTCAGGAAATTCCGCAGGCGTTCTGCCTTGGTGAACGTGTCACTGGCCAACACGCGTTCCAAGGCTTCCCTTACGCGGGTCGCATGCCGTTCCGGATCAAGTGTCAGATCTTGCTCAGCCATCTCACAATTCAAGTTACGCTGTGTTTTCAACCCTATACTGCTGCCTGACCATCTGGATGTCACCCTAATTTCACGGTTTTACCCTTCAGTGGTACGCCTTGTGCCATCAAGCTCATGCTCAGAGAGGAACCAGGTGGCCGGACGATGACAGGCGTCAGTTTACTAGAACTCATTTTCCCTGACCAAATCAATCGCATCCGCCACATGCGAAAAACTCATCATGGATTTGAGACGCTTTGCCAGGATTTCGATCTGCTCTCGGCCGAGTTGGAGAGGCCGGAGATAGCCAATGAGACAACTCAGGCATGTCTGAACTGCCCCGTCACCGAAAGCTTAGACGGCCTGGCGGAAGAAATCGCCGAACATCTTTCTCAGGTCGCCCAATCAGATATCATCCCGAAATCCATTTCAGAAATGGTTCCGATATTCACCCAGGCTCAAAAATAGGACTGAAAATGCTGCAAGACAGATGGAAGAAGTCGACTAAATCACTCGGCGCTCTCGCCACCGCGGCGACACTTTTCGCCACGAGTTCATTTGGTCAGGGGGTTCCAGTACAAGAGCCCTCGTCACAAGAAGATATTGCCGCTGCCTTAGGCGGCGGTGTGCCAATGGGGCGCTGGAAAGAGGGTTTGACGTTTGAAGGCATCTCGCCGCAACCGTGGTTGAAAAGCGCAGCAAACTGGTTCCCACGCACCGAGGATGTTCAGCCCAATGAGATGCGGATCATCTTCATGGGATCGGCCCCGTTCATTCGTCCCGGACAGATGAACACTGCCATTCTTGTCGAACTGGGCAACGGCAAGATTTTTATGTTCGACATTGGTGAGGGCTCACCTGCAAATATCATTGCCAGTGGGTATGCATTGAATGAAATCACTGACGTGTTCATTACCCACTTGCACGTGGACCACTTTGGCGGTTTGCCATACCTGTGGATGTTCGGAACCTGGGCCGGCGGATGGCATGAGCAGCTGACGGTGCATGGTCCATCGGGCCGAACCGAAGAATACGGTACAGCGACGATGGTCGAAGGCATGAAAATGATGACCGGTTGGCACCGGGATGCGTTTAGCGTGTTTCCGGTTGGCAAAGGCTGGGACATCATCGTCAACGAATTCGATTTCCGCGACAATGGCGGCGTGATCTATGACGAAGACGGGGTGAAAGTCACGCACTGGCAGCGAAGCCATGCCAAGGACGGTGCATCCGGATATCGATTGGACTGGAATGGCTTGTGCTTCATCTGGACGGGTGACGGTCGACCTAACATGATCGACATACCTTTCGCCAAAGGCTGTGATGTCTTTGTCACCGAACAGCAGCAGGAAATCATCGAAATCTCATCTGGTGTTCAGGGCGTGCCGCCATTCTTGGGGCGTTATACCGTCGATACTCATCACACACCCAGCTATGCCGCTGGCTACATTGCCAATCTGGTGCAGCCCCGACTTCTGATGAATACGCACATGAGCTATGATCCCTATCAGATTGAGGAGACCGTTGCGGAGATCCGCGAGCATTGGAAAGGTCCCTATCACTTTGGTGCGCCTGACGGCATCGTTGTCAACGTGACAAAGGATCAGATTTGGGTGCGCGAAGGTATTCTGCCACGGTTCCCGAACTCACGGGCGCCGCAGTTTGACTTCAGCAATGGCCAGCTTGTGGTGCCGCATCCTCCGCATCAGCGCGTAGATATTCAGGAGCCTTATGTGCGCGAAATGGAGATCGATCCGAAGCTGTATTATCCCGAAGGATACCACCCCGAGTTGCTGACCGAATGGCCAGTTGACGGCGATCTTGTTGTGCCTTTGGATGCTCTTCCGGATAACCTGAAAGAGAGCATGGGTGCAGCGTGGCGCCATCGCGAAGCCAACCGCAAAGCGCTGGAAGAGCAAGGCGACAATTAAGTCGCCATGACAAACAGGGCGATCACTCGAAAGTTTGGGTGGTCGCTTGAACTTTCCAGAAACAAAACGGAGGATTGAAGTCTTGTTGATCGTACTTGGCCTCTACTTTGGAATAGTCTGGCTGGTCTTCTCCAAGTTCCACCTTCTCCCCTGGACTGGGTTCTGGAAAACTCTGGTTTACGGTGTAGCCGCTGTTATTGCTTTGGTCGTCATCGGCGCTCTGAACCACACAACTCCGACTGGTCCTATATCGGTTCAGGGAGTTTCAACGAATATTGCTCCAAACGTGGCTGGTACTGTTACAGAAGTCGTTGTGGAGCCAAACCAAAAAGTCGCAAAGGGCGAGCCTCTATTCCGGATAGACAATGAAGTTTACAAAGCCGAGGTCTCCCGGCTCGAAGCTGTCTTGGAAACTGCAAAGTCATCTGCCGATCAACTGGTATCAGATTTGTCAGCCGCCGAGGCGGAGATAGAATCTTTAACTGCTCAGCTGACTTTCGGAATCCAGCGTCGCGATGACATCATCCGTTTGGAGGAGCGAGGGGCTTCTACTACGTTCCAACTGCAAGAGGCTGTCTCAACCATCGACCAGTTGACCGCAAACATCCGCGCAGCCGAAGCCCGGAAGACAAGCCTTGAACGGCGTATCGCCGCGAAAATCGACGGGCGTGACGCAGGTGTTGTGGAGGCTGAACAGACGCTTGCGCAAGCTCTTTGGGATTTAGAACAAACAGTTGTAAAAGCGCCAGGAAACGGCGTTGTTACGGCTGTATCTCTGCGACCAGGCAACCGTGCCACTCCGCTACAAGGGGCAATAACTTTTGTCGAACCTGGAGACTATGCAGTAATTGCTACTCTGCCCCAATCTAGTCGCGCCAATGTTTCGGTTGGTGATGAAATCCGGCTTGCTTTTAGAACGGAACCCGGTGGAGAAATCACCGGCCGTATATCCGATTTTCCGGTTGGAACTGGCGAAGGTACCGTTGATTTAAGATCAGGCCTTCCCTCTTTGCGCGACTTAACCGGGATATCCAGCTACATCGTATTGGTTGAACTACCTGTGGGCACAGACAAAAATTCCTTGCATTTTGGAACATCAGGAACAGCTTTGGTCAAGACAGACAAGGCTGGAGCCATTGGTGTTTTGGCAGAGATCCTTTTCTGGGTCACCAAGAAGCTCAATTATCTTTGAAAAACCGGGTCAATTCATCTGTGTCATTAGTGAAAACTGTCGAACTCAAATCCTTGGTATTTAGGTGGCCTGGTCAACCTGACCCGGTGCTTTCAATCGATAACTTCGATCTTGGGGCCGGGGAAAGCGTGTTTATGAGAGGTCCCAGTGGCAGCGGAAAGACCACATTGCTTTCGGCAATTGCCGGCGTGATCGATGTGCCGAAAAACTCTGTTCGCGTTGCAGGCACGGATGTTGGGGCTTTGGCCGGAGGTGATCGTGACCGTTTTCGCGTGGATCATTTGGGGATTGTCTTCCAAGTCTTTAATCTTTTGCCTTGGCTCAGTGCGCTTGAAAACACGCTACTGCCCTGTCGGTTTTCAGTGCTACGTCGTAATGGATCGGGGCCGGACCCCAAGGCTACCGCGACACGGTTGCTAAGTGAGCTGGGTCTTAAGGATGCTGAGCTGATCAATCGACCTGCCAGCGCCCTGAGTGTTGGGCAGCAACAGCGAGTTGCGGCGGCGCGGGCTTTGATAGGGGCGCCCGAAGTTGTGTTGGCGGATGAACCCACCTCGGCTTTGGATGAGGAAGCGAAAGATACGTTTGCCCAGCTGTTGCTGAAGGAATGCAAAGCATCAGGGGCGAGTTTGCTATTTGTCAGCCACGATCGCAGCCTGGAAAAACACTTCGATCGGAGCGTTGAATTGCCGGTACTAAACGCGGGCAAAACGTGATGATCAACCTTTGTGTAAAAAGCCTTCTCAATCGTCGCTTCATCGCTGCGTTGACTGTTATTAGCATTGCCTTGAGCGTGGCTTTGATTGTTGGGGTTGAACGGCTGCGAACAGAGGCACGAGCGGGTTTTGCCAATTCTGCATCAGGTATCGACCTGATCATTGCGGCACGCGGAAACGATGTGCAGATCCTGATGGCAACGGTTTTTGGTGTCGGCACAACAGGCACCGGTATCAGCTGGGACAGCTACGAGATGATCGAAGATCTGCCTCAGGTAAGCTGGGCAGTGCCGATCATGATGGGTGACAACCATCTTGGATATCCCGTGATCGGAACGTCCGAGCAATATTTTGATCACTTTCGTCATAGTGGCGGCCAGCAACTGAAATTCGCTGAAGGTGTTCCGTTTCAGTCTCCAGATGGCGCAGTGATTGGAGCAAAAGTTGCTCAGACTTTCGGGTACACGTCAGGTTCTGAAATCGTGAATGCCCATGGCTCAGGGGAAGTCGCCTTTGATGTCCACGACGAAGCGCCTTTCACAGTGACCGGCGTGCTGGGTCATACCGGGACGTCTGTCGACAGAATGGTTTTTGTCTCGCTCGAGGGTTTTGACGCCTTACACGAAGAACTTGCATCAGAGGTTGCGGACCCATTCTTTTTGGTCGATGCACCTAAGGCCACCGAAGAACACGAAGACCATGACACCGAACATTCCCATAATGAAGATCACGCAGACAGCGAATTTGCAGACGTGCATGTGGATCACGACGACGGCCATGGACAAGACGATGACTATGCGGAGCACGGCGAGCCTGACGAGCACGAAGAAGGGCATCAGGAACATGACGACAGTCATACCCACGAAAGCGACAATGAAGACGAGGCGGAAGCTGTCGAGACCTTTCGCGGGCACGATCACGGTGGCCATGATCACGAACCAGGGACCATCAACGCAATTTTTGTCGGGCTAGAGGAGAAAACGGCGGTTCTTTCAGTTCAACGGCAACTTGCAGACCATCGCGACGAGGCACTGACTGCTGTTCTTCCCAATGTTGCGCTGTTACAGCTTTGGTCGATTACCGGCGCGGCCGAGACTGCGCTGCGCCTGATGGCGGGCGCTGTGGCAGTGGCTGGAATGATCGGCATGGTGGTCATGTTGTCTGCTTCGCTCGACAGCCGACGGCGTGAATTTGCGATCCTTCGATCCGTGGGTGCAACACCAGCCGGAGTCTTTTCCCTGATCTTGCTTGAAGCCGTTTTACTGTTGTTGGCCGGCATCGTGCTTGGATTAATCGCACTCAGCGCCCTCACGCTTGTTATCGATCCGGTTCTTGCAGCAAATTTTGGGCTTCGCATCGGTGTTGACCTGCCAAGTGTTCGCGAGGTTCTTCTCATAGCCCTCGTTTTCTGCTCTGGTCTTCTTGCTAGTATTATACCTGCGCTAAGGGTGTACCGTTTGACGCTATCAGACGGGCTGTCGGTGCGGCATTGAATAAGAGGACCCGCTGAAATGAAGACCATTACGCATTTTCTGAATGTCTTATTCACCCTTGCGATTGCGGCGCCTCTTCTTGCAGCGGATCCGCGCAATATCAGTTGGCAAGATCTCCTTCCTGAAGAGCGGCCCTACCACGATCCATTTGCCACCCTAGAATATTCTCAGATCAATGCGTTGGCCATGCTTTACCGAATTGAGGTTCTGCATGCGGACACTGCGGATGATGAGAAGCGCGCTGAAGCGGTTCAGATCCGCGAAGTTCTTGTATCTCAAGGCCTTGACCCAGATTGGTTGTTTGAACAACGCGAAATTGTGATGAATCAACGGTCGATTGCCTCGCGCGAACCGAATCTTGATCTCTTGGGGGAGAACGTGCGTCTTCCTGGCTATCTCCTTCCCCTGGATATTGTCGACCAGAAGGCGGTCGAATTCCTTCTGGTTCCGACAGTTGGAGCGTGCATTCACACACCGCCTCCTCCGGCCAATCAGATGGTCTATGTGCGATACGAACAAGGCTTCGAAATCAATGAACTATACAAACCGGTCTGGATAAGCGGGGAAATGCGGGCACTGAGCAGGTCCCAGTCACTCAATTACGTGGACGGCCAGGCAAATATCGAAACCTCATATGCAATGGATGCGCTGTCAGTAGAAATCTATGACTGATGTCGTACAATGCACTGCGCATCAGTGTTGCCTATTAAAGTTCTTGGTGAATTACGCACCGTGCTACTCATCGGTGACTTTGGGAACGCCTATTGTCCGTCATCGAATGATTTGGAACACGAGCGTTTGATTGGCTTAGGAGGATCAGGCTCGCCGTAGTTTCAATCTACGCCGCGTTCTGATGATGCAGCAAGCGGCGTTTCTGGATTGTCTGGTGTTTGATTTCCTTTCTGCGTCTGAGGATTGTTTCGGCTCGACCGAAATAGACATCGGCGGGTGTCAGATTGCTGATGCTCTCGTGGTATCGGTTGTGGTTGTAGTGATTGATGAAGTCGCCGATGGCCTGTTCGAGCGCTCCTTGCAGATAGTAGTTTTCCATCAGGACACGGTTCTTCATCGTCTGATGCCATCGCTCAATCTTGCCCTGGGTCTGCGGATGGTTGGGCGCTCCCCGAACATGATCCATACCCTGCTCATCCAGCCATTTCGCCAACTCGCCAGAGATGTAACTGCTGCCGTTGTCGCTGAGCAGCCGGGGCTTGTGGGCAACGGTGACACTGTCACAACCTGATGCAGCCAAAGCGTCTTCCAGTGTTCCTGTGACATCGTCAGCTTTCATCGTGGTGCAAAGGCGCCAAGAGACAACGTAACGGCTGTAATCATCCAGGATCGTAGACAGGTAGAACCAGCCCCAACCGATGACTTTGAGATAGGTGAAGTCGGTCTGCCAAAGCTGGTTCGGCCGCACAGTCTTCTCATGGAATTCATCCGCCGCTTTGATGGTGATGCAGGCTGGGCTAGTGATCAGATCTTGTGCCTTCAGAAGCCTGTAAACACTGGCCTCAGAAACGAAGTAGCGCCTGGTGTCGGTGAACCGCACCGCAAGCTCGCGGGGCGATAACTCGGGTTCTTCCAGAGCCAGTTCCACGATCTGCTTGCGCACCTTGTCGGGGATGCGGTTCCAAACCCTACCTGGCCGGGAATGGCGATCCTCAAGCCCGGCCTCGCCGAAAGACAGATACCTGTCGTACCAGCGGTAGAAGGTCGTTCTGGGAATGCCGAGCTTTTCCAGTGTGCGTTTGATCGGCAGGTGCGAACCGTCAACCAGCCGGATGATCTCAAGCTTTTCGGATGCGGGATATCTCATTCGTCGTCTCCCCCATCCTCGAACATGCTTTTTTTGAGCAGCCGGTTCTCAAGGGTCAGGTCGGCGACTACCTCTTTCAGCGCCGACGATTCCGCTCTCAAATCCTTCACCTCAGAGCTGGTAGCCTGGCGTGCGGTATCGCCAGCCAACCGCTTCTTACCGGCCTCAAGGAACTCTTTCGACCAGCTGTAATACAGGCTCGTAGCTATTCCTTCACGGCGACACAGCTCCGCTATGCTGTCTTCACCACGAAGCCCATCCAACACAATACGGATCTTCTCCTCTGCCGAATGCTGGCGCCGTGTCTTCCTGCGGATGTCTTTGACAACTCTCTCTACTGACGCTTTCTGTTTCCCGGATTTCATTCTCATCTCCACTCTCTGATGGTTACGATGAGCCTGAAATCCTCCGCTACGCAATCAACCTAGTCTGTTCCATGGGTGCTGATGGCGGACACTGCGTGACCGCATGTCCTCGCCTTTTAGGCCGTCCAGCACGATCCTGATCTTCTCTTCTGCGGAGTACTGTTTGCGGGTCGCACGGCGAATGTCCTTTACGACCTTCTCACCGTGGCTCTGCTTGGTTCCGGTCATGCGCTACGTTTGATCCACTGGATCAAACGCTTGACGCTTTGACCTATCTCATCTCCACTCCTCGGCGCTTACGATGAGCCAGAAACCCTCTCTTATCAGATCGACCTAAACTGTCCCATGGGCGCTGACGTCAGACACCTTTTAGAAGCCGGGAAAGACTATATCCAAACGCATGAGCCCACGCATCAGCATGAACACAAATGACGCTGTGATCGAGTTGGCCTTGCAAGGTCATGGTGTCGGACGGCTTCTGTCCTATCAAGTCGCACCTTACATTGCAGATGGGCGGCTCAAGACTGTACTAAAGTCGTATGAACCACCCGAGGTCCCCATCCATCTTGCGCATCAAGAGGGACGAACCGTGTCTGCGAAGGTGCGCGCCTTTGTTGACTTTATTGCCGGACGTCTCAAATCACATGCCCTTCTTGTCGGGAACCCAACACAGGTCAAAAGCAAGATTAACAAATGGGCGGGCGTCGCGCTATTCAGCCACTGCCGCGACCGAGGCGATCCATGCATTTGGCACAAAAGCATCATCCAACGCGGTGTCCGCCACATGGTTCGTATAGTTCGACAGGGTTTTCAACGCTGTGCCGAGGATGACTTCCAGCATAGATTGGCGTGTGTAACCAGCCGTTAGAAACGCCTCGACCTGTGCGTCGCTGGGCCAGCCTCGGCTTTCGTTGATCACGATGGCGAATTTGCGCAGTGCTTCCAATTTGGGGTCGGCGATAGGGCTGCCATCGCGTAACGCTGCGATCACGTCTTCGGGGACACCGGCCATCTGTGAAAGAGTGGTATGGGCGGCCATGCAGTACTTGCACCCGTTCAACCGGTTGTTAGTCATAAGGATGATCTGGCGCTCAGTCTCTGACAGGCTGGTCTTTCCAAAGATGTTGGAAAGTGTCGTATAGCCTTCCAAAATTGCGGGCGCTTCGGCCATGGCCGCATAAAGGTTGGGCACAAAACCATATCCTCTCAGCGATGCTTCCAGAATTGGTTTCGCGGCATCAGGGGCTGAGGCGATTGTATATGTCTCAAAATCAGTCATGTCTGGGTTCCTTTGGGAAGAGTTTTCGACGCACGCGAATTGTCATTGCGGACAGGGCGTCTTGGAGAGATGCCGGCCTTTTGGGGAGGGGAGAGGCAGCGGTGGCTCCGACCGGCAAAAGCCACCAAATTCCTCGATCAAAGGCTGCCGACAGGCGTGTGGTGGATGTCTGCCCACTTGGCATGGGCGCCTTGGATCACGGTCTCTTTGTCCTCGAGGTACTTCTTGAAGATGTCTTCATTCACAAAGAGATAGAGCTTGCCGTCGACGATATCGGCATACCGAACATCGCCATCAAGCTTCTTGCCGACATAGACGCCAAAGGCGCAGAAGCCGCCGAATTGAGGCAGATGTGCCGTCGGATCCGCTTCGAACGTGGCTTGCGCTGCCTGTGATGCAAAATAGTAGTCCACACCGTCATGAGCCGACGTGTAAGCGGCGTTGCCCATCTCGGGTTTCTCAGCTTCAAACATCGACACAGGATCGACGCCGTGCATACCAAGGGGGTGTCCGGTCAAAGTAAGACTGTTCGAAACGTTGTATTCATCATCGGCCAATGCCGCCGCCGCCAGGGCAAGAGTCAGCGCTGTTGTAAGCGCAGGAAATGTAAAGATGCGTTTCATATTGTGTCCTTTCGTGATGTCAGGATCAAATTGGAAAGTCAGTTCGGGTCAGGCTGATTGGCCGATGCGCTCAACCGCGTCGTCGGTCCACCAGACGCCGTTGGCGACCATGCGGAAGTTGATGATGGCGGCGAGATATCCGTCGCCTTCAGGCACCTTGGCCCCGGCCGTGGCATCGCGAACGACAGCGACTTCGTAGCCCAGCTCCAGCAGCTCGTAGAGATGCGCCTGCGTACACAGGTTCGCCGACATCCCCGCGAGGATCACCTTGTCGATCTTGCGTTTACGCAATTGCAGGTTCAGGTCATTCTGAGCAGGGCTGTAAACCTTGTGTGGCGAGCAAATGATGGTTTCGCCATCCTCGATGTACTTCTTGTATTGCGGCATCCAGTCGGCACCTGAGCCCTCGAAGTTGTCCAAATTGAGCGGTCCCAGGCGGTCAAACATGCCGATGCTGTGCATCGTGGCTTCCAGAGTGCCCTCGAACTCCCACTTGTGGTCATGTGGGTAGTAATAGTGGGGCGAGATGAAGACCGGCATCCCCGCAGCCTTGGCGGCAATGAAAAGCCGTTCGATATTGTCGACGGTGCCCTGCTCGGTCACGCTTTCGCCAACGACGCCCCACGTCACACCGTCCTCTGACAAAAAATCAATCTGGGGGTCGGTCACCACAAGCGCAGTACGCCCCGGCTCGATGGTCATGTCGATTTGGGGAAGGCCTGGATTTTCCGGGTCAGCATAGTAGGCGCGTGCTTCGTCGGTCGCGGCAAGGGCCTGCCCGCCAGCCATTATTGTTGTACCTGCCGCGGCCACCCCGGCGGCTTGCGTCAGGAGGCGGCGGCGCGCCATATCAACGCGTTCGGGCGTGACGTCGCAAGCGCAGCTGGCTCCACGTTTGTGGTCATGATTGCTCATTGCAAATTTCCTTTGTCTGAGAGGGGCAAAACGGTCTGCCTTACTCGGCAGCGCCCCAAGTGGATCTGACAAAGAAGAAGTTAGACACCACATTGACCTAGGTATCGGCCCGCCCTGCCAAGGTTTTGGCCGAACCTGCCATGTGGTCTTGAGCTGTGCGTCTAGTCTGAGGTCGCTTGCTGTCGGAAACGAGCGGGAGCCAGTCCGACCCAACGCTTGAAGGCGCGGCTGAACGTGCTCTGTTCCGAAAACCCGGTCATAAAGGCGATCTCGGCGATGGAAGCCTTACCGTCACGGAGCAGGTCACGAGCGAGTGCAACTTGTGCCTGACCAAGAACGTCGCGATAGGTCAGCCCTTCTTCGGCCAACCTGCGGTAAAGAGTGCGCTCGCTCATTCCCATCTCTTGGGCGACATGCGCCGCCTGCGGTGCGCCGTTACTCAGGGCTGGCGTAAGCCGGTGGACAATTGCTTGGCTCAGTGAGGTGTCGTCATCGCGAGAGTTGAACTCCTCATCCAGGTGCTTCGTCATGAAATCTGACAAGCCCGGATCGCCAAGACGATTTTCGCTTTCCAGCATAGCAGGGCGCATAGCAATGGCATTGTGGGCGCTCCCAAATCGAACCGGGCACCCGAAATATTCGGCGTAATGTTCTGGCTCTTGTCTGCATGCATGCTGAAACGTGACATATGCGAGCGACAACCCATCACCCACAAACCGATGCATGTTCCTCGCAAAGGCCGCAAGCGCGCATTCGTTGCGCAGCTCCAAGGCGGCGCGATGTGGTGTTTGTCCTTCAAAAATCCAAAGAACCGGGTCGCCGGTTTCATCAAGTCTGTAAACTGCGGTGTCCGTGACGAGACGAAAATAACGCTCGATCCGTTGCAATGATTGCCGCAAGGTCGGAGCTGTCTTAACGGCCAGGCCAAGTACGCCGAGATCATCGGTCGCAATCGCGTTTGCATAGGCCTCAACCAACGCGGCCTCGTCCGCTTGTTGCGCACGAATCCAATCTATCAAATCGAAATACGCATCATCCGCCAATTGGCCGTCTTGAGCTTCTGGTAAACGCAGCACGACAGCGCCATTCGAAATCAGGGCGCCATCGTCGTTCAGCGTCATCCCGGCGGCGTTGGCCATCGCGCGGGCGAATGCGTAAGTTACACTTGCCATACAGTGAGATTAGCACTGGAAAGCTCTTTCACGCCAGATCGTCCAACCCTGTGATAGGTATAATAAATAAAGACAGCCTCGATCTTCGGGCGCTTGAGGATAAATGCGCCAGACTGACAAAACTCGTCATCAGGTTTTCTGAACGGTATCGTCCGAAAGCGTGCGGAAGCATGCAGTCATAGAGGTCATGGTAGATGGGAGAAATTTTCATATCTGTGCTGCTGCCGCTCGCAGTTGTTGTCATCATGTTCTGCCTTGGCCTCGGACTCACAGCGGCTGACTTTCAACGCATCGGACGACGTCCACGGGCCTTTTGCGTCGGCGCTCTCAACCAGATCATTTTGCTGCCTTGCATCGCTTTGATCGTGACTTTTATCTTTGGGATTTCCGCTGAGACAGCTGTTGGCATCATGATTTTAGCGGCCTGTCCGGGCGGGGCGATCAGTAACATCGTGACCAAGCTTTCGAATTGGGATGTCGCTTTGTCCGTTACTCTTACAGCAGTCTTCAGTCTGACATGCGTCCTGACCGTACCGCTCATCCTGGGGTTTTCGGTGCAGTTGTTCATGGGAGCAACAGCGCCTGCGGTCGACATTTCTTCGACGGTTTTAGCGATGTTTTTGTGGACAGTTTCGCCGATCCTGGCCGGCGTGGCCGTGCGATCCGTGGCCTCGCGAACCGTCGCCGATATCGAGCCGATCTTTAGCAAAATCTCTATGCTACTTTTTGCAGTGGTCGTCGGAGGGGCGATCATTTCAAACTGGGGGGTGGTCGCGGAAAACTACCTTAGACTTGGACCGGCACTTTTTAGTGTAGGCGCGTTACTCACGCTTACAGGCGTCATGAGTTCACGGTTGCTTGGGTGCACAGATGTTGAGGCTAAAACGATTTCAATTGAAACCGGCGTTCAAAACGGGGCTTTGGGCATCGCAATTGCCACCTTGCTGTTGCCGAACACCGATGGGTTAAGCGCATATGCCATCCCATCCGCAATTTATAGCGTGGTCTGGATCGTGACAGTGTTGCCTGTCTTCGCCCTCCTTGCGCGAAGAAGCCCAATTTCATGATCCTGACGCCTATTTGCTAGCTCTGGTTATGCGCTGAGCCAGGCCCTTTTGTTTCCATGCCTGAGCGCCATCTGGTCAAAGAGCGGTCAAGGAGCTCCTAAGCCCGTTGTGGAACGGCCGCTTTGGCGATTTTCCCTGTTGAAGGGAAAAGCCTTTGCTGCCAGTTCGGAGGATCCTGCGTCAGCGGCAGTGTAAAATCCAAAGCCGCCGTCAAGGAAGACGATACTTCGGGTTCAATAGGGATTTTTGAAATGGGGCTGGCAGGCGGCAAACCAGCCAATGGCGAAGTTGGTGTACAGCGCGTGAGAACGGCGGTGAGAAAGTCGACCACGGTAGCGGCGGGATGACCCTGCTGCGGGCGGCGTAAAAGTCGTCCATCTTTGCCCTTCTTTT
>NZ_JBQFQR010000049.1:0-17321 GCF_056536985.1 Ruegeria sp. CH8 | reverse complement strand
CGGGCTTATGAGCGCGATCTGCTCTACGTGACGGCATGGAAATCCGCACGGTTCGATCGGACGCTGGACTGGCCCGAGAGCGAGGCCACGGACTGTCGTATATTCTGAAAGCTCTTATTTAGCCTGATCCCGGAGTGTTTCCGACCGCAGGATCAAGCAGACATTTTCCATACATTCTAAAGCTGTCAGAAAAATCGAGACCTAACAGCAAATAGTCACCCCCCTGCCCGCTTGCGTACCCAGCCCAGAAAAGCCGCATCCGGCTTCCTTAACCGCGGCGCACCTGAGTGAATCCAAACCCCGCGCCATTCCGCTTCGAGTCCGTAGACGTCAACACCGGGCATGAGGCGTCGCGCTTCTTCCAGGGTCTCTGCATCCAGTATCGGCGGGGGTGCGTCCGGTTCGATCAGCCCTGCTCGCGGGGCAAACCGTATCAGGTCACCCGGATCCTCGCGCATTTCGTAATCAGGCAAGTGGTTCGCCTCGATCATATCACGGAGCATCTTGCGAAAAACACGACGCGGCGAGGCACTGCCTGACTTCTTCAAAAGCGTGTCCACCGAAACCGTCCAGCCAGGCTGGCGCCCGCAGTGTTTACGCGCCAACTCGTAGATCCTCCGTTCCAGCGGTTTACGCAGGCGAAAGTAATCACGCGACAACGTAAGCACCGATTTCGACAGCACCGCCCTATATAACCAATCGGACAGGGTCACCGCCACATTGACCATCCGGCCCCCGCGGGTTTTGCGCACAATCTCCCAGCTTTCGATCAAACCGAAACCCGTGGTGGTTTCTGCCTCTCCTGTGACGATATTGGTGGTGATGCGGGTACCCGCCAACCGTTCGAAAGCCTCGCGCAGCCGCCGGTAGGCATCACCGCTGGTCTCACGGTTAGTTGCCACCAGCAAATCATGCGCCTTCAACTGCAGCGTTCGACTGACCGTACGCCCGGCGTTGATCGCTGCCATAAGCTGGCTGATGCAGAAAATCAGGATGTCCTTGTCATGGATTGTCGCCAGCCCTTTGACCGACGGCGTCACCGTGATTTGCACACCGTTGTGCTGGTATTCCAGAATGCGTCGATCCGGACGGGTCGCCAGCGAGAACAGCGGATGTTCCATACTGGCGAGATCATCCTTGGGAATCGCATCGAAAACATCGCAGACGAAGAAATCGCCCTGCTGCCTGCGGTCCGGAAGAAGCCCCCCGACCGTATCTTTGACTGCCCTGCCCATGGCCCTCTTTCCTGCGGCTCTCTTTCGGAGCCTTCGTATCGAACCGCTATCCGACTCGTTTTTTCGTGGTTTTAGTGACGCCCACCCTAGAGTTATCCACATAACCGCACAACGGGGGTTCAGAGTCACCAGATCGGGGGTTCAGAGTCATTCTATCGGGGTTTCAGAGTCAGTGTCTAAGAATGAAAATAGATCAATAGATTGATATTAAATAATAATTTTCAGTAATCGGCGAGCCTATAACTATAAATAACACAAAAATAACTCTAAAAAAAACTCACAACATTCCACGATGCGTTATATTAGCACCACTATCCCCTTATTTTTCTGAGAAAAAATCGCTTTGTGCGCATTTATCTTCCATATGCCGTGTTTTTGGGTATCATGAAGAAAAGGCAATACATCGGGCGGTAATTACCATGGCTAAGGACGGAACTTCCCTTCCTCCCTATTTCAATATTGATCCGGATTCTGCACTTTCAGATCTGGACTTACCCACAAGTTCAGAGGGCTTCGAAGCTATTGCTCAGGCTTGCGCACAGGGTCGGGCAGATCTTGCGAGCCGGGGCCTGAACGATGAAGGCCATAAATCTTTACGCCTGTTTTCAACTTGGGAAATTACCCGCTATCTGATCCCTGTTGCTCAAGCGCATTTTCGCCGTGTCCTAAAGCAAAACCCTGACCTGCCCCAAGGACGATCTGAGACTGAAGGGGGCGCCAAGTGGTTCAGTCTGGAGGAGGTGTTGCGCCTTCGTGCTTTCTTCGGTGTGCAGGGTTCGAAGGCAAAGAACTACCTGCCTTACCGACCTGAGGGCCAGCCCGCCAAATTGGTTGCCGTAGCCAACTTCAAAGGCGGCGTAGGTAAGACATCCACTGCGGCGCATCTGGCGATGTCTGCTGCGCTTGATGGATACAAGGTACTTGTAGTCGACCTCGACAGTCAGGGATCAATGACTTCGATCTTCAGTGGTCGTGTCGAAGATGAATGGCAAACGTCCTTTCCTCTGTTAGCCCGTCACTACGGTGAATATCTGCGTATAGAAAATCAACGGCGCTTGGATCGCGGGGACCCGCCACAACCCCTCGACGACACACTGAGCGCGGCTTTGGAAATGACAGCGGAAGATGTCATCCAAAAAACCCACTGGCCCAATATCGATTTGATCGGAGCACAGCTGAACCTGTACTGGGCCGAGTTCCAGATCCCGGTCTGGCGCATGCAGGCAAGAGGATGGAAACTTTGGGACGCTCTTAGCGATCGATTAGCTGCAGATGGCGTGTTGGAGAACTATGACCTTGTTTTCATAGATACCCCCCCTGCTCTGGGCTATCTGACTATAAACGGCCTGTCGGCAGCCGATATTCTGTTGGTACCGCTTGGGGCATCCTTCCTGGAGTTCGACTCCACAGGGCGGTTCTTCGACATGCTGCATTCGACATTTGCTAGCATTGAAGATGGTGAGAATGTTGCAGCCCGCGCTTTAGGGCGACCTGAAATGGCATTCGAATGGGATGCCGTCCGCGCGGTCATCACACGATATGACGGAGCGCAGCAAGGGGAGCTTTCGGCCCTGATGCAGGCCTATCTGGGCAAGACGCTTTCTCCACACCGACAGGATTTTACCGCTTTGATTGGACAAGCCGGCGAACAGGTAAGCGGAATTTATGAAGCCGATTACCGCGATTTCAATCGTGAAACCTACGCGCGCGGTCGCGAAACATTCGACGCGACCTATGCTGCATTCAAACGGTTGTTGATCGGTGTATGGCGGCGGGACGAACTAGCAGCGCAACAGGCGGCAGAATAACGATACCGGGACAAAACACTGTAGGGCATGTGAGGAGAAGCAGAGATGGCAAAACGTAAGCGATTGACCCCGGCCCAACCGAGTTATCTAGGCGCGGTGCCCGAAACAAAATCTGCGCCATTAGGGGTCAGTGCGGCACCTATCGCACAGGTGGCCGGTGAAGCGTCGACCGTAGCTGCGCTAGAGGAAGTTACTCAGGTTCTACAAAGCGCCCGAAAGGAAGGGCGTATGATTGAGTTATTGCCTCTAGCGGCGATTGATGAACGTCACCTAGTGCGTGACCGTCTGGAACAAAACGAAGAAGAAATGGCTTCGTTGCTGGACAGCTTGCGTGCCAGAGGGCAGCAAATGCCCATTGAGGTTGTCACTTTGCCGGATGCAAAAGGACCTCGTACCCATGGCTTGATTTCGGGATGGCGACGTCTGACAGCGCTGCGCAGGCTGTATCAGGAAACCTCGGATCCCAAATTCGCACATGTGAAGGCGATGGTGATCACTCCGGACACATCTCAGGATGCTTATGTGGCGATGGTCGAGGAAAACGAGATCCGAGTGAACCTAAGCCACTATGAGCGCGCGCGCATCGCCGTGCGTGCGATGCGGGAAGGGGTTTACCCAACACAGAAAGCCGCACTGCAGGGGTTGTTCTGCAACGCAACACGGTCAAAACGATCGAAGATCGGTACATTCATCGCATTGGTCGAAGCCTTAGATACATCCCTCCATTTCCCGTCGGCAATCAGTGAGAAGCTCGGCTTGGCACTGGTTCGCGAAATGACCCGTGATTCAGGGTTTTCCGATGCACTGAAAACAAGACTTCAGAGCAATCCCCGGGACAGTGCTGAGGTCGAGATACAGCTCTTGTCATCGGTCTTGGACGAGAGACAGGCGCGGCGGTTGCCTTCAAACGATGCCCAAAAGCTTTCCCGCCCTCAGCCGCGCCAACCCGGTCCAGCTTCTGCACTAGGCGAACGAATCATAACCCATATTGCAGAAGACCTAGAAATGCGCTTCAGCCCTGACATGAAGTATATAGAACTGGTCGGCGACGCGGTTTCGGGGCAACTGGTTGAGGCATTGGAGAAATGGTTGCGGACGCAATAATGACGATCCAAATGTTTCGCGCGCGAAACATTCACTGTTTGCGATTCAGCTGTAATAGAGTCAGTTTTGCCCTACTTTCTATTGCTGTTGTGCCTGATGGAATGCTGGTTGTGGAGACGATCTCCGGCATTTCAATTTTGCTATATGAAAGTGCCAAAGCCTTGCGTTCGCATGGCTTACCTCGTCCAATCACCTTCGGCATGCAAGGAATTTGGGGTGAGCATTACCTGCAGCATTTTGCGCGCACGATAAAGGCGGATTCTGCTCAGACACAAAAATGCCAGCCCTCTTTCGCGTGCCCCCACAACACGTTTTGAAAGCAACAATGTTCCAAGTTCTCCCACTGGAGAGCCGGCAACGGCGGCAGCTCGGATTAACCAGCGGAGCTTTCCAAGAGGCCTCTTGGAATAGTCCGAATAGTCATGGGTAATATGCCGGTCCCATTTACTGGCCAGTTCTGGAAAAGACTTGCGCGCAGGGTGATAGACAATCATGTCGTCGACATAAATTGTTTCGTAGCCGAGCGCACGCGCACGAAGACCCCAATCCCGATCTTCAGCAACACCCAGCCCTGCAAACGATCCGACCTTTTTAAATACATCCGCGCGCATCGCTAGATTGCCGGTGCCGGAAAACCCTTCGGCGATATGTTGGTTGTTTCGATAGGAGTAGATGCTTTCATACGGCTCTAGAAAGGTGGGACGTCTAGGTGTGGCGTACTTTACCTGAACATCTCCACCAATAATCTGAGTAGTTGGTGTCTCAAACGCTGTTTCTATAGCAGATAACCAGTTGTCGTTGGCATGACAGTCCGCGTCGATGAATGCGAGAAGGTCCCCACGCGCCTGTATCACGCCAAGGTTACGGGCTGGTCCGGGACCCGGGATGTCTTCTAGGAAAAGTTGTACATCGGGAAAAGCCTTGCAAATTTCTTCCGGAAATTTCTTGGAAGCATTATCAACGACAATGATCTCTACATCTGACTTGTAACTGGTTTGATTGTATAAAGTATCTAGGCACAGGCGCAGATACTCCGGCTGATTGAAATGCGGTATTATGACGGAAATCAACATCGGCACCTTTCAAAAAAACTCCTGCAAGAAGGTTTCAAGCGCATAGACCGCCCAAAGAGTTTTTGCGTGATCGGACTTTCCGGTCCGATGTTCTTCAGCGAGAGCGAGTATCAGTGATTTGTCCAGGAAGTTGGAAGCTACGCTGCGGGAAGAAGAAATAAGATCTGTAAGTTGATGATTAAGTTCTCCGCGGAACCAAGCGCCGACAGGCATTCGAAAGCCAATCTTACGACGATTAAGTACGGTTTCCGGAACTCGAGATTGCATAGCTGTTCGCAGTATGCGTTTCGTTACGCGGCCTTGAATGCGCCAGTTCTCGGGCAAAGAAGTTGCAAATTCAGCGAGACGTATATCCATGAATGGTGCGCGACCTTCAATTGAAGCTGCCATGGTCATGGAATCCATCCGCTCCAGAAGGTTGTCAGGTAGCCATGAAGTTTGGTCGAACTGCAACATCCGACGAAGGGGGGATGCCCCTTGTGCCGCGTTGAATGGTATTCGATCCCTCTGCCGGGCACTTTCTGGACCTTGCCACAGGTTACTACGTTCTGCAGTAGACATTATTCCGAACCAGCGTATCATTCGGTCTTCAAAACAGGGTTCTTTAAGTGCGCGAGCTGCGATGCGTACGCGTGTGGTTCGTGAAGGAACGATGGACGTGGCTGCGAGAATGGCTCTGGATGCAAGTGGCCAAAGAGGAGTGGGAAGGAAGCGGCTCAGTTGTGTTTCAGCAAAATGTTTTGGATAGCCGCCAAACAACTCATCTGATCCCTCTCCGGATAGGACAACCTTGACTTGTTTGGCCGCTTCCAAAGACATCATATACAACGGAAAATCAGCGGTGTCTGCCATTGGAGCGCCGCGGTGCCGACTAAGTTCGGGCAGTCTTGTCGTGATTTGATCCGTTTTTAGTACGACAGGAGTGTGAATTGTCCCGATTAGTCGGGCTGTTTCCTCGGCATCTATAAGTTCTGTATTTTGATCTCCTTCAAAACCAACAGAGAAAGTTCTGATTTCGGGCGTTCCCAAATGCGCAAGTGTAGACACAATGGAAGACGAGTCTAGGCCGCTGGACAGAAATGCTCCGACCGGAACATCGGAACGCAGCCGCAGCCGGACAGCCTCGTCGAAAACACTTAGAAACTCTTCGACCGGGTTTTCGGGGCTGGGGAAGGCGCGAACTCCACGCTCTTCAGGAGGAAGCCAGTAGCGGCTTTCTTGTATGCGCCCGTCCTTCCATGAAAGCACACTGCCCGGACGCAGTTTTTGCAGCCCTTGAAAGAAAGTGTTGGGTGCAGAAACATAGCGCTGGCATAGATACTCGTAGATTGAATCGACATCGAGTACCGATTTAAATCGGGGATGACATCTCAGGCTGGAAATTTCGGACGCAAAAAGCAGGCCTTCTCCGTGCGTAATCGGAAGGCGATAAATATAGAGAGGTTTCTTTCCGAAGGGGTCTCGCGCCAGCACTACGGAACGGTCCGCCCGATCATAGAGCGCAAAAGCGAACATACCCCGAAACCGCAACAGGCTTTCAGTTCCCCAAATACGCCAGGCTTCGAGAATGACTTCCGTGTCGGAACTGGTTTGGAAGACAGCACCCTTCTCACGGAGTTCAGCCTGCAATTCTAAATAGTTATAGATCTCGCCATTGAAGATGATGGTGAACCGCCCGTCATGGCTGTTCATGGGTTGATCACCGCCGGACAGGTCGATGATTGACAACCGGCGATGACCAAATGCCGCGATATTTCCGTTATTCAAAGCCAGAAAGGCAGTTCCTTCGCCGTTAGGCCCCCGATGCGCGATTGCATCTGTCATATTTTGTAGAATGTTCTCGTCAGCAGGGTCACCTATCCACCCGGCAATGCCACACATATCCTGCGTCCTCGTTAATGCAAAAAATAAGCTCTTACTGGCTATGTGTAGGTTAAACGATACTTTGTAGGAAGAGGCCAATAGGGTTTTTCCCGTCGCGCCTATGTGGCATCATGGCCATTCACGTGAACCGCCTCTTATTTGATTACGTTGCGAACTAGAATGGCTTTATGCCTAGGTTCTGGGCCCGTTAAATTTGTTGCCGCCATCTCGGTTACATAGTCCAAGCACCTGAGTTTCAGAGGTGTATCATGAGCAATTTATTCTGGCTGACTGACGAACAGATGGAACGTCTCCGGCCTTACCTTCCGAAGAGCCTTGGCAGGCCACGGGTCGATGACAAGAGAGTGCTGAGCGGGATTATCTTCATTCACCGCAATGGTTTGCGCTGGTCCGATGCGCCAAAGAAGTACAGCCCCCCAAGACATGGTGTGATTGCGGCGGTCGCTCTCCGGGGCGAACGAGGTCCGGTATGTTGACCTCATGGATAAAAGCCGTGAGGAGGACGACCTATGGAACACTATGCGGGCCTGGATGTTTCGCTGAAAGAGATTTCGATCAGTGTTGCAGAAAGGACTTAACCTCCGGTTCGTGCCGTGTCTGGCGGGCCGCGATCAACTGGCGGCAGCGGGCGAGACCGGCCCGGTTCTAAGGGCCATAGCCGATGCCTTCATCGCTGCCCATGCCAAGCTGTGCCAAGTAGCGGACGATTTGGGCAATGCGGTGAAGAAAACGGCCAAGGTCCATCTTGTCGCGTGCCGCCTGATGACAATCCCCGGTGTTGGTCCGGTCAATGCGCTCAGCTTCATAGCCCCGGTTGATGATCCCAGTCGGTTCAGCCGGGCGTCGGATGTGGGTGCTTTTCTTGGGCTGACGCCGATCGTCGTAGACTTCGATCAAGCACGCCAATGAGATGGGCACATCGGAATTACATCGAACCAGCATCATGTTGGCAGCCACCGCGCTGACCACGAACCGAGGCATGTACCCGAAGGATCTCATCCGTAGGCCGTAACAGAAAGCAGGGCGGACACGAACAAGGAAAAACTACACCGTTTTGGCGGATCAATTATTCTGCGCAAAACAGCATGACCGGGACGGCCCCGTTACCGAAGTCCGGAGCCCAGAGTGTTGAGGAAGCCGAAGCCACACTTCGCTTGATCTTGACGATGACGTGTTGTGAAACTGAGTGAATCCAAGGAAAGCACATCCTGATCGGGGAGATATTCTTCGAAGGATTAGGGAAATTATAGCCGCTGCAATCACTGTCATTTCGATGTCAGACAAGTAGCGTTGCAAGTTTACACAACCACAGCTTCATGGCTACGTTGAATAGGAAGCCAAGTGGCTAAATCGGAACCCTGCTGCATCTGCAAAGACTTTTTTGATGCGCCTCCAGAGGGATGTTACAGTACCTTTGGCTATTTAGAGAAGTTTGGATCAAGAGCATTGGCCCAAGAGAGTCGCAAGAATTCCACAGCATGGCACCTGTATTTCTTTCGTTTTGTTTTGTAAGTGGAAACAAAGATGTAAATTTAAGGGCATTTTATAGCTCACAGTCAATCACACTCTGACTGTCAAATGGCCCCCATGGCTGTGCTGAACTGCAAAAAGAGATCAAAGATAGTATATTAGGGTGGTACTCAGATATCGAGATTTGGATCAAGGGGTAGGCGGAAGGACTTGAGGCCGCTACAATCATGGGATGATTGAGCCCTTTTGGTTTCGAAAAAGTGGCCCAATCGTGTGGGTTTTGTTGTTGGTGAGCGCGAGATTGCGCAACCGGGTTGAGTGTAGGTTTTTAGAAGTTGTCGGTCGCATGAATTCCAACGATCTATACGTTGAACATTTCGGACTGACCGAGCGGCCGTTCACGCTGCTGCCGGACCCCGACTTCCTGTTCTGGTCCGAACCTCACAAACGCGCATTCATGGTGCTGGAATTCGGTATTATGTCCCGAGCTCCCATCACTTTGATCACGGGCGAGATCGGGGCAGGTAAGACGACACTCATCCAGAAGCTGCTCGGCCAGTTGGACGAAGATATCAAGCCCGGCCTGATTTCGAACGCCCATCGTGGCCGTGGGGAGATGCTGCAATGGGTTCTGAATGCGCTGGATGTCGAGGCCAATCCGCGTGCTCCATACGTGCAATTATTCCAGAAATTGCAGGATTTCTTAGTCGCGGAATATGCAGCTGGTCGGCACGTGGTACTAATTTTTGATGAGGCACAAAACCTGTCACGCGAAGGCCTGGAAGAGTTGCGGATGCTGACCAACATCAATTCCAACAAAGACGTGCTGGTTCAGCTGATCCTGGTTGGCCAGCCCGAGTTGCGTGACATGGTTCTGGACCCGAACATGCGCCAACTGGCCCAGAGAGTTGCGGCCAGCTTTCATTTGCCCCGCATGGATCGTGACACGGTCAAAGGCTATATCGCGCACCGACTCAAGATGGTTGGTGGAACCGGAGAAGAATTCTCTGACGCCGCCAGCGCACTGATCTTTCAAGCGACCGCAGGCATTCCGCGGCTTGTTAATCAACTGTGCGAGTTCGCCCTGCTCTATACTTGGAGCGACGACAGTAAGCTAGTGTCGGAAAGTATTGTGCAAAACGTTTTGGACGATGGCGTGTTCTTTGGCGCGGAGTCCTTGCCAGAAGAAGACAAGTCAGAGAAGTTTCAGGTACTGTCTCTTAGGCCGGAAGAACGTATACCGCCGGAAGAAAAGGCAGGATGACGATGTCGGAGCGCAATCAGATGCTGGCTGAAGTCAAACAGGAAAGCTGAACGTGGATATCCGGTACTATTGGTCAATCTTTTCAAGGCGTTTGCCGTACTTTTTGATTGTTGCGACGGTCATCAGCGTGGCGTCAATCATCATCGCGTACTCGCTGCCGCCCGCCTATGTGTCGGAAACGAAGCTGATCGTCGAAGCGCCGCGAATTCCGGCCGATCTGGCAGCTTCCACGGTACGCACACCCGCGCAACAGCAGTTAGAAATTCTCGAGCAAAGGTTGTTGACCCGCGCGAATCTGCTTGAAATAGCCCGTCGCCAAAAGGTCTTTCCCAATATTTCCGAGATGACGCCGGACAGAATCGTGGCAGCGATGAGGGCGCGGACCATAGTACGTGCAAGCAGCCGCCGGGATGCGGTGCCGCTGATGCTGATTAGCTTCGAGGCGCGCGCCGGGGCGATTGCGGCTGGGGTTCTCAACGACTACCTCACTCTGATCCAGCAAGAAGATGTTGAGTCCCGTACCGGACGCGCAGCGCAAACGCTGGAATTTTTTGAACAGGAAGTGGCGCGGTTGAGCGAAGAATTGGCCACGCGCAACGCTCGCCTTCTAGCCTATAAGACTGAAAATGCCGATGCGCTGCCGGAAAGCCTTGACTACAAGCTCAGCCAGCAAACGCTTCTGCAGGAGCGTTTAGCGCTTTTGGAGCGGGAAATCACCGGCTTGGAAGATCAACGGCAGAATCTAATCCTAATTTTTGAGACTACCGGGCAGGTGAATGGTTACCAAGCGACGCAGCAGTCGCCTGAAAGCCTCCAACTTGAAGAGCTACGCCGCCAGCTTAGTGATGCTCTGGTTATCTATTCCGAGGAAAACCCGCGCGTGAAGGTTCTGAGAGCACGTATCACCGAACTCGAGAGAACTGTACAACCGCAGTCGGAAACCCATGGCGATTCTACCGGCAATGCGTTGTTGGATGTACAGTTGGCGGAAATCGCGACGCGCACCGATGTGCTCAAGAAGCAGCATAAGTCCACTGAAGAGCGGTTAGAAAGGGTGACCGAAACGATCAACCGGACGCCTGCCACCTCGATCCGGATTGAGGAATTGACCCAAGACCGGGACAACATCCAGCTGCAATACAATCTGGCCGTGGATCGACTGTCACAGGCCAGTACCGGCGAACGAATTGAGGTGACTGCCCAGGGGCAACGCGTATCTGTGATCGAACCGCCGGTTGTACCGAACCGACCCTCCAAGCCCAACCGGACCATGATTGCGGGCGGTGGGTGTCTTTTTGGTATTATGTCCGGTCTCGGACTGGTTGTGTTGTTGGAATTGCTCAATCGTTCGGTCCGGCGGCCTGAAGATCTGGTCGCGCGTTTAGGTATCACGCCGCTGGTGACTATCCCCTATATTTCGACTCCGGGAGAGATCTGGCGTCGGCGGGGTTTCAAGTTAATGCGACTTTCAGTCATTATTGTTAGTGTTTCTGCAGGTGTTTACGCGGTACACACCTATTATCAACCACTGGACCTGGTCGCCGAGCGGGTCATGGACAAGATCGGCACGCGCTGGTGAACGGTTGTGATTGGGAAGGGTAGTGACGGATGGAAAAACTGCAGGTTGCCATAGAAAAAGCCCGAACGCAGAGGCGGGAAGTCAGTCGGACGCAACAACAACCACCGATTGAGCCGGTGAAGCCCCTTGAGAAGCAGGCGAGCAGGACACTGAGTGAGCGTTGGGAAGGATTGACACCGATTACGGTTCCACCGCAGGCGATTAGTCGAAACCGTTTGGTTGCGAGCACCGGCGGAACGAAGGTGGGGCCGTTTGACATGCTGCGCACCCGTGTACTGCAGCAGGTTCGGACTAATGGTTGGAAGCGGGTCGCGCTGGTTTCGCCTCATAGAGCTTGTGGCAAGAGCACTGCGGCTGCCAATCTTGCCTTCAACTTTGGCCGTCAGTCTGATCTGCGAGCTATGGTTCTGGACCTCGATCTACGCCGCTGTGGGCTGGGCAAGATTCTCGAGCAGAACTGTCAGTATTCAATGGGTGATGTGCTGGAGGGAACAGTGCCCTTTTCCGAACATGGCCGTCGTCTTGGTTCCAACGTGGCGCTCGGTTTTAACGGACAAACAGTCAGAAACGCTGCAGAGATTCTGCAGAGCGGTAAAGCCGCCGAGATTTTGACGGAAATTGAGACTGATTTCGATCCAGACATTGTTCTCTTCGACATGCCGCCCTTGATGGAGGTCGATGACAGTTTTGGCTTTCTCCGGAATACCGATTGTGCCTTGTTGCTGGCGGAGGCGGAGCGGACCACGATAGATCAGATCGACGTGGCCGAGCGCCAGCTAGCAGAGTTGACGAATGTAATGGGGATAGTGCTAAATAAATGCTCTTACACAGAAGGTGCCTACGGGTATGGATACGATTACGACTTGAAGTAGGTAGTTGGTAAAACTCATTCTAGGTGTTCGTCGGTGCCGCTTGAGCAATGTATTAATCCACCAGAAAATTGGGCGCGGACTAAGCCAATCTTTTTTGTAGAATAGCAAGCTTGACGCTTTGCCAATTTATGCTTTCAGCTCCTGATAGCCCCTGCGCAAGTCGACGTGCGGAGAAAAGCCAAAAATGCGGGCTGATCAGTCTCTTTAGTGTACCGGTCCCACGCCAACCCTGACGATGTACCGCTGGCAAGCCACTTCGAAGATTAAAGCTGTCACATGATGCGTTTAGGGTGCTTTCCTCAAAGAGCCAAACTCCTGCAATTTCCTGTTCTAGGATTTGTGCTTCTTCTTCTGTGATCGCAGCTGATGTTGGGCAGCGGCCGTTGACAAGTAAATCGGACAGCATTTTTGAAGTTAAGGGCACATTGGGAAGTTTGTTTTCTATTTCCTTTGGCTGCCAACTCAGATCCTCAATGATGTACAACCCTCCGGGTTTGACGGCTTTGATCAGTGTCGCAAGGGCGAGCTGTTGATGATAAGATGCGTGAGAGGCGTCATCAAGAATGACATCGAAACTCTGCTCAAGGGCCAGTAGTTGCTCCAGATCAGAGCGTTGTCCGGAGTCTCCCCGCACGAAGGTGAAATTATCGTTCTGGATCGTCGAAAAATCTGAGATGTCAAACCCAACCACCTTTGGGCTTTCGAAGTGCTGTAACCAAATATTGACGCTTGGAGAGGAAGTAACTTTTCGGTTTATGTCGCCACCGAGCTCTGGGCCACCAATAGCTAACCCCATCTCAAGAATGTCGACCCGGGGGAGCATGCGTAACGGTGCAAACAGAGTATCATATACGAGAGAATATCCATGGGCGGCACCAACCTGGGTTCCTTTATCGCTTCCTTCGGAATTGGCTAGAGTAGTGAAACTGGACATATGAACTAGTAACCTTTGCAACAAAATTTCTATTTACTCGAAAACGGTAACAGTAGGGCATGCCTACGGGCCCAAAACGACTTCTATATTTTTGAGCGTGTTGGAACTACAATGCAATACACCATTGTTTTTTTGGGGGTGACCACACGTTATTTTAGACAGCCCTGCGATTGTTGAAGCATTCTTAGGCAACAAAATCTCACCACGTTCTAAAAGAAATTTCCGATCTAGTACATCAAAGGGAAGTATCAACTACTTTCGCCTTTGAGTAGTAGAAGCGGTTGCAGTCTCACGCTTCTTCCTTGGAAATCGAGTACAAGTTCTTATCCAATAGATGACTAACTTAAATCATATTTTTTTGCTACCCGAGCTCAATAAACCGCGCTGGCAGGACACATGCGATGACTATTGACTCGCACTCTAACAGGTTTCGTTTTTCTAAGCGGATCGTATTGATCAATTCAGTAAGTTCGATAGTGACCCGGCTCGTTAATGCGACCGTTCTTCTATGGGTATTCCAATATCTTATCAAACGAATCCCAGCAGAAGAATTTGCCGTCTACCCTGTCGTGTCGGCTGCAATGGTAGCTGCACCTCTGTTTTTCCTTTTGTTCAGTGGCGGGATTAGCCGCTACATGGTGGAGGCGCATGTGCAAGGGAAGCACGAAGACGTCACTAGGATTGTATCGACGATCCTACCACTCATTGTCCTAGCAGCATTATGCTTCCTCGGTATTGGCTTGAGTTTTGCATTTAATGCAGGAAGGGTTCTCAATATTCCCGAAGAGATGAACGGTGAAGCGCGGCTAATGCTCTCCCTACTTGTGACAAGTTACGCGGTGCGCATGATTTTTGTGCCATTCGAGGCAGGTTTCCATGTTCGGCAGCGTTTTCTGGAATTGAACCTCTTTACTATCATGCAGGAACTTTTGAAGATATCCTTGCTTTTGTTTCTACTTTTTGGATTTGGTCCCAGAGTCCTTTGGGTCGTCGTTGCAACAGTTGTTGCTGAACTGACCGTAACTTTGGCGATGGCCCTTCGTGCAACGTTTCTATTGCCGTCGCTTCGGGTGCGTCTTTCAATGTTCGACGCCAGCCGAGCTAAAATACTGATGTCATTTGGTGTCTGGACTATGCTGGGCCATCTCAGCGCGATGATGCAGACTGATGCTGCGGTCATAATACTGAACTTGTACGCGACCGGGGTTGATGTCACTAAATTCTATGTTGGTAGTTCGCTTTATGTCCAGCTTAACCGGACTATGTGGCAAGCGATGAGCCCGCTTCAGCCGGTACTAACTGCTTTGCATTCATTAGATGATCAAAAGCGATTGGCAAATGCAAGCATGCGTGGTGGGCGCTATGCTTGTTGGATGGGTTTCGCTGTAGCAGTGCCTCTGGCAATTTACGCTCGCGAATTCACAATACTCTACGTTGGTGAGGAGTATCTGTCGGCCAAATGGGTTATTCAGTTGTTAATGGTGCTTTTGATTTTCGTGCGTCCCACTGCCTTTATGGGAATGGTTGCGAATGCCAAGGCTCGGGTACGTGAATATCATCTCGCTACCTTCCTAACATTATTGGTGGCCGTGGTTGGCATGATTTGGATGGCCCGATCTGGGTATGGGGCGGTTGGTGTTGCACTGGCGCTTACCGGAATTATCTTTTTGAGCTATGTTTTGTTTTTTTGGCGTTTCTTCCTAAAGCTAATTGGTGTCAATGCTGGTGAATTTGTGCGTCAGGTCGTGGTGCCAGGCTCTCTTCCTGCCGTGGTTGGAGGAGGTATTTGGTTGGCTCTAAGAGAGATGGTTGTGATAGATAGTTGGGGTATGCTGTTCCTATGCTCAATTGTTGGTGGGGTGGTGTATTTAGGCGTATTGTTTGGTACTTGCCTGACTCCAGACGATAAAGCTGACTTACGTAAGGTAGTGGACCGCTTCGGGCCCCAGCCTCATTGAATTTCAAAGCGAAAAGAAGACAACTGCTGCCAAGGCGATGGCTGGCAGCAGCACTTTTTTATAGCCATCGTAGCGCGTTGCGACACGTCTCCAGTCCTTCAACCGGTCATGGTCGCAATTCGGTTGCGTCGCTTGTACCTGCAATTGTCGCAGCGGATGAGCTTTAAGGTCGGTCGCGTCAATCATGATTGCCATATGATCAGATTGTGCGGCAGCAGATCCTTCCATGATCCGAGCGAAGACACTATTGCCGCTTCCAACGATTGTAGAGTGTTTTGGGGGCGCTGTACTTCTTTGGCGCATCGGACCATTGCAAATCAATACGATTATCCAGACCATACTAACTGACAACAGTTTCCAACTCGCCGAACTGCGTCAAAACAGGAAGACAAGCTATTCTAGGCCGATGCGCTTTGACATGATCTGCGACGCAAACGGTACCGCACGGTGTCCAGCAAAACCGAACCATCTGTAAACAAATGGTCCAGCAAAGGAGCGGAACAATTCCGCGACAGGTCCAACCAGATGAACCAGACCCTCTTTTAGGCTGTACGGTCATCTGTCCCAAAAACTCTGACGGCGGACACAAAAAAACCTGCCAAAGTTTGACCTTCAAAGCCAGGTAGCTTCATTGTGAACTCGATGAGACATCAGATGTCCGGGTTAATTACCTAGACTGTCATAAGCTCTTCAGTCCAAACAAAATAATCTTCAGAAAGATCAAGCCCGTACACATTGGCGACGACTCCGATCAATTCATTTGGTCCTGTGGCGTTGTGTAACCAAATTTCGGTGCCATTGGCGACTCCAGTGGTGTCTTCAGTCAGAACGTAGTCTGAGGATGTGCCAGCAAGTTGGATCTGGTCGTACCCGGTGACAAAGTCCCATGCATAGCCGAAGTCGTCGATACCTTCCGTGATGCTGTCGCCGTCGTCGTAGTAACTGCCGTTGGTGTCGCCAAAGATAAAGACATCCGCGGCTTCACCTCCAACCAGAACATCGCGCTCTCCCAAGCCTGGCAATACCGCATTGGGATCCACGCCTACGAGTAAGTCCACACCATCGGTGCCCATGATGATGTCATCACCCTCGATCTCGGCAAACGTAATGTCGTGGAACGTGATATCCCAATGATGCGCAATCAGCGCAAAGGATCCATTCAGAGGTTCCGTCATCACATCAGTCCCTTCCAGAAGCCATTCCACAGGCTCGCTGCTGCCTTCTTCCCAAATCTTGAAGCGATAAGTCCTGTTGATCAGGTCGGTTTGTTCCACCCGGACTGTGACGTTGTATGTGATGCCTTCTGTGAAACTGAAAGGCGCTTGGTCGAGGTGCGGATAATTCCAGTCGGGATAGTCGTGCAGAATGAATTCGCCCTGTCTGGTATTATAAAATGGTGAAATGATGGGGTTGTACCCGGAAAGCGGTTGCCAATTCGGAATCGGGTCATTGGTATGACCGCTCCAGAGCATGCCAAACCCGAGGCCGGCACCATCTCGGAGAGTACCCCCGTTCATTTCATTGACTGTCAGGGACAAGTTGGCTTCATAGTTGTCCCAGGACTGATCTCCAAATGCCAGAATACGATCATAGCCAGGTTGCGCAGTTCGAACGCCGTCTGCGGTGACCGTCCAGTGCCCGTCTACCACTTGGGTCACATCCTGGAGATTTGTGACACTTGACCAGTCCACCACATAGTCAGCGGCCCAGATTGTGCCGTCCTCATATTCGATTGTGACGTCCCGGGTATGGACGTCTCCGTTTGAATAAGTTGCCGTTATAGTCACGACATCATCAACGTCGGATCCGTCCAGCACAGCAAAGTCGAGGTCGATGTTGAAATCCCCGTCTTCTTCAAGCCGACGGGTATCAGGCCCGATAGAAAGTATCTGTTGCGGGCCGCCGTTCAGTGAGTAGCTCAGCGAAACCAAGCCCGTAGCATAAGCGTTGCCCAGAATGTTTACCCACTGCTGCGATGCGCCCGGTGTACCAAATGTCTGAGTGTCTCCATACCAGACATCAATTGGGTCGCGCACCTCGATATTGGCAGTTGCGGTGTCTGTATTGGTTCCGTCTGTGATGGTGTAGGTGAAGCTGTCGGTTCCCTCGTAGCCCGCATTGGGTGTGTATGTGAGGGTGC
>NZ_JBQFQR010000048.1:0-17632 GCF_056536985.1 Ruegeria sp. CH8 | reverse complement strand
GAATGTCTTCGTCCGAGTATCGCTTCCGAGCCATCCCTTGTTCCCCCTTCTCGGCCAAAGTAGTGGCACAATTTTAGGGGGCAAAGACATGGATGTGTCCGAGGGCGGCGAGAACGGCCCGACCTCAAGCCTTGGTGCGATCCTCGGCCATGACGCCATCGCCGCCGAGATGACGCAGGAGGCCGAAGAGGACGAAGTCCAACCCCTGACCCCGCGCGAACAGGCGTTGCTCGCCAAAGCAACCCGCCACCCCAAACGTCGCCGTGTCGCGTTGGATGACAATGCCGAGGCGCTGGAGCGTGAGACCCGCATGTCCGCCATCCGTCTTTTGGGTGAGGTGAAGGGAATGCAGATCATGCTGGCGCAGATCGCCAAAGATCCCGAGACCGAGATCGCGCAACAGGCCTTTGCGGCGCTGGGCGTTGCAGTGGCGCGTCACGACTCCGAGATGGATGAAACCCAATTGGTCGAACTGATCACTCAGGGTCTGTCGCACACGGACTCCGCCTTCTCGCTTCAGGCCCTGAAACTGCTGCAACAGGCCGATTTGCCGCCGCAGGATGCACTACGCGGTAAACTAAGTGCTATGGTGAAAACCGGAGACACCCCGTTTCGCATCGATGCCATGCATATTTTAACCCGGTGGGACGGCACCCCGGACGTGGCGCGCAGCCTGCTGGACGACGTTTCGGCCCCGGTGCGGCAGGCGGCGATGCGACTGCTGTCAGAAACCGCCCCGGATCAGGCCGGAGCGGCCATTGTACCGTTCCTTCTGGCCAATCCCGAGCAACGAATCGTGACCTATGTCAATGACAGCACGCCCGCGGTGGTGTCCATTGGGCGCGAATTGCTGACCGGGCTGCGCGACGAAAACCGCCGTGCCCTATGGCCGGTGATGATCGGCGCACTGGCCGATCTGCTGGGGAAGCCCTCGCGGGTGGCCTGAACCCGGAGAGACAGATGACGATTTCGCTGAAACTGAGTGCAGCGATCCTTGCGGGGGTGATGGCCTTTGCCCCCGCCGCGCAAGCCGAGGATGTCCCTGAGGTCGCAGTGGTCCATCAGATCATCGATCTGAACGCAGATACCCCGGCCCATGCCTTTCGGTTCGATCCGAAGTTGCTGCATGTACCGGCCGGATCAACCGTTCGTTTCAAGGGCTCGACCGGGCGGCATACGGTAACCTCGATCATTCGCATGATCCCCGAGGGCGCGCGCGCGTTCGAGATTCGCGGCCAGCCCGAAATGGACCTGACCTTCGACAAGGAAGGTGTCTATGGCATCCGTTGCCGCGTGCATGGGCGACATGGCATGGTGATGCTGCTGATTGTGGGTGATCCGAGCTCGAACCTGGAAGAGGCGCGCGCCTATCTTCCGAAACTGGGTGAGGCCGAACAGGCCGGGTTTGAAGAGCTGTTCGAACAACTGGAGGATCAAAATGGCTGATGGATGCGCCTGCGACCGGCACGCTCAGATGTATTTGACGGTGTCCGAGGCTTTGAACCGAGGTCTGGCCGTGGCCGATCCGGTTACCGATACCGAAGTGTTGCCTCTGATCGACGCCATTGGCCGGGTGCTGGCCGAGGATTGCACCAGCAAGGTGGACATGCCGGCCTTCGACAACTCGGCCATGGATGGTTATGCGGTGCGGACGGCGGAACTGGGTGATGGTCCGACCTTTGACCTGCCCGTCTCCGGGCGCGTGGCTGCCGGGGATAGTGGTGCCCATGATGCACCAGCAGGCACCGCGCTGCGGATTTTCACCGGCGCCCCGGCGCCCGCCGATTTTGACGCCGTGCTGATGCAGGAGGATTGTGAGACCACCGCCGACGGCATCCGCTTTGCCCGCCGTCCGAAACCCGGTCAGCACATCCGCCGCGCGGGTGAGGACCTGAAAGCCGGTGCCCCGATCCTGCGGCGCGGATGCGAGATTACCGCACGCGAAGCCGCCGCGCTGGCCTCGGCCGGGTATGGTGAGGTCCAAATATATCGTAAGCTGAGGGTCACGATTTTCTCGACCGGCAGCGAATTGCGCCAGCCGGGTGAGGCGCTTGGCCCCGGACAGATTTACAACTCGAACCGCTACATGCTGCGGGCGCTGCTTGATAAGGCATGGATCGACCTTAACGACAAAGGCCCGGTTGAGGATGATCCGGAATTGCTGGAGCAGGTGCTGCGCGAAGCCTGCGATACGTCTGATCTGATCGTCACCACTGGCGGCGTGTCGGTTGGGGATGAAGACCACATGCCGCGCCTGTTTGCCGAAATCGGCGGCCAGACCGATGTGATGAAGGTGGCGATGAAGCCGGGCAAACCGATTATGTTCGGGCGCCGGGGCGATGCGCTTTATGTCGGGCTGCCGGGAAATCCAGTCTCGGCCTATGTGACATGGCAGATCATCGGGTCGCACATGATGGCACGCAGGGCTGGTTTACACCACGCACCGCACACGCCGGAACAGGCGTTTCTTGCCGAACCGTTACAGCGTCGCGCAGGGCGGCAGGAGTACCGACCCGTCGTGATCGAGGGCACGTCGCCCGACGGCACTCTGCGTCTGCGCCTGATGGCCCCGTCTTATAGCGGACGGGTCGCGTTGCTGGCGCAGGCCGATGGTCTGGCCATCATCCCGGCCGAAACCGAGGCGCTGCCGCAGGGCCACGGACTGCAGTTCCTGCGGTTTTGACGCCGTTGCACAGGTCATTGCAAGAGCCGGGCGGCAGCGGCTACAACTGTCCTGCGCCAGCTCAACACGCCCGCCTGGACTCGATTATGGTTAAAGAACATATCCTTGTCGTCGATGATGACCCGCAGATCACATCCTTTCTGCAGCGCTACCTTGAAAAACAGGGGTGTCGAGTCACGTGTGCAGCGGACGGCAATGCGATGGACGCCATTTTGGAGAAATCCGAGATCGACCTCATTCTGCTGGATATCGGTCTGCCCGGTCGCAACGGTTTCGACATCACGCGTGAGCTGCGGGTTAACTCCAACATACCGATCATTGTTCTGTCAGGCCGGGATGAGATTTTCGACCGGGTTGTCGGGTTGGAGTTCGGGGCCGATGACTATATCACCAAGCCGTTTGAGGCGCGCGAGGTGTTGGCCCGCATCCGCACCGTTCTGCGTCGAGCCCGACCCGAAGAAAAAGCGACCAACGGGGCTGAGGTGCCTTTGGTTAAGTTCGGTGACTGGGTGCTGAATGTGAACGAACGCACCCTGACTGCCGCTGATGCGCTCGACGCCACGCCATTGACGACCACCGAATTCGATGTGCTGCTGGCTTTTGTGAACAACCCGCACATGGTGTTCTCACGCGATCAGTTACTGGACAAGGCGCGCGGGCGCGAAACTATTGTAGGTGACCGGACCATCGACGTGCATGTGGCGCGGCTGCGCAAGAAAATCGAACCCGATCCTACCGCGCCAACCTATATCAAGACTGTGCATGGGATCGGCTATTGCTTTGCCGCCAACGTGCGCAAAAGCTCGGCCTAGCTCAGGTCCTTGAACATGTAGGTCGTGGGCTCCAGCCGGTTTTCGAACGGGTTGCGGCAATAGTTCGGAATCTCTCCGGCGATCTGAAATCCCATGCTTTGATACAGGGTGCGCGACGGATCAGTGCTGCGCGTATCCAAAACCAGCAGCGTTCGACCCAGTTGGGCCGCCCGATCCTGCAGCGCGCCCATCAAAGCACGCCCAAGCCCCTTGCGCCGGGCCTTTGGGTGAACCAGCAGCTTAGCCACATCGGCGCGGTGCGGTTGATTGGGCATTGCTGCTGGGATCAATTGCACCGTACCCAGAATGCGCCCGTTGTCGCTGGTCACGAACAGGTCCAGCGCGTCGGTCTGCACGTCCGGCCGCACGCGGTTCTGCCAATAGGCGCGGGCCTGATCCGGGGGGAAGGGCAGGACGAACCCGATGCTGGCACCGTCCTGTACACAGGCGTGCAGGATATCCGTCAAATCGTTCAGAGCATCATCAAAGTCATTGACGTTCAGACGTGCGATCATATCAACACCAACAGATACCGAGCACCGCAGGCGGGCGTTGTTTCGAACCGGGTTGGACCGGAGAGATGATAGCGCAGACAATCCCCGTCTTTCAGATCATGTGCGATCTCATCCACTGTCAGTGTCAAGGTGCCGTTCAACATGATCAGGTGATGCTCCTGCCCGGGCTTGGGCGGCGTGTCATAGGTAATCACCTTGCCGGGTGGCAGATGGCCTTCCAGAACTTCGCCGCTGAGCCCGGTGGCGGGCGGAGACACCGATCGCCGCGTGAACCCGGTTTCGGGATCACGCCATTCCGGTTGCCGCTCAAAAGGTACGCGCGGGTCGAAACTGTCTTCTACCATCATCAGCAGGCGGGACATCGGCAAGCCATACGCGGCACACAACCGACCCAGCGTTTCTGCAGTGGGGCTTACATCCCCCTTTTCCATCCGCGAGAGGGTGGCACGGCTGATACCGCTGTGTTCGGCCAGCTGGTCCAGCGACCATCCATGGTCCCGGCGCAGTTCGTTCAGGCGGTTGGCAAGGCGGTTTGAGAGATCGTCCAGCATTTCAGATATGAGAATCGCGTTCATTTACGAGATTATCGGTAAAAATAAGTACTGCGCAACAAGAAAGGGCGCAGAAATTTCTGCGCCCTCTTTACTGCTCGGGTTTTTGCCTGGATCAGTTCCAGCCAACCTCGTTGAAGATTTTCTGCGCCTCGGGCAGGTTCTTTGCGACCTCGGACAGGTTCACGTCATCCGCCTTGAACTCACCCAGCGCTTTGACCGAATCCACCAGTTCGACCCCTTCGACAGCCGGGAATTCATCATTGCCGGACGAGAAGTACTTCTGCGCCGAGTCGCTGGCCAGATACTCAAGGAACAAGATCGCGTTTTCCTTGTTCGGTGCGTTCGCGGCCACGCCCGCGCCCGACAAGTTCATATGCGCACCGGTGCTGTCCTGGTTGGGGAAGACCCAGCCGATCGAGTCGATGTCCGTCGACACGCCTTTGACATCCTTGCGGATGGCGCGGGCAAAATAATAGGTGTTTGACACGGCGATGTCGCACTCGCCCGAGACGATGCCGCGAAGCTGGTCGGTGTCGCCGCCCTGCGGGTCACGGGCCATATTGGCGACGATGCCCTCAGCCCAGGCTTTGGCGGCTTCGGGACCTTCGTGGGTGACGATCGAGGCCAGCAGGGTCTGGTTATAGGTGTTGCTGGACGACCGGATGCAGATCAGGCCCTTGTATTCGGGCTTGGCCAAGTCGGCATAGGTGGCTGGTGGGTTGGCCACGTTCTCCTTGTCAAAAAAGATGATGCGGCCGCGCTGGGAAAAGCCGAACCACTCATTGTCGGTGTCCTGCAGATTGGCCGGGATGCGCTCTTCCAGAACCGCGCTGTCGACTGATTGCAGGATGCCTGCATTCTTGGCCCGCGCCAGACGCGACGTATCGACGGTCAGCAGAATATCTGCGGGCGAGTTCGCCCCTTCGGCTTCCATCCGGGCGATCAGCTCATCCGCTTTGCCTTCGATGCGGTTGATGGTGATACCGGTCGCCTCTTCGAAATCACCATAAAGGTTTTCGTCGGTGTCATAGTGGCGCGAGGAATAGAGGTTCAGTTCCCCCTCGGCAGCGGCGGAGGTTGCAATCAGGGCCGTCAGAGCGGCGGCAACGCAGGTAGAGGATTTCAGCATCATGTCTCCCAACTTTGAAAGCTGTGGCAGTCTATTTCTGACTGAAAAGGTCAATGAAACGATTCCGGCAGGGATGCAAGGAAATCCGACAAAATTAGTTGGTCAAATGGTCGCTGTCGCGAAGAACTGATCGTATGAAGAACGCAGGGGGCGGTTTGATAGCGGCTGCTTTCAGTCCAAAGTGACTGATGTTGCGATCTCAGAATTCGAGGTTAAATACGAGATCAAAACCCACGCTATCATACCCTGACAGGCCTATGCCTACATAGCTTAACCTAGTTGTCCAGCGGCCACCGTTTTGGGTCCGGATGTCGGTTCCAACCGATACATCTCCGATCACATCACCAACGTTTTCGATTCTGAGGTCTTCCGTCAAAACCTGACCGTCTCCAGGGCGCTCTGCGTACCAGTCAATTCCGGCCCCAACAAAGGGTAGCCACTCAAATCCCCGGCGACTTGGGATCGGGTCGTGCCAGACATCGACGGATGCACGTGCAATAATGGTCTCGGGGTTGTGCCCGGACACGCGAAAGGCCGTTGCGCCGTTGCTGTAGCGATGTTCGGGAATATAGCCTTTTGCATAAAACACGCCAATACGCGAGATGATTGAGAGCGAACCGATTTTGAAGCGCCTCGTCGCGTTGGCGTCAAAGAAGAACCGGTCCGAGTCAAAGGAGGTCCTAAAAGGTCCGATATTTGCATCGTAATCTCTGGATGCGTATCCCGCCCAAAGGTCAATCAGGCTGACGTCGTCCGGCTGCCATCCAATGTATGGTCCTATGAAATAGCTGTCGACATTGCCGGAAATCACGTTGTTCAACGAGTCGGATTTTGCCGCCTCATACCCGCCAGCCAAACCGACCTGGAAACGTGCGCTACGCCACAATTCATATCCCAGAATGATCTGGTTGCTGCGGTCGTCTCCGTTTCGTCCTTTCAAATCATTGTCAGCATTTTGGGTCGATGCATCTACCCAGAAAAACCGATCCGGTTCAGATGAGGCCTGAGATGCAGAGAGTTCTCCGAATGGGCCGAGCGTATGCCGCCCAAGCCTATCTGTAATCGAAACGCGACCGTAGAGCAGCGGAGAGAACCCGAAGATAGCACTTTCCGTCAGCTGCTCAGCAATGTTGTTACTGCCTGTGCTTCCGCCACTTCCTGTATCACCACCCGTTCCACCGTCACCGCTATGGCCGGGAACAGGCGGAAGGGTTTGATCAGGGCGCGCAAATTGGTTGGCGGTTTGAATCTCACAATTCGAGTCACCGGAAGCTTCGGAAAGCGTATGCGCGCCAGCTGCGCCTACGGCAACAAATGGTGACATGGATACGTGCAAACCTTGATCGTTCCAAGTATCAACAACGGTTCCCGAGTTTGTGTCAGCAAGTGCAAAAGCAGACCGTATGCTCGTTTCGGACAGCCAAACAGACTGCGTCCCATCAACCGTCGTGCTGAGAGACTGGAGGGTACCTAGACTGCTGCATGGGGCAGATTGAGCACGCGACTCTTGGGCGAAAAAAAACCGCGAAAATAGCAAGTGTCGAGCTGAAACAAACGCGGGTGATGGTCAAAGTAAGCTCGCCTTAAGTGTCGATGTGATACTACTCATCCGTTGAACTTCAACCGCCCGCGGTAACAAAAGTGTGGTTGGGGAAATGCGGCAACACTTTTGAAAATTGCCTGCCAGAGGGTATTACGACATACCCGATACAGCAGCGTTTAAGTTTGCCATTCCAAGTGGTTGCTTTGCCCGCAGAACAGACATTCCCAGTAACAAAAAAAACCGCACCCAAAGGCGCGGTTTCTTTAAACGGTTATGTGCAGTTCTTAGCCCTGGCGAGCTTTGAACTTGCGCTGCGTCTTGTTGATCACGTAGACGCGGCCTTTGCGACGCACAACCCGGCAGTCGCGGTGCCGGTTCTTGAGCGAGCGGAGCGAGTTCTTGACCTTCATGGGTCTGTCTCCAATCTGCGGCGCCTTCATCAAGGACGTGGCCAGCGCCTGGGTTAGCGGGTGCCCCGGATGCCCGGAACAGTGAAACGATGGTGGGCGGTACAAGGATCGAACTTGTGACCCCTTCGATGTCAACGAAGTGCTCTACCGCTGAGCTAACCGCCCACGTAACCTTTGCGTTGTCCTGCCCCATAACGAAATGGGGCGCGGATCCCCGCGCCGGTAGCGGGGTCTATAAAAGGAGTCGCAGAGGGGTTCAAGGGGTTTGGCAGAACTATTTTCCGGTCTATGCTCACTTCGAACAAGGAGTCACCATGCAGAACGCCCCCTATGTATTGGATATGCCGACGAACCGCACGTCTTGCGTGGTGTTTTCTTCTCCTCATAGCGGCCGGAATTACCCTGAAACCATGCTCAGCCGCACGGTTCTGAGCGAAAATGTGATTCGATCATCGGAAGATGCCTTTGTCGATCAGCTGTTTTCCGCGGCGGCTGATTTCGGAGCCCCGATGATCTCGGCGTTGATGCCACGGGCCTATCTGGACCTGAACCGCAGCGCCGAAGAATTGGATCCGGCCTTGATTCAGGGCGCGCGCCGTCATGGGCACAACCCGCGTGTGGCTTCGGGGCTGGGGGTGATTCCGCGCGTCGTGGCCAATGGGCGGGCGATCTATAGCGGCAAGCTGACGATGGACGAGGCCCGCCTGCGTATCGACACTTGCTGGCGGCCCTACCACGCCCGGATCAAATCGTTGCTCGCCGAGTCGCAAGAGGCGTTCGGGCAGGCGATATTGGTCGATTGCCACTCGATGCCGCATGAGGCCGTTGCCATGGTTAGCAACCCAAGAACTCGACGGCCGGATGTGGTGCTAGGCGACAGGTTCGGAGCGTCGGCTTCGGTTGATGTGGTGGACAGGATCGAGGCAGCCTTTGTCGCCGCTGGGCTGAATGTGGCGCGCAACACGCCCTTTGCCGGGGCTTACGTGACCCAGACCTATGGTCGCCCGACCCGCGATCAGCATGCGGTGCAGATCGAGATCGACAGGGCGCTGTATATGGACGAGGCCCGAATCGAGCCGAATGAGAACTTTGCCGCGTTTCAGGAAATTCTGCGCGAGGTCATCCGGGACATTGCCAGTATTGGTGAGGAGACTCTGCGCCTGGCCGCCGAGTGACCTCAGCGCAGGGCGCGGCCTTTCACAATTGCTTCGCTGCCAAAGCGGCGGCGGATTTCGTCGGTTGCCCGTTCCGCCTTTGATCTTTGGCTGGCGCCGGGGTCCAGCAGGTCGCCCGAGATGTCGGCCTGATCCTCGGGGCACAGATCGGACAGACCAACCCCCAGCAGGCGATAGGGGCCTTGATCCCCGACCTGATCGAACAGCCCTCGGGCGGTGCGGTAAATCCGGTCGGCGATTTGCGTGGCGTCTCGCAGGGACAGGCGGCGGGTGAGAGTCTTGTGATTGGCGCGTTTCAGTTTCAACGTGACAACCCGCCCGGCCAGCGCCTTGGCCTTGGCGCGGTCGGCCACCTTTTCCGACATGCGCCACAGGTGACCGTCAAGAATGTCTAGACTGGCGGTGTCCTCAAAGAACGTAGTTTCGTTGCTGATCGACTTCATCGGCTCGTGGGCCGAGACGCGCCGTTTGTCCTGCCCGCGGGCCAGATGCCACAGCCGATAGCCCATCGATCCGAACCGCGCGGTCAGCGCTTCCTGATCCCAGCGTAGCAGATCGGAAAAGCTGCGAATCCCAGCGCGGTCCAGCGATTCCTGTGCGGCGGGGCCAATGCCCCAGATCAGCCGCACCGGTTTGTCATACAAGAAGTCCGCCGTTTCGGCCTGACCGATCACAGAAAACCCGCGCGGTTTGTCCAGATCGGACGCCACCTTGGCCAGAAACTTGTTGTGCGAGAGGCCGATCGAACCGGTCACGCCCAGTTCATCCTTCATCCGCTTCACCAGTCGCGCCAGCATCACCGCAGGCGGCGCACCATGCAGGCGTTCCGTACCGGACAGGTCCATGAAGGCCTCGTCCAATGACAGCGGTTCAACCACCGGCGTCAGTTCATCCATCATCTTTCGGATCTCGCGCGAGACCTCGGCATAGACCGACATGCGCGGCTTGATCACTACCGCGTCGGGGCAGAGTTTTAGGGCCTTGAACATCGGCATAGCTGATCGGACCCCGCGAATACGGGCGACGTAGCAGGCGGTGGACACAACCCCCCGTTTGCCGCCGCCGATGATCACCGGCTTGTCGGCCAGATCCGGATTATCGCGTTTCTCGACCGAGGCATAAAAGGCGTCGCAATCCATATGCGCGATGGACAGATCGAACAGTTCGGGATGTGTCTTGACCCGCGGGCTACCGCAGGCGGGGCAGCGCCGTTCGTTGGTCAATGTGGTCAGGCAATCTCGGCAGAGACCGGGCATGTAGTTTTCCCGCCTTCCGTGCGATCCAGTCAGGGCTTACTTACATCAGCACGAAGCCCTGCGCAAAGAGCACGTTAAGGGCACAAATCTGTCCGGAAGAAGACCCCCCGCGAAGTAGCGGGGGGAGGTGACGGACCTCAGGAAGAGATGGTCCGCGGGGAGTATCACAGACTTAGAATCGCTCAAAAACGCTGATTTAGGTAGAACCAAGGTCACACATGCAAAACTCGTGTTTTTCATGTGTGTTTTAAGGCACAGGGACGATTTGGCGCGGTGACGCCGGAAAGTGACGTTAGGTCAACTGTTTGGCCCTAATTTTTGCATCGGTAACAACGCGTTTCTATCGGGTTCCGGTCGCCGCGCCAAACAATTTAGCAACTTAAGACCGCCGCGATCAGGCGCGGTTTGGCTGCGTTGCCTGAGGTGAGGAAAGCTCGCCCAGAATCGATTGCACTGCAAGTTTGGGATCGTCGGCGCGGTAAATAGGGCGACCGACGACGACATGATCGGCCCCGGCGGCAATAGCATTTGCAGGAGTCGCCACACGTTTCTGATCTCCAAGCTCGGCCCCTGCCGGACGGACGCCGGGGGTGACGATCAGGCGACCCTCGGCTTGGGGCAGGGCGCGGATAAGGGCGGCTTCTTGCGGGCTGGCAATAACGCCATCAGCCCCTGCCTCAAGAGCGCGGGCTGCGCGTTCGACGACTAAATCCTGCACATCACCCTGTTTCAGCAGGTTGGCATCCAGATCGTCGCGGTTCAGCGAGGTCAGAATGGTCACGGCGAGAATCTTTAGGTCCTTGCCCGAGGCACCCTCTTTCGCGGCGCGCACCACATGCGGGTCTCCATGCACGGTCAGAAAATCCAGATCGAACTGCGCCAGCCCCCGTACAGCGTTCTCAACTGTGTTGCCAATGTCGAAAAGCTTCATGTCCAGAAAAATACGCTTGCCGTGCTCCTGTTTCAGCTCATTGGCCAATGCCAGCCCGCCACCAGTTAGCATGCCCAGCCCGATCTTGTAGAAGGATACGGCGTCCCCCAGTTGCTCAGCCATGGCTAACCCCTGCAGGGCGTTCGGAACATCAAGGGCAACGATCAGGCGGTCATCGGACGTGTGAACGGTCATGGGGCAAGCTCCTTTTTGGCAAACGTCTGCGTCCTAGCGGGTTCGGGCGCTTCTGTCCATGCGCGACTGAAGGGTGAGGGAAATCAAGCCGCAGGACCCGGACTGTGTTATGGTGCCGTCATTCAGATGCGTATTTCAGATGGGGGAGAATATGAAAGCACGAATTGGATTTGGCCTAGTTCTGGTTTTGGCGGCCTGTCAGGACATGCCGCTTGAGACCGAGGCGGCGGATACGGTCATCGTGACGCCGACAAATGATGATCTGCGTCTTGTGGGCGGATATCGGTCCACCGACGATGATTGTCAGCTGACCGGAGAAACTGCGTTTACCATCGATTTTCTGGATGATGCAGCAGACCTTGTCTCCTGCCCGACGGGCAGTGACGCGGCGCAGTCTCTGGTTGAGATGTACAGCGCGCGTGAGGTGGCAAGAACCGGCGGATACACGGTTTACTCGATCCCACGACGCTAGTGCCGGATTCTATGGTTAAGCCTCTTGAACCGACAGAGATATTTCCCAAATTGAATGTGAGGCTTCGACCGATGCGTGCCGCCAAGCGGGCGCATCAAAACGGGGCGCTTATGAAAGGAGAACAACATGGACTTGAACAAGTTCACCGAGCGGGCACGGGGATTCGTGCAGGCGGCGCAGACCATTGCGCTGCGCGAAGGGCACCAGAGGTTGGAGCCCACACATATATTGAAAGCTTTGATGGATGACGATCAGGGGCTGGCCAGCAACTTGATCACACGCGCAGGCGGTGCGCCCAACCGCGTGGTCGAGGCGCTGGACGCTGCGATGGGCAAGATCCCGAAGGTCAGCGGCGACGCAGGTCAGATTTACATGGATGGCCAGACCGCTAAGGTTCTGGACGAGGCCGCGAAGATTGCCACCAAGGCGGGTGACAGTTTTGTACCGGTCGAGCGCGTTCTGATGGCGCTGTGCATGGTGAAATCCAAAGCCAAAGAGGCTTTGGAAGCCGGTGCCGTATCCGCGCAGAAACTGAACGAAGCGATCAATGATATCCGTAAGGGTCGCACGGCTGACTCGGCGTCGGCCGAAGAGGGCTATGACGCGCTCAAAAAATACGCGCGCGATCTGACCGAGGCCGCGGCTGAGGGCAAGATCGACCCAATCATTGGGCGGGATGAGGAAATCCGCCGCTCGATGCAGGTTCTGTCGCGCCGGACCAAGAACAACCCGGTTCTGATAGGTGAACCCGGCGTCGGTAAAACCGCGATTGCCGAAGGCATGGCCCTGCGTATCGTCAACGGTGACGTGCCGGAATCGCTGAAGGACAAGAAGTTGCTCGCGCTCGACATGGGTGCGCTGATCGCCGGAGCGAAATATCGCGGTGAGTTCGAAGAACGCCTTAAGGCTGTTTTGACCGAGGTCACCGAGGCCGCTGGTGAGATCATCCTGTTCATCGACGAGATGCACACGCTGGTCGGCGCCGGAAAGTCCGACGGCGCGATGGATGCCGCCAACCTGATCAAGCCTGCGCTTGCCCGGGGTGAGTTGCATTGTATCGGTGCGACCACGCTGGATGAGTACCGCAAATACGTCGAAAAAGACGCGGCCCTTGCGCGTCGGTTCCAGCCTGTGATGGTCACCGAACCGACGGTCGAGGACACGATCAGCATCCTGCGCGGCATCAAGGAAAAGTACGAGTTGCACCACGGCGTGCGCATTTCGGACTCGGCGTTGGTGTCGGCGGCGACTCTGTCGCATCGCTATATCACCGACCGGTTCCTGCCCGACAAAGCCATCGATTTGGTCGATGAGGCGGCGTCGCGTCTGCGGATGGAGGTGGATTCCAAGCCCGAAGAGCTGGATCAGCTGGATCGTCAGATCCTGCAGATGCAGATCGAGGAAGAGGCGCTGAAGCTTGAGGACGACGCGGCCTCGAAGGATCGTCTGGAAACCTTGCAAAAGGATCTGGCTGATCTGCAGGAGAAATCCGCCGAGATGACCGCCCAGTGGCAGGCCGAACGCGACAAGCTGGCCGGTGCCCGTGATCTGAAAGAACAGCTCGACAAAGCGCGGGCCGATCTGGAGATCGCCAAGCGTGAAGGCAACTTGGCTAAGGCGGGTGAGTTGTCCTATGGCGTTATCCCCGAGCTTGAGAAAAAGCTGACCGAGGCCGAGAACGCCGAAAGCAACGCCATGATGGCCGAGGAAACGGTGCGTCCGGAACAGATCGCTTCGGTGGTCGAGCGCTGGACGGGTATCCCGACTTCGAAAATGCTGGAAGGTGAGCGCGAGAAACTTTTGCGGATGGAAGATGATCTGCATTCCCGCGTCATCGGTCAGGATGCAGCCGTGACCGCCGTGTCCAATGCTGTGCGCCGTGCGCGTGCCGGGCTGAACGACGAAGGACGCCCGCTGGGCTCGTTCCTGTTCCTCGGACCGACCGGCGTGGGTAAGACCGAGCTGACTAAGGCCGTGGCGAACTTCCTGTTCGACGACGACAACGCGATGGTGCGCATCGACATGTCCGAGTTCATGGAGAAACACGCGGTCGCCCGTCTGATCGGTGCCCCTCCGGGCTATGTCGGTTATGATGAAGGTGGGGTGCTGACCGAAGCCGTTCGGCGCAGGCCCTATCAGGTCGTGCTTTTTGACGAGGTCGAAAAGGCGCACCCGGATGTGTTCAACGTGCTGTTGCAGGTTCTGGACGATGGCGTGCTGACCGATGGTCAGGGCCGCACCGTGGACTTCAAACAGACGCTGATCATCCTGACGTCAAACCTCGGCTCTCAGGCGCTGAGCCAGCTGCCCGAAGGCGCCGACAGCGCGCAGGCGCGGCGCGATGTGATGGATGCGGTCCGGGCGCATTTCCGGCCGGAATTCCTGAACCGTCTGGACGAGACCATCATCTTTGACCGGCTTAAGCGGGCCGATATGGATGGCATCGTCGACATCCAGATGGCGCGTCTGCAGAAACGTCTGGCCGCCCGCAAGATCGAGCTGGCTTTGGACGATGACGCCAAGGAATGGCTCGCGAACGAAGGCTACGATCCGGTCTTCGGTGCCCGTCCGCTGAAACGCGTGATCCAGCGCGCGTTGCAGAACCCGCTGGCTGAGGCGTTGCTGGCCGGTGAGATCAAGGATGGCGAGACCGTCCCGGTCACCGCCGGGGCTGATGGTCTGATCATCGGCGACCGACTGGGCACGTCCGAACGACCCCGCCCCGATGATGCGGTCGTGCATTGACGAATGCTTGAGAACAGAAAGACCCGCCACTTTGGCGGGTCTTTTTTTTTCCTCATGAAAGTGTCGGTTCAGAAACTCGGTGATTTCCGTCAGCGATGCATCCGCCTCGGGGATGTCGGCGTAGAACTCAAACACATGCCCTCCCAGATGTGCAAAGTTAGCGTCGTAAAGACTGAGGACATCACAGGTGTAGAAATAGCCACTCCGAGGAGAATCAGTTGGAGTTAACGGTTGCCCGTCTCGCGGCTTTTGCGAAGGGCACGCAGGTCTTCCGCACTCATCCGTGGGGCCGATTGCTCTTTGGGATCTTTTGCGGCCTTTTGATTGGCCTCGATCAAATCTGACAGTTTCGGACCCGTGTCACGTAAGTGCAGATACCCTAATACGCCCCCCGCACATTGCAGGCTGAAAGCCCAGGTCCCAATCAGAATATAGACAAAGAACAACCCAAGCAGCGACCATAAGGGGCGAATAGATGAGGTACCTTGAGTCATGTCGCCGAACTCCAGCAGGTCTGCCTGCAACGACTCGGCAAAGCCTGACAGTATCAGCACTGCGATAAGAACTGCGTGCATCGCGATCATCCCCACATAGCTGAAAATGGTCAGACCAAAGAGCGGGCCAAACGAAGCTCTGAAATGCCGGAACGGAGTATAATGCAAGCCGTCTGGATCTCGTCCGATTGAGGCGGAGGTAATCGGTACAAGCAGGCTGGCACGGATTGAGCATACGGACAGGAAAACAACAAACAGGCTAAGCATCCCCGGGCCAACCCAAGGCGTGTCCGCATATTGCAGCACCAGATCGCTGACTTCATTCTGTTGCAATAGATCAGGTGAAATCACCGCCACAGAAAATGCGATGACAAGGCCAAGGATCAGGGTCGCGCTCAGACCTTCGACTGCGCCGTATATCATCGCAGGCACGAACAGCCCCCGGAATCGGGTGCTTGGCTGAACTCCTTTTGCCTGCAGACCCATCCGCGTGCCGATCAGGGTTGGAAGGACGGTGGAAGAGGCCATGATCAGAAAGAACATGAGAAACGAAAGTGCGGGGAACAGCAGGCCGACCAAAAATCCCAACAAGGTTCCGACAAAAGAATAAAGCGTCAAACCTATGAACATGACGGGCAAGACGACAGCCATTCGCCAGAAAATAGAAAAGGAAAAAGGGAACGCTTGGGTAAAAATCAATGTAGTAATCTCTACTCGAATATTGTTTGGGGTACGGGGTAGTGAACTACTCACGGTTGCACCAGTCCTTTTTGTCGTAGTTTAAAATGCTTTTCAGCTATGTGTGATTTTGGAACTGCTGTGCAGGGCGTGCTGTGTTGGGACTTTGCCCAATTCGTTACAATCTCGTCTCTCAAACGTTACGCCTGTTTCCTTGGCTCTGTGTTATCAGCGGACTACCTCATTCCGAGGAAGATAGACTACGGAGACATAAATGGCGTATCGCTGGACCAACACACTGACTCAAGCCGACGTTACCCCAAGGGCGGCGTTCCTGAACCGGCGGCAGGTCATGGCCGGGCTGGCGGGTGTCGGGCTGGCTGGGATGACGCGGGGCGCATCAGCGCAGGAGGCGCTGGAGCCGAACACGTGGGAAGAGATTACCTCATATAACAATTTCTACGAGTTCGGGACGGGAAAGGATGACCCGGCCAAATACGCGGGCGCCCTGACCACCGAACCGTGGAGTATCAAAATCGACGGTTTGGTCGATAATCCGGGTGACTATGACTTCAAGGCCATCCTGTCCGAAATGACTGTCGAGGAGCGCATCTACCGCTTCCGCTGTGTCGAGGCGTGGTCGATGGTGATTCCGTGGAACGGATTCGAACTGGCCGATCTGCTGAACATGGCGGGCGTGCAAGACGGCGCCAAATATGTGGCCTTTGAAACCGCAGTGATCCCGGATGAGATGCCGGGCGTGCGCTATCCGATTCTGGACTGGCCCTATCGCGAAGGCCTGCGTCTGGATGAGGCAATGCACCCGCTGACGATCATGGCCACCGGTATCTACGACCGTCCAATCCCGAACCAGAACGGCGCGCCGCTGCGTCTGGTGGTGCCGTGGAAATACGGCTTTAAGTCGATCAAGTCGATTGTGCGGATCACTCTGACGGATGTTGAACCGCCCACCAGCTGGAACATGTCAAACCCTCGCGAGTATGGCTTCTATAGTAATGTGAACCCAAACGTGGATCACCCGCGCTGGTCTCAGGCCTCGGAACGTCAGATCGGTGGCGGCCTTTTCGCCAAGCGGATCCCAACCCTGATGTATAATGGGTATGAGAAAGAGGTCGCAGGCCTGTACGAAGGTATGGACCTGTCGGAATACTATTAAGCCTATGCAACGGGTGAACCAGATATTGCGCCATGTCCCTGTCTGGGCGGTGTATCTGTTGGGGGTGCTCCCGGCGCCTTGGCTTTTCTATCAGGCGCTGACCGGTGGCTTGGGCGTGGAGCCGATCGAAGCGCTGGAACACCGGTACGGAGAACTGGCGCTGCAGCTGTTGATTGCCGTGTTGGCGATTTCTCCGCTGCGGCGGTTTCTCGGGCTGAACCTGCTCAAGTTCCGCCGTGCTCTTGGTGTACTGACATTTACCTATGTCGCTTTGCATCTGCTGGTGTGGCTGGTTCTGGACGTGCAGGTGCCCAGCCAAATCTGGGCCGATATCGTCAAGCGCCCTTATATAACGGTTGGAATGGCCGCGTTTGTCCTGATGCTGCCATTGGCGGTGACGTCGAACAATCTGTCTGTTCGCAAGCTGGGCCCCCGGTGGCGCAGCCTGCAGCGGCTGGTCTTCCCGGCAGCAGTGTTGGGAGGGTTGCACTATGTCATGCTGGCCAAGGGATTTCAGATCGAGCCGCTGGTCTACATGTCCCTGATCGTTGGCCTGTTGCTGCTGCGCCTTCCGTTTGCGGGCCTGCTGACTCGGCTGCGTGAGGCCGATTCCGCCTGACTCGTCGACGAGTCTGTGGGTAACCCTGTGCAAAAGCCGGGATTCGGGGTCGGGCCCACCAGGAAAGTTGTGGCTGGCTCAATTCGATACTGTTTAGTTAATTGTTTTAATTGATAAAAAACTGATTTTTCGGTTTTTTACAAGTTTCTCGAATTTTCCACTTGCGGCTATTGTTGGTAAACCTTAGAACCCCCTTCACCGGCGCTGCTGAGGCGGTTGCTGGGACGCTGGAGACGGCGGAGAC
>NZ_JBQFQR010000047.1:0-18627 GCF_056536985.1 Ruegeria sp. CH8 | reverse complement strand
AACCACACCCGACCGCATCAGGCCCTCAACATGCGCCCACCAGTCCCCGAAACTCTAGTCCGAGATGGCCCAGAACAAGGGGGCTAGACATGCTGCTCGGGGCTGAGCGCGGGCATCATCGGGTAAAACAAGCTGAACCGAGTGCCCTTGCCGGGTTCCGAGTGCAGTTCGACCCGACCATGTGATTCCTCGACACTGTTATGCACGATGGTCAGCCCCAGACCGGTGCCCTTACCCACCGGTTTTGTCGAGAAGAACGGCTCGAACACCTTTTGCTGTACCTCGTCGCTCATCCCTGGTCCGGTGTCTGAGACGTCCAGACGGATCACGCCGATCGCCTCGTCCGGCAGATCCTCCAGCGCGTCGTCCTCGGCCCGGCTGATCCGCAGAACCACTTCGCCGGGGTTGTCGCCCATCGCCTCGAACGCGTTGTGGCACAGGTTCAAAAGGGTCTGGAAAAACAGGGTGGTGTCGAAATCGGAAAAGGCGGCTTCGATCTCAACGTCAAAACGAGTTTCAATGCTGGGCGGGGCCGAAACCTTGATCAGTTCCAGCGCCTCTTGCGTGGCTTTGACCAAATCACCGCGCTGCGGGTTGCGGGGACGCTGACGGGCAAAGGTCAGCATCTTGCGCACCAGCGTCTGCGCCCGTCGGGCCGCGATGCGGATATGACTGACCGAGGTCTGAACGTCCTCGTTCCCGTCGGCGTCCAGTTCGATCAGATCGGCATTGCCGATGACACTCATCAACACGTTGTTGAAGTCATGCGCGACCGAGCCCGCAAGAATGCTGACGGCCTCCATCTTCTGCACCTGGGCGAACTGTTCGCGGGTGCGGCGGGTCTCGGTGATGTCTTCACCGATGCCGATATAATGAGTGACAGAGCCGTTCTGATCCACCAGCGGGAATATCGCCGTAGAGACCCAGTAATGGGTGCCGTCCTTGCGCAGGTTCCGGAACACGCCGTACCAGCTTTGGCCCTGTTTTAGCCGGCCCATCAAGTCCTTGTAGATCCCCTGCCCGGAATAGCCCGATTGCAGCATTTTCGGCGTATGGCCATAGACCTCGTCCGCCGTGTATCCGCTGAGGTCAAAGAACTTGCGATTGGCGTATTCGATATTCAGATCGGTGTCGGTGATCAGGATCGAGGTCGGGCTTTGTTCCACCGCGCGGGCCAGTTTTCGTTCGGCCAGTTCGACCTGCTCGCGCAGGGCCAGTTCCGCCTTCAGCCGCCTGTTGGTGCGCAGGATGTTGGTGATCAGCAAGGTGGTCAGAATGGCGATCACCCCGACAAGCACGATCAGCCCGACCAGCAAGACCGAGAAGTTGCGAACCAGCCGTTCGCCATCTGAAAACGCCCGCACCATGCCCGAAAGGCTGCGGTCCCGCTCTTCGACCCACAGGGTCTCCAACGTCGCCAAAGCCGCCAACGCGCCGCTGTCATCAACGCGAACACGCGTATCGATCTGTTCGGCGGTCTGGCCTGCGGCGATACCTTCCTCGATCAGGGGGATGTTGCCGGTATATTCCAGGGCCACGTCTTCGATCTGCCGCAAGGCGTCCAGTTCCACTTGCGACGGATCCGAGTTTCGATAGGCTTGAATCGTGCCCAACAGACGGGCCGATTGCTGCCGCAGGATCGGTCCGTAGTCCGGGTCCTGACGCAGCACGTAGTTCTTGAAGTTATGGATCAGACCGCCATAGCCGAAATCCTCGCGGATATCGGAAATCCAGTAGCCGCGCGGCGTGGTTTCCACCGAATAGCTGTGCCAGGCCTGCCGCATCTCACCTATGCGGTTACCGGTTTCACGCGACATATACAGAAACACCGACAGGATGATCACAAGCGCGATGCCGATTGCAAAGGCCACGGCTAGAGACCGCCTTGGAAAACCCTCGACCACTTCGGGGACGTCTTTCATGCCTGCACCCTGACCTGATCAGCTTACAGGCTTAGGGTGTGTCATGAATTGTGCAGGCACACCACTTGTGTTGGTGACGCAGGCCTAGGTCGGCTCTTCTTCTTCAGCCAATCCGTTCACCGCAGCGGTGAAATCGGCCAGCATCGGAAGGTAGCTGTCCCCGCGCCCCGAGGCCTCCATTGCCGCAAATCCGTTTCTCAACGCAGCCTGTACCGGGGTCACGGCACCCAAACTATTGGCAAGGTTCGCCAGATACCGCATGTCCTTATGTGCATTGGTGATGGTGAATTTGTGCGCGTTCTCGTCCCGCTCCAGCGTCCACTTCATGAAGGTCTCGTAAAACCCGTTCGACAAACGGCCCGGGCGGATCACCGAATCCACTTGCTCTGCGCTCAGTCCGGATTTGCGGGCCACGGCCAGTGCCTCGGAATACAGCGCCGCGTATCCCAGCGAGATGAAGTTGTTGATCAGCTTCATTTTATGGCCCAACCCAACATCACCCATATGCACGACCAGACCGGCCCAGCAGTCGAGCACAGGCTTGATACGTTCAAAGGTTTCCGGCGCGGCGCCGACCATGGTGTCCAGTGTGCCGGCCTCGGCTTCTTTTGGGGTACGGCCAAGAGGCGCATCGGCCAGATCCATACCAGCAGCCCGAAGCTCGGTCGCCAGTTGCAGGGTTGAAACCGGGTCGGAGGTTGAACAATCCACAACGATCAACCCGGTTTTGCCCGATGCCAGTATCCCATTATCGCCACGGACCAACTGTTCGACCTGTGGACTGCCAGAAACACACAAATGGATAATGTCACATTGTTCGGCCATCTGTTTCGCCGAGGTCACCTCGGTCGCACCACGTTGCACCAGATCATCAACCGGTTGGCGATTGCGGTGCCCCATGACGACAAGAGAAAAGCCATGCTGAAGGATGTTCTTCGCCATGCCATGTCCCATCAGGCCGACGCCGATGAAGCCGATAACAGGTTTTTCCATGAGGTGCCCCTTTCCATGCCGGGGCTGCCTTGGCACTGAAAAGCTCAGAACCGATCCCCCTTTGCCCCACTTGTGTGAGGAGCACCCCCTTGCCAAGGCCTACGGGATCAATGTTTCGTGACTTTGCGGAGTTGACTGATATCCCCGTGGAGCGGCGCAGAGTCAGAAGTCCAGCCCGATATCAATGGTACGATAGGAATGAGTCAGCGCGCCGGACGAGATATAGTCGACCCCGGTCGCCGCCACCACCGCCACAGTCTCGCGGCTGATATTGCCTGACGCCTCGGTCACGATCCGTCCATCTACCAGCGCGACCGCCTGTTTCAGGGTCTCGGGTGGCATATTGTCCAACAGCACCACATCGGCGCCGCCGACCTCAAGCACTTCGGCCAGCTGGTCCAGCGTATCTACCTCAATCTCGACCTTCATCATGTGCGAGGCGCGGGCCTTGGTGGCCTTGAGCACCGCCCCCACGCCACCGGCAGCGGCGATGTGGTTGTCCTTGATCAGAATAGCGTCCGACAATGAAAAGCGGTGATTGAACCCGCCGCCATGCAGCACCGCCTGTTTTTCAACAATGCGCAGGCCGGGCGTGGTCTTGCGGGTGCAGGTGATGCGCGCCTTGGTGCCTTTGGTCTCGGCAACAAGCGCCGCCGTTGCGGTCGCGACACCGGTCATGCGCCCGGCAAAGTTCAGCGCGACCCGTTCGCCCGACAGGATCGAGGCCGCGCTGCCCTTGATCTCGATCAGCGTGTCGCCTTTGGCGCAGCGCTGGCCGTCCACGATGTGGGTAGTGACCTGCAGCGACGGATCAACCAGACGGAACGCCAGCGCGGCAATCTGCATCCCTGATACCACCGCATCCTCGCGCGCGTTCAGCCGGGCACTATAAGTGGCATCCGCCGGGATTACGGTCAGGGTGGTGATATCGCCATTGGCGCCCAGATCTTCCATCAGCGCCGCGCGCACCATGGGTTCCAGGATCATGTCGGGCAAAGCCGGATAGGTCATGCTGCGTCCTTTGCAATGCGGTCCCGCAGAGCCAGTGCCTCGGTCAGTGTCAGGGCCGAGCGTTGGCCGGGGCCGGGAATAAGATCAGGGAAATCGGATCGGTAATGCGCGCCACGGCTTTCCTCGCGCAGCAAAGCGGCGGCGGTGATCAGGGTGGCCGTAGCGGTCATGTTGAGGAACACTTCGGACCCTGCGTGCCTGGCCTCAAGCGCTGCGATCTGCGTCAGGGCGCGTCGCAGGCCGGTCTCGTCGCGAACCACGCCGACATTTTCGGTCATGGCCCGGCGCAGGGTGGTCACATCCTGATCCAACGCGGTGTCGTCCCCAGAGGTCAGGCGAATATCAACCTCGGGCGCGCCCTGCGGGGTCACCGCATCTGCGATGTCGCGCGCGCAGGAGCGGGCAAAAACCAACGCCTCGAGCAAGCCGTTCGAGGCCAGACGGTTCGCCCCGTGCAACCCGGTCGAGGCCGCCTCACCGCAGACCCAAAGCCCGGTCAACGGGCTGCGCCCGGCCAGATCGGTTTCAACCCCACCCATGTGGTAATGCGCCGAGGCGGTCACTGGAATGGCGTCACGAACGGGATCGACCCCATTGCGCAGGCAAGCCTCGGTCACGGCGGGGAATTGCGTGGCGATGTCGTCCCCGATGGCTTGGCGCGTGTCCAGAGCGGGTCTCTTGCCCGCCTGCGCCTGCTGGTAGACGGCGCGCGCAACCGTGTCGCGCGGTGCCAGTTCGGCATCGGGGTGGATATCAGGCATGAACCGATGGCCGTCACAGTCTATCAGAATAGCCCCTTCGCCGCGCAGCGCCTCGGTCGCCAGAGGCGTCGGGTCTTCGCCCACATCGATTGCGGTGGGGTGAAACTGGACAAACTCGGCATCAGCAATCCGCGCCCCGGCGCGGGCCGCCATCCCGATCCCCTGCCCGCGGATACGCGCCGGATTGGTGGTCTGGGCATAGAGGCCAGATGACCCGCCAGTGGCCAAAACATGCGCCGCACCGCGCAGCAGAACGGTTGGCGCAGTGGCCGTGTCCGCATGGGTCAGGTAAACGCCGGTAACCTGCTTGCCGTCGCTTTCCAACCCGACGGCCTGCGCGCCTTCGATCACTTGAACTCTGGGCGTCTGGCGCAATTCCTCGATCAAAGCCCGCATGATCTCGGACCCGGCCTGATCGCCCTTGACCCGCACCACCCGCGCTGCTGAATGCGCGGCCTCGCGGGACTGCACAAAGCCACCATCGGCGGTGCGATCAAACCCGGTGCCAAGGTCGGACAAGTCGTGGATATGCTCGGGCGCGGCCTGTGTGACGAACTCGGCCACCTCGCGCAGGACCGACCCGGCGCCCGCGCGCATAGTGTCCTCGGCATGGGCTTCGGGGCTGTCCGTCCGGGCCATCGCCGCAGCAACACCGCCCTGCGCCCAGGCCGAGCTTGCGCCAGACCCCAACGGTTCGGGCGAGATCATCACGACCGGACAAGGGGCCAGCTTCAGCGCGGTATATACCGCCGCAAGCCCGGCTCCGATGATGACCACGCGCGGCGTCTCAACGGTTTGCATGTCGCCGATCAAATACCCAGTTTGCGGGAAAGGTCGATCATGCGCTGCACTGACAGGCGCGCCTTGTCGGCCACGTCCGCATCAACCTCAATCTGCCCGGTCATGGTATCCAGCGCGAACAGCACCTTTTCCAATGTGATCTTCTTCATGTAGGGGCACATGTTGCAGGGACCGACGAAATCGACTTCGGGCAGTTCGTCAGCAATGTTCGACGCCATCGAGCATTCAGTGATCAGCAGCGCCTTTTCCGGCTTTTCATCGGTGACATATTTGATGATGCCGCTGGTCGAACCCGAGAAATCAGCCTCGGCCACTACATCCGGCGGGCATTCGGGGTGAGCGATCAGCCGGGTACCCGGGTTCCATTCGCGGAAGTCTCGCAGATCCTTGGCGCTGTACTGTTCGTGCACGATACACGAGCCTTCCCACCAAACCACGTTCTTCTGCGGTACGTCGCGGGCAACGTTCTGCGCCAGATACTGATCCGGGGTCATGATGACCGTATCGCTGTCTTGCGCGGCCACGATCTGGGCTGCGTTGGACGAGGTACAACAGATGTCCGAGGCCGCTTTGACCTCGGCCGTGGTGTTCACATAGGACACGACCGGCGCGCCGGGGTAACGGCGACGCATTTCTTCGATGCCTTCAGCGGTGATCGATTCAGCCAGTGAGCACCCTGCCTCCATATCCGGCATCAGAACCGTTTTCTGGGGGCTGAGAATCTTGGACGTCTCAGCCATGAAATGCACGCCGCATTGCACGATCACATCTGCCTCGACCTCGGTCGCCTTGATCGCCAGTTGAAGACTGTCGCCGCCGAAGTCGGAAATGCCGTGGTAGATCTCGGGCGTCATATAGTTATGGCCCAGAATGACGGCGTTCCGCTCGGCCTTCAGATCGTTAATCGCCTTCACATAGGGCGCATAGATTGCCCAATCGACGGGCGAGACCACGCGGGACATGCGGTCATAGATATCGCTCATGCTTGCCGCAAGCTCGGGCGATGGGGCCAAATCATATTTTTCGGAGAGATGCGCGCGCTGCGCGGGAAGGTCGAACACGGGTCTGTTTTCTGCCTGATGAACTCGTGACGTTGTTCATATGGGGTTTGTGGCGGATTTACCACCATCCAGATCGGAAGATTGTTCTGATATTGCCGGAAACGGCAGAATTATCTTGCCGAACAGCACGATCTTTGGTCCTTCGAGCTTTTCCCATACCGAACTGGTCCACCGTTACGTTTAGGAAACGGAGGATCATGAAGAACGCACAATCGATCGAAGCCGGAAGAGATTGTCTCGAAGTACAGTTAGTTGAGGTGTCAATGGGCAATGCATGTCCCGTCTTGATGTGATCAGGCAGATCGGCGTGGTTGAACAGACTTTTTAAAGCGGGTGGAAAACAACGCTTCGGCGCTCCGTTTGGAGGAGTGGCCCCAATACGCGTAGTGGAATAAGTGCGAGATTGAAGGCCAAGTAACTTTAGTCAAATGTTTCAAACGTCGCTGGAGGCCCTTTCTGGTATGCAATGGCAGCACCGACGCTGCCGATCAGGATTATCGCCCGCTCACAACCGACGACGTCTTACGAGGTATCGATTGGATGCTGGTGCGAACGCAAGTGACGCGCACCACCACTCAAAATGAGACATCTGGACCTTAAGAGATATTGACCCGTCTTGCCTGAAGGACTATCTGCGCCAAACGTATGAGGCGGTACGCCTCACACAACGGAGATTTTATGAAAGAGACCCGGGCCTAACGCCCGTTCCTGGCGACCTAAATTCAGGAACACCAACACTGATGAGCACACTCACGCGCGGTGCTGAGTGTTCTTTTTGTTGTTCTTTCGTAAAACCGAGACATCCCAATGAATATCTCAAAGCACGAGCAACGTGTTTTGCACGAACTCGCCCTTGGCGGGGCGATCCACTTCGAACGACTGGAAAACGGAAAAGTCCATGACGTCACTTGTTATACGCGTGACGGCTATGTGCTGTCCGACTGCACCCTGAGTGTTTTCCAACGCTTGCTAAAAAAGCGCTTTATCCAATCCAAAAACGGCAACCCCTATCGCGCCTCCGCGTTGGGGATCAAATCCGTGCGCGCCCAAATGAACCAAAGGTAAGGCAGAACCATGGGTGCGAGGTGTCTGACATCAGCACCGATGGGACAGTTTAGGTTGATTTGATAAGAGATGGTTTCTGGCTCATCGTAACTAATAACAGAAGATATTGAGTGTAGTCGCTTCACGACTCAGCTGCCGCCAAAAGGTAAGCACCACAAATGGCATGGAGCCGAACGGCCCGCCAGTTTGCGACCCGGTCATCAACGACCTGAACCGCGTTGAACACCGCATCAGAGGTCGCTATTTCCGCTGCACAATGGCTTCAAATCTCTCTACTTCGCGGCAATAGGAATGCTGTGAGTGCAGGTGCAGTTCAACGAGCGTTTCCGGTATGGATTTACTGTTGTCGCTCTCTGCAAGTCGCGTTGGCGGCAGGTCGCAGCCCTTAGCGGACCTTTATCACTCAGCTTTGCAAAACCGAGATAGGAATTACCAAACACAGACTCAAATTGGTCATCGTCCGATCTGGGCCATAGTATCTTGCACCGCGTAATACCTTTGAGCGTTGGGAGGATGTGTCCCTAGAAAACGATCACCAGGATCAGGGACTCGTGCAAAGTACAGCGCACCTTTGAGGGGATCATAGCCAGCTTTGTAGGCTATAACGGTGCCTAGTCGATCTGCTTCCAATTCAAAGTTCTTTGAATAGCTGCGCCCACCAACAAAGGCTCCAAGATCTTGTGCTGCGGCAATGTCATTCGGCCCGGTCCCCGCCACGGTCGCCAGACCTGCAAAAATTATTGCACCAGCCGCCGCATTTTGGGCGCGTCGCGCCAAATGCCCTTGAATGTGGTGCGCGGCTTCATGCGCCATAACAAATGCAAGTTCATCGGTATTGTTCACATCCCGTGTCAGCGCTTGAGTCATTGTGATAACGGGACGTCCCGACTTGCTTAAACTCTGATAGGCGTTTGAGGGTGCTTTTTCGTTTGGATCAATGCGGATCAAAAAATCGCAATTCACTCCCCGAGTTTGGCGGCGACATTCTCGCTCTGCAACGGGCTCTATTCGAGAGGCTACCTGCCGAAATCTCACTTGCGCCTGCTGTGAACTGACCGATGCAGTCGTGCGACCGGGATTTGGGATAGGCGCCGATGGAGGAGCCGCGGTTGACACGCATCCCGCCAGCAACAAAACAACCCATACAAAGACACTCCGCTTCATAAATGCACCTTTCTAATTTTTAAGAGCCGAAATAAAGCTCGTAGTCGTCGATAAAACAGTCCCCAGTCCCGAACCTTAGGACCTGTGTAGATTGTTATCCAATAACAGAAGATTTTGAGTGTAGTCGCTTCACGGTTCAGCTGCCGTCAAAATGGTAAGCACCGCAAATGGCATTGAGTCGAACGGTCAGCCAGTTTGCGACCCGGTCATCAGCGACCTGAACCGCGTTGAGCACCGCATCAGAGGTCGCTATTTCCGCTGCACGACGGCTTCAAATCTATCTACTTCGCGGCAAAGGGAATGCGGCGAGTGCACGTGCAGTTAAGCGAGCGTTTCCGGTGTGGGCTTACTGTTGTCGCTCTCTGCAAGTCGCGATGGCGGCAGGTCGCAGCCTCGAAGCGGACATCCAAAACTGGGTTTTGCAATTTTTTGAGATAGCGGTAAAGCCGCTTGTTTTCTTCCGCGTATTGCTGTTGCAGCAACTACTCGCTGTTTAGGTAACTATGCAAGACGCGCAAATACATGGCTCCGTAGTGCGAACCCACTCTGATTGGAGGAGTTTGTTTACGGTTAATTTGAAGCTCAATGTAGCTCCTGTGGAAAGGGCTTCAACCGCAGTACTTTCGTACCTCAGTATCCCTAAGCCCGGTGGCCACAAGCATGCATCTGTTTCGCGCCTCGTAATAATACCCACGGGCATACCACATGACCGCTTCGGGCTCATTTCCATCCGAAACCATCCAAGCGCCACGCAGGTATTTTACAGCGTACGTCAGATTGGTCTGAGCGTCCAAGAGGTCGGAAGGCTGTCCACGAAATCCCATCTGGCGCGCTGTGGCAGGCAGAATCTGCATCAGCCCGTAGTAGGGGCCATTTCGAGCATTGGGACGATAGTCACTTTCTCGCTGGATCACACGGTGTACAAGGCTCCGCGGCACACCGTTTGCGTCCGCAGTTTCGTTGATCATCACGCGCAGCTCAGGGGTCTCACCGGGATAAAGTCGGGTTATTGGCTCGGCGGGTTCATTGCCGCAAGCGGTAAGAAATAGCGCAGCAAGAATGACTGTGTATCGCATCAAAATTCTCATCTCATTAGCCACAAGATTCATCAGCGCTCAACTGCGATTGATATTCAATATCCCAGGGTATTTTTGAGCGGCTTTTGGCCAGAATTGATTTGGCACCTAATACCGACGGTGCACTCTTTTTTCAGTTACAACGTGCCTCTTTTTCTGACGCTCACGCAAAAAGACAAACAGTCCCGACCCCAAGATCAGTGAAATACCGACTGCGACAGGCAGGTTTGGGAGTTCACCCCAGATGACCCATCCCCAGAAAATAGCCATTGGAAGACCGACATATTCAAACGGTGCCACTGTAGCTGCGTCTGCCATGCGGTAAGCTTGACCAAGGCAATACCCGACAATTGCAGAATTGAATCCGAGCCCAATAAACAACCAGCGGTCAGTCCCTTCGGGCCAAACCCAGGCACGCAGTAAGAAGACCAAGCTTTCGTTCTCGAGCTCGCTCGCAAAACGCCCATCCCCTGCGACTGACCAGAACAATAGACTGACAACGATAAAGCACGCCTGTATGTACACGGCCATAGCTGAGGCTTTGGACTTTGCGCCAAGAAAACGGGTCATCACGTTGTTGAGGGCATAGGTGAAAGCAGCAAGAACCGGTAAGGCATACATCAACAGACCAACTTCACGCTCGCCGCCGGCCTCCCATGGGCGGGTCATGATCACCACACCCAAAAATCCCACAAGCACAGCACCAATCCGCATCGGCCCAACTTTCTCGCCAAGCAATGGGATACTCAGCAAGGTGATCATCAAGGGAGCTACGAAGAAAACAGCCGTGGCTTCCGCCAGGGGCATTACCGCCAGGGCTGTAAAGAACGTCAGATTGGCAACGACAATCAGCAGGCCGCGCAGAAAGTGAAGTCCCGGCTGATCGGTTTTCAGGATGCGCCAACCGCCCTCCATCTGGACCAGGGCAAAGCTGAACCCGATCCCGATCAACGATCTTGTAAACACCATCTGGTGCAAGGGGTAACCGCCAGACAGGAATTTGATCAGCATATCATTGACAGAAATCGCCAATATTCCAATCAGTACTAACGCAATACCAGCTGTCGGGTTTTGTAGTTTTTGTGCCGGTGTCATGGAGTGCCCCTTAATTAGGCCACTACCGTGGGCCACAGAATTGGTCACGTCGCTTTGCGATACGGGTTTTGCTCAAATATCCGCGACGCGTATCTGTAACTGGTCGCAACCCGAACCGGACATTCGACTTTTAACTTCATCTACGTAGCGCTGCCCAAAAACAGTCCTATGAATCGCCCACAATTGAACCTTTGAGCAGAACGCTACTTGCATATGACCAATTGTCAGACCGAAGTTAACTATTTTCGAAACGGTCAGCATATGCCTTCTTGAGCATTGGGCTGCGTCGGGCGAAAAGAGAATTGGGTATGTTTTTTCCGGCGAGGTGCCAAAATTCGAGACCTGCGGCGTTAAAGTGTGGGCCGATGAATTGGAAACTCAGATCCTTGCAAAGCTGATGCCCTATTGGGCTTGCGGCGATGGCGGCTAGATCTTTTAGATAAACCTCCCTTTGTGCGAGATCTTCCAGTACTTTCACAAACCCATTTAGCAGATGAAGCGCAGAGTTTTGGTGCCCCTGCGCGATGTAGACACCGGCGCAATAGCCGAAATAGTCGCCAGGAAGAACCGGGCGTCGAAGGGCTGATAGACTGAATTCAGCTTCAACCAACCGGCACTCACGGAACCTGGCTTCCAAATCTTCATCCAGGAAAATAAGCGAGATATGAGCGGCCAATTCATCTCCAACCATGACATATACGCCAGACATCGCCCCATCCTTTAGAATCTCTGCCCAGATGGGATCGCAGGCGGAGAACCCGTCCGGAAACTCATGAGCGCTTGCAAGCTCCAAGGCCTGAACTGCGGCATCGGCAAATTCGATAGATCCGTATTCCAACGCGACTTCATGTTCGCGAAGAACTCGGTATGAGGCGTATGTTCCAGTTGAACGGCTTTCCCAATCCTCGCGGCAAGCCACGACTTCATCCCGCGTCCATCCGAGTTTCTCTATCAAAAGGTGTTCCAGGTCACCTCGGATGTAAGACAGTGAACGCTCGTATTTGCTGATCGCATCTACACTTAATCCCAGCAAACCAGCCAATTGTTCCTGTGACATTCGACCATCCTTACCGTTGCGAGCTCGATGGCTTCTAAGCCTGTCGGCGAAAATGGACGAAGGGGCGGTCATGTTGTCTCCGAAATGGTCGTGCCGCTGCTTATCAATATGCCTGACAATAGGTGATTGCCCAAGTGACTTACGGATGACTTACGGGTTCAGGCGGATCAGGTCCGTGGCCGAGTTCTCTTAGACGAGCCAAGCTCGACGCATTCACAAAAAAGGAACCTGCAATGTCACGTCGCATATGTCAGTCACCCGGTTCGCTCGACGCAATTTTCTTTGGGTTTGCGTCTGCCCCCAAAACCCGACGTCGGCACAGATCGGACACCACTTGTCCAAAACGATTGAGACGCGATGGACCTGTTTCCCCAATGCGCCGCCACCGGTTTAAGGGAAATCTTGACTTCTAGTTCAGAGCCACGATTTGTGAATTCGCTGTACAAGTCAGTTTGCTGGCATCTCTGGCCCAAAGAAGACCTACTCAGCGAATTCAGTCGGGATGGATATCGCGTGGTGAACAGTTGGCCGCAAGCACAATAGCGATCCAATTCACATCCAGCACTAGATTGAATTGGTTCAGCCATCTTTCCTGTAGTGTATACGCCGGATGTTCCATCGCACCAAGGCACGCCCAGTGCGCCGTTGCTTGCCGGTGGTGTATCAACTCATGCAGAAGAACAGACTGGTCGCTCAGGTTTTCGGCACTCCATGGATTTACCAAAGTGATCGTCGCAGAGTCGGGATCATAGAACCCACGCGTTATGCGCCCTATAGCCATTGCAGGCTCATTAGCATCTACCGCAGACAGGCTGTCAGCAAATTTTATGGTCGGCGCATTTTTACGCCTTGGCAAATCTGTTTCACTGTCAATCCAGGCCTCCAGTGATTCAACAACATCGGACAGCGATTTTGACTGACCTATGGCATCATGAGATACAAGCGAAAAGATGACCAAAGCAGTCGCCAAAAATGGAACTTTCTGTCCAAATCTACCCATAAATCTCACCTCGCAAATCACCTGCCTCCGAGACCTGCGAACAAATTGAAGCATGGTCGCGCACACGGCCGCGGACACTCGCAACCAATAGGTTAGGCGATCAAGAGAGTCGTGAGATCAGGGTGAAATTAGTCTAAAATTTGAGTGAGAAACGGTGTACTTACCGCTTTCAGGTTGGTTTCGGCAAACGAATCAAGAACCAGGGGGCATGCCAGCCACACGCATAGCGTCAGCCCACCGCTCCATCATGGCCGGGTCCCGCCAACTCTCACCAAAAAACTCAACCTCTTCAGCAACTGTCCGTCCGGGGTTTTCTTTCCTGAACCGTTGCATCGTCTGTTTCGCAGCTTCGATATCGCCACTGCAAACCTGAAGCGCTGCCAGAACCCTGAGGGCGTTGTTGGGTATGTTGGGCATCCGCGTCATCGTTTCGAGACCATCGTCACACTGCTCGGCACTCCACTGCGCCCAGCCGAGTTGATGGAAATACCAACCGGGCGTAACCGGATCGAGATCGATAGCTTTCTCAAGAAGCGCGATGGCCTCTTCGGCCCGTCCTAGAAACACCAATGGATCCGTCACGCCGACCATGACCAGAACGTCGTTTGGATTCAATTCACCCGCGACCGAATATCGTATTACGGCTTCTTCCAGTTCTCCTGCGGCGACGTGCACATCTGCCCGCGCAACGTGGGCCAAATGATATTCTGGGTCGAGTGCCAGAGCCTTGTCGGCAAGGGCCTCGGCCTGCGCTAGTTTTTCACTCCTCGGCAAATCTGGATCAACCTCATTTGACCAGAGGTCGCGCCAGTGAACCCACGTCAGGCCTATATAGCCAAAGGGCGCAGTCGAGTCATTTTTGACGGCTTCGTCGAACAGATCACGCGCCGCCAGTGTTTCGGCAATTGTGTCCTGTTGAAAGTGCTGCATGCCCTTGATGTAGCTGTGAAGGGCTCCGATTGCTTCGCGTCCCCCCCTCAATGGGGGTTTGCGAGTCACTTCGCGTCCGATTTTGTTGGTGACTTCGCGCACAATCCGATTCTGCACATCGAACAGATCGCCAATGTCTGAGTCATAGTCTTCCGCCCAGACATGCGTCCCATCGTACCCATTTATGAGCTGGACTGTAATCTTGATCCGGTTGCCTGCCTTCTGCTTGCTGCCTTCGATCACGTAGTCGGCGCGAAGCTTGTCAGCAATTTCAGAAATGCTAAGCCCACTGTCACGGAAACTGAAACTAGAGTTCCTGGCAATGATCGCAAGCTCGCGGTATCGAGACAACTCCGTCAAGAGACCTTCTGCAACACCATCGCCAAGATATCCGCTGTCTTCACTGGCACTCAAATCATCAAATGCCAGCACTGCGATCCTCGGAGGCCCACCAGCCTGAGATGTTGGCCACATGAGCCAAGCTGCAACAACAATGACAGCAGCAATTGCCATGCCCAAGGCTGAGACCCGTTTCCAAGAGTGCCGCTTTTGCAAGGCTGGTTGTTCTGCTTCAAGGCAGTACCCCCTTCCAATATGTGTTGTCAGCAGAGTCTGTTCTCGGTCCCGAATGGTGCGCCGGATTTCCGCAATACACTGGGTCAGGCTCTCGTCCGACACAGTCACATCCGGCCACACGGATTCCATAATTTCCGACTTGGTCAGGACCTGGCCGCGTCTCTTGGCAAGACAGGCAAGAACCTCCAAGCTCTTATTCCTTAATTTGACCCGATTACCAGACGCGTCCAATAGATCGTGAGACTCCACATCGAAACGAAGATCACCAATTTGAACTGTGGAGGGGTTAACCGCGATTTCATTCTCGGTCATGTGAACCACCTGCAAGCATCTTAGTTTCTAATAACCAGATTATACTGCATTCGGCAGGCTGAAGCGCCTGTTTTGCAAACAACTATGAGTTTGATGTTCAGTATTGACGCATCGCAAGCGCGATAAACTACGTGCTTTGAGTTCGATGTAACCGTTTTTGCGGTCCAGTCCGAATGCAAATGTCCAAGGACGTGTAAGCCCGACGTTTAGCGGGTTTGCAAAGTCCGGTTTCTGCGCATCACAGACCTTCGCGAGAATCCAAGCAAAAAAGCCGCATGGAACCCAAGGGACCTTGGGAGGCCCCTTGCAGGATTGAGCAACGCAACGGGCCATAACCGCAACGACTACGCCAAAAACTGATTGAGTTCATCGCTAAGGCAGACAATCGCACAGCGCAAAACTATGGGCAAACTACGCAAACTTATGGGGTGCGCGAAGTGTTATGCTTTAAGTCAAAGATTCCATAGCTGACGTCTTGATCAATCATCGACAGATTGACCGACGCATTGGCCGCAAGCTGGTCCAGTACAAAACCATAGTCCTGCTGACTATTGAAGCTGACCTCGACCGGATAATTGTCGACGATCTGCAAGGCAGCGTTTTCTGCGCCAACCTGAAATACACCAACCTCGGTGGCGCCGTTCTTCAAAAAACGAATGGAGAGCCCTTGCTTCTCCACAATGTCCTGGCTGTCCTCGTATCCAGCCGGAGCAAAGCGAATACGGTTACAGTGAAGCTCCAACGTCATGTTTCCGGTTTGAATAAATGCATTGGGATTAGGCCCGGAACTGAACGACCACTCCGCTGATGCTGTGGTCGCCATAGCCATCAGTAACATTCCAAGGGAAATCGGCTTGCAATTCATTTTCTCTCTCCATGACGCTGCGGTTCGCACTGCCATTCAGCAGAGGTGCCGGCTTGTTGCCTGGACAACCAGTTCAGGAAACAGGTTCGCCGTATTCGTTTGCGCCTTCTTCCGAAGGGCGCGTCAACCACCAGATCATCAGAATGGACAGAACCAATTGAAGAATTGAGACAACAACAATACCGGTCACTCCCAGGACTGCCGCGGGTCCTCGTAATGCGTCAGGGTTCTCGGTCCCTTGCTCCAATACCGAGAAGAACGCCACCCCACCCAGCATAACAAAGAGCGTTGTAATGCTGAGCGCCATCGGCAGCAGCAAATACCAGCCAGGTCGTCCTGTATCATGCAGCCTCCGCCAACCGGCGGCCAGCATAGGTATGAGAACAGCCAGTTGGAAAACAGAGGACAGAACCCGAGATCCCTGCCCTGTTTCGGGGTTGGTCCCGAATATGATCGTATCCAGCACAGCTAAAGCAGCGCTCGCGAGAACTACGAACAAGAAAAAACACCAATATTCTGAGCGTAAAGCCCGACCGGAGAACTGGAAGTATTTCGAGAAACACGTTGTAACTGCTTCGCCAAATCCCATATTTCACTCCATTCTTACTTTCTGTGCGGTCTCAAACGCTTCGCCGCTCAGGAGAACGCACTCGCCCCTAAGGATGCTCCCTCTTACCTTTTTGTTTGAAAGCAGAAGCCTATCGCACGAGAGCGTAAAGAACTTTACGCGCGGAAAAAATATTGATTTATTAAAAATTAGATTCAAACATGCGAATTTGACGCAACTTTATTTTACCTCCGTTGTTGTCGCTGTCGCCCGATTTGTCGGGCCCTTCCGACCGCTGGAGTGAGTGCTGGCGGTCGGAAGGCTGTTTGCAATGACCGAGCGTTGGGAGGACGCGATGCTTAGACTTAGTGTACTCGCCCTCCCTCCGGAATTCGCTCGAGCTTTTGCCAGTGTCGTCAATCAGCTTTCACACGTTGTCGGCGGTCTCGGTATTCAAAGTAATATCGCTCTGCCCGCCAAGCCCCCCGCGACAAGTTGTTGGGAAGGGAAATCACAGGGTCGAAGTATGTTCCATAGCCTGCTCTGACGCGAGAACTTCAAACAAGCCCATCCAATTTCACTAATTTCAAGGGAACCAGAGGGAGAAGAAAATGTCTAACAAGATGGTGATGATTGCAGGCGCGACATGTTTCGCACTGCTTGCGGCCTGCGACGATACGAGCACATCAAGCGCGTCCGCCGAGCTCACGCCGGCTCAGCAGGCGTGTTTGCGAGACGTAGCCAATACGACAAACAATTCGCAAGTCGTGGTGCTCTCATCCGCGTTTAGCGAGGCGGGAACACAGGTTACTGTAGGCGTTGGCGAGGATCGTGCTCCTTGGAATTGCATTGCTTACAGTGATGGCGCGACAGCTGGTATCGAGTTCCTGGGCGACGAAGGCGCATTGTGACCTGTTTGGTGCGTATCTGCGCCGAGCGTATGAGGCGGTACGCCTCACAAAACGGAGATTTTATGAAAGAGACCCGGGCCTAACGCCCGTTCCTGGCGAACCAAATTCAGGAACACCAACACTGATGGGCACACTCACGCGCGATGCTGAGTGTCCTTTTTGTTGTTCTTTCGTAAAACCGAGACATCCCAATGAATATCTCAAAGCACGAGCAACGTGTTTTGCACGAACTCGCCCTTGGCGGGGCGATCCACTTCGAACGCCTGAAAAACGGAAAAGTCCATGACGTCACTTGTTATACGCGTGACGGCTATGTGCTGTCCGACTGCACCCTGAGTGTTTTCCAACGCTTGCTGAAAAAGCGCTTTATCCACTCGAAAAACGGCAACCCCTATCGCGCCTCCGCGTTGGGGATCAAATCCGTGCGCGCCCAAATGAGCCAAAGATAGGAAAGAACCATGAACCACGCAGGCATTGACGCTATTATTGAAGTCCACCGACTGGCCTTTGGAAAAGAAGAAGGAGAAGACGTCGCTCAGCTTGCCAGAGACTTCCTCAGCCTCCCTGACACGATTTCTATCAACTCCGAACGCGACGGGAAGATCGTGGGCAACGTGCTGTTTACTCCGTTCATCTTCGTAGATCACCCAGACGCGAACTGTTACCTGCTGGCACCTTGCGGGGTGCTACCAGCGTATCAGGGCCGTGGCGTTGGAAAAGAGATCATGGAAGCGAGCATTGAACATCTCAGGTCCGTTAGGACTGATGCGGTGTTCGTGTTGGGCGTACCGACGTTTTACCCCAGATATGGTTTTGCCTCGACGGACAAGCAGACGCCATACCCGGATCTGATGACGGCACCGGAGGCGTGGATGGCGCTTGACTTGACTGAAGGATCTGTACAGAAACTGAGTGGCAGGACAAAGGCAATCCCACAGTTCATGCAATCTCATTGGTGGGACACCTCCCAGCACGGGTGAAGTCCACCCGCGTCTGTCGCCTAGTAACCGGAACCCGGCATTCAAGGTCGCCAATTGAATGGCGGGTTAGTTCTGCGTGGTGCGGGCATCTGAGTCTTTCAATGGACGGCATACATTTAGCTTGTCTGAGGCGGTCACTCATCGTAGCGGATTGTAACGCGACGCCAATTTTTTACTCAACAGAGCTAGGTTGCAAATTTGAACATTTTGACTGGAGAAGCGTTTTGCAGCAAACAAGACCTAGCGCAGGTCTTTATGCTCCACCAGTATCGAAAAACGGCCCAATATGGTAATCTCTTCCCTTAAACTGGGGGATACCACTATGGATTATTATGACCTCGGGACTTATAGCCGGAAGGTTACGACCTCGTCGGAAGAAGCTCAGCTTTGGTTTGACCGGGGCTTGGCATGGACTTACGCGTACAACCACGAAGAAGCGATTGTTTGCTTTCAGAATGCCGTGGCTGCGGATCCAAATTGCGCAATGGCGCACTGGGGCA
>NZ_JBQFQR010000046.1:0-21464 GCF_056536985.1 Ruegeria sp. CH8 | reverse complement strand
GCGACACCCACGCCTATGGCGAAGAGGGCGTCCGCTTCTACACCAAGCAGAAGTCCATCATGCAGCGCTGGCCCGAGAGCATCTCCAAAGGCGCTGAATTCAACATGCCCGTAGCCCGCTGATCCTGGAGCTTTACCATGTCTGTGGAAACGTTTGATTACATCGTTGTAGGGGCCGGCACCGCCGGCTGCCTGCTGGCCAATCGCCTCAGCAAGGACCCGTCCAAACGAGTCCTGTTGCTGGAAGCCGGTAAAAAGGACAACTATCCGTGGATTCATATCCCGGTTGGGTATCTGTACTGTATCGGCAATCCGCGTACGGACTGGCTGTATCAGACCGAACCCGACAAAGGTTTGAACGGCCGCGCCCTGCGCTACCCGCGTGGCAAAACACTGGGCGGATGTTCCTCAATCAACGGCATGATCTACATGCGGGGTCAGGCACGGGACTATGACAATTGGGCCAAGCTGAGTGGTGAGGACGACTGGAGCTGGGAGAACTCGCTCCCCGACTTCAAGGCGCATGAGAACCACTACAAGCTGGACAACGGGGCCGATCCCAAAACCGGCGACAACAGCCGGTTCTCGGACCTGCACGCCCATGGCGGCGAATGGCGCGTGGAAAAACAGCGCCTGCGCTGGGACGTGCTGGATTCCTTCGCCGAGGCTGCCAATGAGGCCGGAATCGAGTCCACCGATGATTTCAACGCGGGCGACAATGCCGGGGTTGGCTATTTTGACGTGAACCAGAAATCGGGCTGGCGCTGGAACACCTCGAAAGGCTTCCTGCGCCCCGCGAAAGAGCGTCAGAACCTGACCATCTGGACCGAAGCTCAGGTCGAACGCCTGACCTTCGACACCACCGCCGATGGCGCGACGCGCTGTTCCGGCGCAGTTGTGCGCCGCGCGGGGCAACCGGTCACCGTGAATGCCTCGGCCGAGGTCATTCTGTCCGCAGGTGCGATTAACTCGCCGCAAATCCTGCAATTGTCCGGTATCGGTAGTGGCAATTTCCTGAAATCCCACGGCATCGACGTGGTGCTGGACGCGCCTGCCGTTGGCGAAAACCTGCAGGATCACCTGCAGATCCGTGCCGTGTTCAAGGTGGACGGGGCCAAAACCCTGAACACTCTGGCCAACAGCCTTGTGGGTAAGGCCAAGATCGGCCTGCAATACGCACTGCAACGCTCCGGCCCGATGAGCATGTCGCCCAGCCAACTGGGGGCGTTCACTCGATCCGACCCAGGCCGGGCTCATGCGAACCTGGAATATCACGTGCAGCCTCTAAGCCTTGAAGCTTTTGGTGAAGACCTGCACGAATTCCCCGCCATCACCGTCAGCGTGTGTAACCTGAACCCGTCCAGTCGAGGTCATGTGCGCATCCGCTCGAACAAATACACCGATGCGCCGATGATCGCTCCGAACTATCTGGACACGGACGACGACCGTAAGGTTGCTGCAGACAGCCTGCGTCAGGTGCGCGAGATCATGTCCAAACCTGCGATGAAGAAATACAATCCGCAGGAATGGAAACCCGGTGTTCAGTTCCAGACCGACGAGGAACTGGCAAAGCTGGCAGGCGACATCGCCAACACCATCTTCCACCCGGTTGGGACTGCGAAAATGGGGCGTGACGATGATCCAAGCGCAGTGGTCGACCCTTACCTGAAGGTCAAAGGCATCAAGGGCCTGCGCGTGGTTGACGCCAGCATCATGCCCGAGATCACCAGCGGCAACACCAACGCGCCGACCCTGATGATCGCGGAGAAAGCCGCGCGCTGGATTCAGGAAGGTCGGTAAACCAACCAAAAAAGTGGCCCCGGGTTCATGGGCGGACCCGGGTCTTTTTCGTCAGATCGGGCTGCTAGCGCCCGTAGAATTGCAGGAATAATGCACATGACACTTCAATCGTCCTCTGATCTGCCGCTCGCCGGTGTCAAAGTCATCGACTTTGGTCAGTATATTGCCGGCCCTGCTGTCGCCATGATCCTTGCGGATTTTGGTGCGACGGTCATTCGCGTCGAGATGCCAAATGGCCCGCTTTGGGAAAGCCCGGCCAACGCAACGCTGAACCGCAACAAACTGATCGTGACGCTGGATCTGAAGACCGATGACGGCATGGCACAGGTACGCGACCTGATCGCCGAGGCCGATATTCTGGTCGAAAGCTTCCGCCCCGGCGTGATGACCCGCATGGGGCTGGGCTTTGCAGAACTACGCGCGGCACGCCCCGAGTTGATCACCCTGTCGATCCCCGGCTTCGCCTCGAATGACGAGTTGCGCCGAGATTGGCGCGCTTATGAAAGTGTTATCGCGGCCTCGTCCGGTGTGTTCACCGATATGGGCCTGAATCGGGTGCTGATGGGCATCAACCCGTCCTTTTCGCCGCTGCCGCTGGCTTCGGCCTATGGCACCATGCTGGCCGCATCCTCGGTGGTACTGGCGCTGCAATCTCGTGAACGTACTGGATATGGCGACCAGATCGAGGTGCCCTTGGCCTCGGCCGTTATGGAGGGGCTCAGCTACAACTCGATCAAGATCGACGACTACCCCGACCGTTACAAAACCCAGCGCGAGTTTGAGATTGAACGCCGCCGGATCGAAGGTTTGCCGATGAACGTTTCGTATGAAGATCTGCAGGAATTGCTGGACCCATTCTATCGGTCTTACAAGTGCAAGGACGGCCGCATGTTCTATGTGGTCTGCCCCAGCCATAAGCAACACGCCAAACGCTGCCTCAAAAAGCTCGGCATCTATGACGAGCTGGTCGAGGAAGGCCTGACCGAGGAAGAAGACACCTATCTGCCTGTCAGCGAATGGAAAAACGACGTGTCATTAGGCGTCTACCCGCTGCCAAAACACTGGGCCGACCGGATTGCCGAGCGGATGAAAGAAGTGTTCCTGACCCGGACCTCAAAAGAATGGGAAAAGATCTTTGGACGTGGCAAATTCCCAGGCGCGCCCCAGCGTTGGCTGCAGGAATGGATCCACGACGACCACGCCGAAACCGCCGGTCTGATGGTCGAGGTCGAAGACCCAGAGTTTGGCACCATGACCCAGCCCGGCCCGATGGTTTGGCTTGAGGAATCCGGCGAGGAAATGCTGGAGCCCAAGCCGCGTGAATGGGTCGAATTCGACACCGCCCTGGCTGCTTTGAAGGCGCAAGAGACTTCTGTGCCCGATCCCGTGCCCGAGGAAGAACAGACCGGCTGGCTGGACGGCGTACGCATCCTTGATCTGTGCAACGTCATCGCAGGCCCGCATTCAGTCTCCTATCTGGCCCGGTTTGGCGCCGAGGTGATTAAGCTGGACCCGGCGACGCCGTTCTATGACTGCTGGAACACGGTGATCTTCAGCCTGTCCCACGGCAACGGTAAGCGGTCAGTTCTGGCCGACATGAAATCACCCGAGGGGCGCGAGGTCTTCGAGAAGCTGGTGAAATCCGTCGATGTAATCGTATGGAACGCCACGGATGCGCAAGTGCAGGGCATGGGGCTGGACCGCGAGAGCCTGGCCAAACTGAACCCGGATGCGATCTTCTGCAAGATGGATTGCTTTGGTGGTGTGCGTCGCGGACCACGATCGAACTACCTTGGTTATGACGATCTGGTACAGGCCACCACCGGCATCATGCTGCGGTTCGGCGGATCGATGGAAACCCCCGAAGAGCATGCCCATGTCGGCACCATCGACGTGATGTGTGGTTTTGGCGGGTCGCTGGGTGTTGCCGCTGCGTTGTATCAAAAGCTGAAAACCGGCCGTGTCGGACGCCCGCGCACCTCATTGGCCGCGCTCAGCGGTCTTGCACAGATCCCGTTCTGCTATGACTATGAACGCCGGGGCCTGTTCGATGAACCCGCCGGGCAAGAAATCAACGGCTATGATGCGCTGACCCGTTTCTACTACACCTCGTCGGACCGCTTTATTCTGCTGAGCGCTTATGAATCGGACGTCCCAAGGCTGGCTACGGTCGAGGGGTTGGAAGGGTTCGAGGATGTCGCAGTCGAAGACCGTGAAGCGTTTTTGGCCAATGCGTTCTATCAGGCACGGGCCAGCGACTGGGCGGAACGCCTGCAGGCCGCCGATGTTGGCGGAACCATCTGCGAGAACATCGAAACGATCCGGTCGTATAACGCACGCCCAGCAGATGGAACGCCGGGCACCGACCGTGGCAGCTATTCGTTTTCGGTTCATGAAGATCACCCAAGCGGCCACACCATCACGCAACTGGATCCATTTGCGATCCGCCCTGTACGCGGCACTGTCTATGCGCTGAAACCGGCGGAGAAGTTCGGAACCTCGACACGCGCTGTGCTGCAAGAGCTTGGCTACGAAGACGCCGAAATCGAGAAAATGCTGTTACATGGCATTGTCAGCGAAAGCTGGAGCCAAGAATACCTGCCAAGTTGATCTGCAAACATGGTCAGGGCGACACCTAAAGTAATTGGTGTCGCCCTACCTTGGTACTTGGCCGTAACCGAGCTGCTCAACAAGGAGCTGCGGCCACTTGGTGCTTTTGGCAAGAACGCGATGCAGACGACGTTGCGCCCGCCCTCTAACTGGCGAGCCAGACAAACGCCCCACCCGCCAAAGTGACCGCAATGGTATCAACGAGATGCCTTGTGAACCTTCCCGCTGTCAGCTGGGTATGAAGATTTCGACCGGGATGCTTCGCCTGAAAGGTTTTCGCTTCCGTCGTGCAATCATCGGTTACTTGGTGTGGGCTTCAAGTCGCTATGGCGCCCTACCGACGTGAAGACGCAATAGGCGCATTAGGATATCGGGCTGATCCACGTCGCTCCTGTCGTTTTGACCGACAAACTGAACTCAGGGCAACAGATCGAAGAGCGGGAACGACCATGCGTCAAGGAAACCTCCTAGCCGACACTCTGCGCTGCCTTTTCCTAAATCCGTTGGTTCAGGACCTGATGTAATGCGACCCAGGTCCCACGCTTTTGCCCTGACCTAGAATTATGCGACCGTGCCAGTTACTCGCACGGGGGCAGAAATCTCTGATGCTAGACCAGGATTCTGTAAAGGCATCTCCTCCACATAGTGACACGCCACAAAGTGCCCCTCTTCGATCTCGACCAGTTTAACCGGCGCCGAGTTTGGATCGAACCCCGCTGGCGCGTCGGTTAAAGTGACCTTTTTTCCGGACACCGTCGCAACCGGATGACGGAACCCGCCCTCCAGTCGGATCGGTGCAAAAACCGCGTCCGGGTCCGGGTGCGGCACCGCGCTGAGCAGTGCCTGAGTGTATGGGTGACGAGGTGAGTAAAACACTTTTTCGGTCGGTCCGTACTCGACGAATTTGCCGTGATACAGCACCGCGACGCTGTGCGAAATCTGCGCTACAACCGCCAGATCGTGGGCGATGAAAAGAAAACTGACACCCATTTCTTCCTGGATGTTCTTTAGCAAATCCACGATTTCGGCCTGAATGGACACATCCAGCGCCGAAACACATTCATCACAGACCACAAACTTTGGCTTGGACACCAGGGCGCGGGCAATACAGATCCGCTGCCGTTGACCGCCCGAGAACGCGTGCGGGAACCGACGCAGGTGTTCCAGCTCGACCTTGCAGCGCTCCGCGATTTCACGCACACGCGCGTCAATTTCATCGCGATTGCTCATCAGCCCCGAGGCAACCAGAGGTTCGGCGATGATATCGCGGACTGTCATGCGCGGGTTAAGCGACGAGTACGGGTCCTGAAACACAAGGCTCATCTCGGGCCGGAACGACCGCAGCAGGTCGCCCCCCAGCGAGTGGACATGTACCGGGCCTTCGTGGAACGCCATGTTCAGCTTGGAACGTACCGCGCGCAGTTCCTCTGCGCTGGCATGGGCCAGATCAATGTCGCCCTTTTTCTTGCGGTGAAACACGACCTCGCCATCTGACGGATCAATGGCGCGCAGGATCGCCCGACCAACCGTCGTCTTGCCCGAGCCGGACTCGCCCACCAAACCAACGGTCTCGCCTTTTTTGATAGTAAAGCTGACGTCATCCACTGCACGGACCTTGGTGATATCCGTGCGGAACATGCGTTTGGTCTTTACGTCAAAGTCGACCACCAGATTTTTCACATCAATCAGGGGGCGATGTTTCTTGCCGGTCAGTGCTGCAGGCGGTTTGACGCGGTCCAGTCGCGGGATCGCCGCCAGCAGACGTTTGGTGTAGTCCTCCTGCGGATTGCGGATCACGTCCCGCACAGTGCCGCGCTCGACCACTTCGCCCTTTTGCATGACGACAACATCGTCGGCGACCTGAGCCACAACGCCCAGATCATGGGTGATGAAGATCATCCCCATTTCCAATTCTTCCTGCAACTTTTTCATCAACTTCAGAACCTGCGCCTGAATCGTGACATCCAGCGCCGTTGTCGGCTCGTCCGCGATCAACAAGGCTGGCCCGGCCGACAACGCCAGCGCGATCATGGCACGCTGGCGCATACCGCCGGACAGTTCATGGGGATACTGATCGACGCGCTGTGACGGGTTGATCAGACCAACACGGTCTAGCATATCGACGGCAATCTCGCGCGCCTCGCGGCGACCGACTTTGCGATGCAACCTGATCGCTTTGGTGATCTGATTGCCAACTGTGTAAACGGGCGAGAAACTGGCCATCGGTTCCTGAAAGATCATACCGATTTCACCGCCGCGCAAACGACCGATTGTCGGATCACCTGAGCGCAAGCTGGGTACTTCGATCTTTTGGCCGTTCTTTGCGTAGTAATCGATGCGCGAGCCTTCTCCGATCGTCGCGGTGTTAGGCAGCAGACGCATGACCGCTTTGGTCGAGATCGATTTTCCCGAACCCGATTCCCCCACGATCCCAAGGGTTTTTCCCTTCTCGACCGAGAAGGACGCATTTCGAACCGGTGTAATCAGTCCCTCATCCGTGCGGAACGAGATCGACAGGTTTTCTACGTCAAGGATTTTGGTCATATCAACGCGCCTCCGCATAGGGGTCGGCAGCGTCGCGCACCCCGTCACCAATCACGGTAAAGGCCAGCACGGCCACCACGACAAAGATCGCGGGAATAAACAGCCACGGGGTCTGTTCGATCGCCCGCACCGATTGCGCCTGCTGTAGCAGAACCCCCCACGAGACCGAGGGCGGACGCAGGCCGAGCCCAACAAAGGACAGCGCCGTCTCCGACAGGATCATGTAAGGAAAGCTGATCACCAAATCGACGATGATAAAGCTGGTAAAGCTGGGCAGCATGTGCTGGGCGATGATCCGGCCTGGACGCGCACCTGCCAGTCGTGCGGCGACCACGTAGTCCTCATTCCGGATCGATAGCAATTGGGATCGAATCCGTCGCGCCAGTGTCGGCCAACCGAACAGGCCAAGGATCAGCGTCATCGCGAAATAGACTTGCGTGGTCGACCATTCCTTGGGCATGGCGGCAGCCAGTCCCATGTAAAGCGGAATGATGGGCACCACCCGGATCACCTCGGTCACGCGCTGGATCACGTTGTCGATGATGCCGCCGAAATAGCCCGCGATCCCGCCGATGATCAGCGCCAGCACGAACGAGATCAGCACCCCGATTACCCCAATCGACAGCGATGTGCGGGTGGCATAGATCGTTCGGCTGAACACATCGCGGCCCAGATCGTCGGTGCCCCAGAAATGGATTTTCTGATCCGCATCGGGGCTGAGGCCGACTAGGTGGCGGTCAATCGGGATGAAGCCCAGCAGCTTGACCCGCTCACCTTTGACGAAGAGCTTGATGTAGTGGCGCACCTCGGGATCCGGCACCGATATCGCGCGCAGGGTCACCGGGTCGCGCTCGGTTTTGGTGCCGTTTATAAAAGGCACGACCGAACAGCCGCCCGCATCGCAGAAACGCGGGATTTGCGGCGCGCCCTCTATATACTTGGTGTCGCGGCTCACCGGACCATAGGGGGCGACAAACTCGGCAAAGATACCGGCCAGCGCCATCAAGCCCAGCAAGGATGCCGCCAGCATCGCGGCGCGGTGGCGGCGGAACCGCCACCAGATCAGCGTCCATTGCGAGGCCGAATAGTATTTCAGCTGGCGTTCGCGCTCTTTGGCTTCGGCGGCCGAAAGTTGGGTTGCGTCAGTCATGGATCAGGCCCCCAATTTGATGCGCGGGTCCAGCCACGCCAGCAATAGATCCGAAAAGAAATTCATGAACACGATGGCAAAGGTCAGCATCAGTAGGATTGCACCCGCCACGTTCATGTCGAGGTCCAGGTATGCCCTCAGCAGCAGCTCACCCAGTTCGGTCAGCCCCAGAACCACGGCCACGATTGGCAGCTCTGAGAAGATGCGGTTCACGTCAAACCCGATGGTCGAGACCACAGGGTTGATCGCAAGACGCGCCGGGTATTTGATCAGCAGCTTGGTCTCGGGCACACCGCGCGCGCGGGCGGCGGTGACCGACAGCTTGTTCAGCTCATCCGACATGGTCGCCCTCACGGTCTGAATTTGATAGGCCACCGCCGACCAGGCCAGCACCACCGCAGGCAGCCACAGGTGTTTCATCATGTCCCAGACCTTGGCTGCGGACCATGGCGCGTCTCGGTACTGGGCCGAAAACAACCCGCCGATATCGGCCCCGAACCAGCGGTTGGCGAAATACAGCATCACCAGCGCCAACAGAAAGTTCGGCAGCGCCAGCCCAAGATAGGAAAACACCGTCAGGCCGTAATCGACTGCTGACCCACGTCGTACCGCAGCAAAAATGCCGATGGGGATCGATACGATGTAGGTCAGCAGGAGGGTGGCGAACAGGATACCGGCCGTCAGCCAGACCTTGTCGCCGATGACTTTGGTCACCGAGGTTTCAAAGGCAAAGGCCTGCCCGAAATCCCAGTGCAGGACGATGCCTCCGATCCAGTCGAAATAGCGCAGCACCATGGGCTTATCCAAACCCAGATCGCGCCGGATCGCCTCGATATCCGCCTCAGTGACATTCACCCCGGTGCCGGAATACTTGCGAAAAGCATACCGGTCGGCATAGTCGCCGGGCGGTAGCTCCATGATCAGAAAGACCATCACCGACACCATTGCCATGGTGATGACCATTCCAACAAAACGTTCCAGAGTGAATCTCAGCAAAACGAAGTCCCCCATCAGGCCGTCCAAGGCCGATACCGGAGCGCAGGTGGGCTGCGCTCCGGCGTTTCGTTCAGACGTTTGTCTGAGTTACTGCTCCAACCACCACTGCGAGGGGCGGTACGGATAGGTCCAGTAGAAGTCGTAGGTTTTCGACTTGATCGGCTTCACGTTCTGCAGGTCGTTGCGATGCAGGAACGGAGAGACGATGTCGCCGACGGTCCCGATTTTCAGCATGTTGTCGGTGTGGATCTGAACGATCTCTGCGCCCAACTTGTTGCTTGCGTCGGTACCCATTTCCACCTGGATAAATTTCTCGCTCAGGTCCCAGAGCTTTTTGATGTCTTCCGGCGGCTCGATGCCTTCGGCACCACCGGTGGTTTTCCACGCGGCCCAGTCAAAACCGGTGCCGGGGTTGAAGACATCGCCAAACGGCGGGATGAAGACGGTGACGTCCTGGCTGATGGTCGGACCGGCATTGCCGTCGTATTTCCAGGTGGTCACTTCCAGATCGTTGTTGTTGCCCGATGCGCGATACTCGTCCGAGGTGACCTCTTTCAGATCGACGCGGACACCCACGGCGCTCCAGTAGTCACGCACCAGCTCCTGCATCTTCACCGGCACACCCTGCGACGAGTAAACCAGACGGATCACCAGCGGCTTGCCATCGGGACGTTCCAGAGTACCGTCGCCATCCGCATCTGTCAGGCCCATTTCGGCCAGCAGCGCCTTGGCACCTTCGGGATCATAGGCGATGTCGCGGTTCAGAACCTCGTCCGTTACGAAGGACACGGTTTTGGGTTCCGCAGGCACACCCTGCATCGGAGTACCCTGCCCCAGATAGACGATCTCGTTGATCTCGTCGCGGTTCATCGCCTTCGACATGGCGCGGTTAAAGCGGATGTCGTTGAAGATTTCGCGCAGCACCGGATCCTGATGGGTACGGTTGAACGAGTAGAAGACGTTTTCGCCAAAGGTCGGGGCGAAGTTGATGGTGTAGCCACCCTTGCCTTCGTTTTCCTTCAGCAGCGGGAAGTCTTCCAGGAAGACAGCCTGCTGTTTCCAAACCACATCGCCGTTCATGATCTTGAGGTTCTGGACCTCTTTGTCGCCCACATAGGTCTCAACGATTTCGTTGATATAGGGCAGCTGGTTACCGGCGGTATCGACCTGGTGGAAATAAGGGTTCGCCACCAGCTTGCGGCCTTCGGCATTTTCGTCGACCACGATGTAGCTTTCCAGCGTCGGGACAACCGCACGGCCGATCTTGGCGGCTTTGTCGGCGTCCTTCAGCAGCGGGCTGGGAACGTCTTTCCAGTCGGAACCACCATAGTAGAAGTCAACAGCAGCAGCGGCGTTTTCAAAGCCGTATTCCTGCGCCAGCGCTTCGGCGTTTTCGTTGTACTTGGGCATGAACTGGCCCAGGAAGTGCTTGGGCTGGAACGGCTGGCCGTAATCCACGGCAAAGCGGTTCAGAATGCCCGGGGTCGGAACCGGGAAAGTGAACTTGACGGTGGTGGCGTCAACCGCCGCGACCTGTGCCTTTTCACCGGCAAACAGCCAGCGATTGGGGGCCTGATCGTAGACATCGGTGTTGTAGATGACGTCATTCATCCAGAACTCGACGTCGGCGGCAGTGAAGGGCTCACCATCCGACCACTTGTGACCTTCGCGCAGTACGATGGTCAGTTCGGTGTAGTCGTCATTCCAGGACCAGGCTTTTGCGATGTTCGGAACGACGGTCTGCAGGTCGTCGGCATAGCGCACGAAGTTGACGTGCCGAACCGACAGCAGGTCCGAAGTGCCCGATTCCGTACCTTTGGACAGGCCGGTGATGACACCGCCGTACTGACCAACTGTGTCATAAGGCATGACCACCAGCGGCTCGGCCGGCAGACGCTCGGCAACAGGGGCCAGTTCGGCGTTGCCCAGAATTCGGCCGTTCAGCTCGGCGATTGCGGGGTTTTCGGCGAAGTTCAATTCACACGAGGCCGCGTCCTGCAGTTCAGCCAGTTCCAGCTGCTGCGGGTGAACGGGGCTCAGGCCCATGGGGTCCGCAACGGTGGCAGCGGGGCAATTGGCCAACACCGGCGTGCCCAAAGCAGCCAGAGCGGTAAACGAGAGCAGTGAGGTACGAAGTTTCATAACCATCCCAACATATTTGTGACGTCGGGTGTGCTAGGCTCCGAAGTTAACAAATTTATGATAGTCAGGCGTATATAGAAAAACGCTATGACGCTTTTGGCGACACAAAAGCTTCACATTCGTGGATTTCTCCTGTGATCTTAAAGAAACTGGACACGGCGGCGGTTTGGCGCATTGCCGGTAGACATGCCAGAAAGTAGCCTACTATCAGGTTCTTGTCTTCAATGGGTACAAACCTGATACCGGGTTCACCTTCGCATTCCTGCGCCGCGGCCACACCCACACCAACTCCCGAATCCACCAGTGTCCGAATGGACCCCCACGATCCCAAACCCAGAATCGTCGTCAGTTTCGCCCCCCGCAGCCGCGCCGCAGAATCGAAAATCCGCCGTGTCGAGGATGTTGGTTCGCGCTGAATCAGCTTCAGCGACTCGACATCCTGCCAACCAACAGCATCGGCAGCAGCCAGCGGGTGATCTTCGGGCACGATCAGCCCGATCCGCGTTTCCGAAATCTTGACCCCGGCCAGATCGGGCGGCAGCTCTTTTGCGGTGAACAGCCCGACGTCGAATTCACCGGAATAGAGCAACGGCAGCAGGTCATGCGTGGCCAAAGCACGGGCGCTCACATCAACCGCCGGATACTCGCGCACAAACTCTGAAATCAGCGGGATGGCGATCTGAAAGGTCGAATACCCGATATGAAAACTGCCGGAATGCAGGTCACGTTCAGAGGTCAGAACCGTGTCGATACTGTCACGCAGCGCGATCAGCGCCTTAATGTCACCGCGGATCTTGTTCAGCAACGGGGTTGAGGTGATCACCGAACCGGACCGGTCCAGCAACCGGCACTGATACTGCTGCTCAAGCGAATAGACCAGATTGGATACAGTCGGCTGCGACACGCCAAGCTCTTTAGCAGCCAGTGTGAAACTGCCCTGTCTGACAACCGCTTCGAGGGCCTGCAATTGCTTGAGGCTCATTTTCGATTTCATGCGTCCACCCGTTGTCACCGCGCTTTGCCGCCACCATAGATGAAAAGCGCGCGTGATCCATGGCGCATGATGCGGCCTGTTGCCTTTGATCACAGGCTCGCGACAGGCAGCAACATTGATTTTATTGAATATAAGCGCGTATCCTTTCCATAGATCATTTAAAAAACGGGGGTTTGCATGGACAGCTCTCTTTCTGATGAGGCGCTGGCGCGGTTGCCCTTCTGGGTTACACCGCCGGGTGAGACGGATGGCTTTCTGATTGTCGTCGGCATCCTGCTTGTCCTTGTCTTGCTAGGGTTTGGGGCGCTCTATTTTACCATCCAAGCCATTCCCGACAGGATGGCCGCCGGGGCGCATAAGGTTCAAATGCAATTGGTGGGTGTGTTGGGGCTGATCTCGCTGTTCACCCTGAACAACGCGTTCTGGATCGCAGCCATTCTGATCGCCGCCGTGCCGCTGCACGAAATCTTCCCTTTGCAGGGCAAGAACGCGCCGTCGGAGCGTTCGGATGCTTGAGCTCATATTCTCGGCCCTGATCACGATTGTTCCGGATTACCTCTATCGCCGGTATGGGCAGGGCAAACGGTGGGGCCAGGAAATCACTCTGTTCAACATCTGGTACGAGCTGCGCTGGGGTCTAACCGCCTGTGCCATTCTGGCCGTGACCCTGATCACCGTCATCTTTTACTTCCATCCCTCCACCCGCAATGTGACCGCCGCCTTTCGCACCATAACCATCCTGTCGGATCGCGGAGGCCGCGTGGTCGAGGTCTATGTGACCAACAATGAAACCGTCACGGCGGGTCAGGCCATCTTCCGGCTGGACACCACCCGGCAAGAGGCTGCGGCTGAAACCGCCCGACGCCAAATCGAAGAGGTTGACGCTGCCCTTGGCGTGATGGTTGCGGATATCGCTGCCGCGCAAGCACAGCTTGATACGGCTGAGGCCGATTTTCGTCAGGCCACGGATGATCAGGAGCGTCGCCAATCGCTGGCTGAGCGAAACAACGCGACTGTCAGTGAACAAGAACTTGAACGCTTGCAAACGGCTGTCTCCCGCGCCGACGGCCAGCGCGCCGCTGCGATTGCCGCGCTCGACGGAATCAAACTGCGCCAGAGCACCTTGCTGCCAGCCCAACGCGACAGCGCCCGCGCCGTTCTGGCCGAAGCCGAGGCCGAAATCGACAAGTCCACCGTCTTTGCCGAGGTCGACGGAACGGTAACTCAGTTCCTTCTGAAACCGGGCGATATTGTGAATCCGATCCTGCGGCCCGCAGGTATTCTGGTGCCCGATGTCACCGGGCAAGGCCGTTTCGTCGCCGCGTTTGGTCAGATATCGGTGAGTGTTCTGAAGCCGGGCATGCTGGTGGAAACCACCTGCGCGGCCAAACCGTTGAAGATCATTCCGATGGTCGTCGATGAGGTGCAAGATGCCATTGCCGCCGGTCAATTCCGGCCCGGAGATGCGCTGCTGGACCTGCAGGACCGCGCCCGCCCCGGTAGCGTGACAGCTTTTCTAGCACCGATTTTTCCCGCTCATCTGGATCACATCCCGCTCGGCAGCGCCTGCGTTGGGGTCGCCTATACCAGCCGCGCGCAAGAAATCGAGGCCGGAGAAATCACAGGGTTCTCTGCCTTTGTGGCGCGGATCGTGGATGGGATGGGGATCGCCAACGCCATTGTTCTGCGGGCGCAGGCCATCCTGCTGCCGGTCAAGGCGTTGGTGTTTAACTGACAGGCGCTTGAACACCGTGTTGGAAAAAATCAGGCCGGTTCATTTTGAACCGGCCTGAAAAACTTTAGAAGTGCGCCGAGTTGGTGTTTCCCGGTACAACCGGCGGAGCGAACTTGGTCAGGTCGATGCCTTCAACCGCCGCCTTGTACTCTTCGATCTTTGGTGTCCGGCCCAGGATGGCCGACAGCACGACAACCGGGGTTGAGGCCAGTAGGCTTTCGCCTTTCTTGTCCGGCGCATCCGCCACGACGCGACCCTGGAACAGGCGGGTCGAGGTGGCCAGAACCGTGTCACCCTTGGCAGCTTTCTCCTGGTTACCCATGCAGAGGTTGCAGCCGGGACGCTCGAGATAGAGGATATTCTCATACTCGGTGCGCGCCTGCGTTTTCGGGAACAGGTCGTCGAACTCGAAGCCCGAGTATTTCTCGAGCACTTCCCAGTCGCCCTCTTCCTTCAACTCGTCGATGATGTTGTAGGTGGGGGCCGCAACCACCAGCGGGGCCCTGAATTCGACCTTGCCAGTTTCCTTTTCCAGGTTCTTCAGCATCTGGGCGACGATCTTGATGTCCCCCTTGTGCACCATGCACGAGCCAACAAAACCCAGATCCACGGTCTTTTCCGCGTTGTAGAACGAGATCGGACGGATCGTATCGTGGGTATAGCGTTTGGAGACGTCGGCGTTGTTGACGTCCGGGTCAGCGATCATCGGCTCAACGATCTGATCCAGATCGACAACAACCTCGGCGAAGTACTTGGCGCTGTCGTCGGGACGCAGAGCGGGGTTTTCGCCCGACTTGATCTCGGCAATGCGGGCATCAGCGATGTTGATCAGCTTCTGCAGCATGCCGTTTTCATGCTCCATACCCTTGTCGATCATGATCTGGATGCGCGACTTGGCAAGTTCCAGCGAACCGATCAGGGTGTCGTCATTCGAGATACAGACCGAGGCTTTGGCCTTCATCTCGGCCGTCCAGTCGGTGAAGGTAAAGGCCTGGTCCGCCAGCAACGTGCCGATATGCACTTCGATCACGCGGCCCTGGAACACGTTGTCGCCATGCTGTTCCAGCATCTGCGCCTGAGTCGCGTGCACCACATCACGGAAGTCCATGTGCTCGGCCATCTGGCCCTTGAAGGTCACCTTGACGGATTCCGGGATCGGCATCGAGGCTTCACCGGTTGCCAGCGCCAGCGCAACAGTGCCCGAGTCCGCTCCGAAGGCCACGCCTTTGGACATCCGGGTGTGGCTGTCGCCGCCAATAATCACTGACCAGTCATCCACGGTGATGTCGTTCAACACCTTGTGGATCACGTCGGTCATCGCGTGGTATTCGCCTTTCGGGTCGCGGCCGGTAACCAGACCGAAGTCGTTCATGAACTTCATCAGGCGCGGCGTGTTGGCCTGCGCCTTGGCGTCCCAGACCGATGCGGTGTGACAGCCCGACTGATAAGCACCATCCACGCTGGGCGCCACGACGGTTGCCGCCATCGCCTCAAGTTCCTGCATGGTCATCAGGCCGGTGGTGTCCTGCGAGCCAACGATGTTGACCTTCACACGCACGTCCGAACCGGCGTGCAGGGTCTTGCCCGGAGTGGTACCCACGGCATTCTTGTTAAAGATCTTCTCAACCGCAGTCAGGCCCTGACCTTCGTGGCTGATTTCTTTCGAGGGGGCAAAGACCAGCGGGGCTTCGACACCCAGAGTTTCGGCCGCAAATGTCTGCAGCTTCTTGCCGAAGACGATGGCGTAAGACCCGCCCGCCTTCATGAACTCAACCTTCTGCGGCGTGAAGGACGAGGATACGTCCACCAGCTCTTCGCCCTCTTCGCTCAGCAGCTTTTGGGTTTTGGAATTGATCTTCAGAACCGTGCCGGTTGCGACCGAATAGGCCTCTTCAAGGATCGGGTTGCCGTCATTGTTCAGGATTGCATTGCCATCTTCGTCGACCTTCTTGACCCAGTTCTTCAGGTCGATGCCGATTCCGCCGGTCACGCCCACGGTGGTCAGGAAGATCGGCGAGATACCATTGGTACCGGCCACGACCGGCGCAATGTTGACAAACGGCACATAGGGGCTGGCCTGTTTGCCGGTCCACAGCGCCACGTTGTTCACGCCCGACATCCGCGACGAGCCCACACCCATGGTGCCTTTTTCGGCGATCAGCATCACGCGCTTGCCGGGGTGCTGGATTTTCAGCGCTTCGATTTCCTGTTGCGCTTTCTCGGTGACAAAGCACTGGCCGTGCAGCTCGCGGTCAGCGCGCGAGTGCGCCTGATTGCCCGGCGACAGCAAGTCGGTCGAGATATCGCCCTCAGCCGCAACATAGGTGACAACTTCAATCTCTTCGTCGACCTCTGGCAGCTTGGTGAAGAACTCGGCCTTGGCATAGCTTTCCAGAATGTCCTTCGCCACCGCATTGCCAGCCTCGAACGCGGCCTTCAACCGATCAGTGTCGGCATCATACAGGAAGACTTGAGACTTCAGCACCTCGGCGGCCTGACCTGCAATCGCAGCGTCATCACCCAGCGCCAGGTCCAGCAGAACCTCAACCGAGGGTCCGCCTTTCATGTGCGACAGCAGTTCGAACGCGAAGGGAACCGAGATTTCCTCAACCACGGCCTCGCCCAGAATGATCTCTTTCAGGAACTTCGCCTTTTCACCTGCGGCGCTGGTTGTGCCCGGCAGCGTATTGTAGATGAAAAAGTGCAGCGACTCCGCCCGGTGCTCGTTGCCGGCATCCTTAATCTGATCGACGATCTCTTTGACAAGGGCGCCATCATCGATGGGCTTGGGGTGCAGCCCCTGTTCTTTGCGGGTTTCGATTTCGCTGAGGTAGTCTGTATAAAGGCTCATGGCTGATCCGCTGTTTGCAATTGGTGACGCTATGTGCCGGATTCGCGGCGCTCTGACCAGCCCCGGCACTCATTTGTATGCGGCGGTATACCATTCAGCGGGAAATATCAAGGGACCATCTTCGCGCACATGATCGGTTCCTTTGCCTTCCGGTGGGGTGAAGGTAAGTGTGAAACTTGGATATCGGCACTCACCTGCGATGGGCCAGATATTCTGGTCAGTGGTTTTGAGAGCGATGCCGGACGCGGCCTCATACACTTCATAAGGTCTATGCGAACTCTTCCGAAACTCGGCAAGTCACTCCATTCCGAAGACAGAGTAAAACGGGCAATGGTATCACGCACCTCAGAACAAAACCTTGAACTGGCTTTCGGCCTAAAGAACCAATCGCGTTCGCACAGACTCTATCTCTGGCATTGCCAACTGGTTCTGTCGCAAACATTTTGGAAGGCAGAGCATCAGTGTAATTGGTGAGCAGTTTATCCTGCCAGTTGGGCGAATTGTTGAAACGGTCGGAGTCCGGACGTGAATTGACCTTTGCAAATCATGTTGACCAGTTCTATGCCTGCCAGGACAGATGCGGCTGAAGCGAAAGACTTGAAGCCCACACATGTGCCGGATGCGACGTTTGATGAACCGGTGGTCCTGTTCCACGATGTATTATCCGGCATGAGTGACCGCGACGCTTCAATCGGAGGTTTTGAAGGCTTCGATGTGGATTACTATTGGTCCACCGGGATTGGGGCGTTTGGAGCACGAATGGCGGGCAGGCCGAAGTATCTGATGAGTTGTGAGCTCGAGTTGCTATCTGGCCGCCCCTTCGACTTGCCCGGTTGTGCTGCGAGCGCGGATCCGTAGTTGTCGTGTAGCCCGCTGGCTCCCTTGGTTGCTGACCATGGAAAGGAGCCAGTCATGAAAATCATTGCCTTTGAAGTGCATCGCACCTTTGCGCAGGTGGCGGTCCTGGAGAATGGCAAGATCCGGGACGAAGGTCGCCTTGAGCTTGTGCGTGAACACATCCTGAAATTTGCAGAGCGGCTGAATATCGAGGACGAGATCGTCCTGGAAGCGACAGTCAACACAAAGGCCATAGTGCGGCTGCTGTCGCCTTTGTAAGCCGTGTCGTCATCTCAAACCCACTACTCGTTCGAGCTATCGCCTAGGCCAAAGTCAAGACCGACAAGATCGACGCGAGCGTTCTGGCGAAGCTTCACGCCAGTGGCTTTCTGACAGAAGTCTGGATGCCGGATGAAGAAACGGAACGGCTGCGTCGGGTCGTTGCTGAGCGGGTGCAGCTGGTTTCCCAGATGACCCGTCTCAAGAACAGAATCCATTCAGTGCTGCATGCCAATTTGATCCCGCCGTACAATGCATCTCTTTTTACAAAGCGCGGGAGGAAGTGGTTGGAGGCACAACCAGTCGAGCAAGACCAGCGACGCGTCATCCTCCGTCATGCCAGCGAACTGGCGGTCGCGAACTCAAACTGATCGATGAAGACCTTGCACAGACAGCGCTTCAGGAGCCGCGCGTAAAACAGCTGATGAGAATCACCGGCGTCAACATGATCGTTGCTCTGAGTGTTGTGGCGGCGATTGGCGAAAACGGGCGCTTCTCGTCTCCGGAGAAACTCGTCAATTATTTCGGTCTCAATCCCCGGGTTCGCCAATCGGGTGACAAAGCTGCGTATCATGGCCGCATTACAAAGCAGGGCCGGTCCCATGCGCGAGCGATGCTGGTTGAAACGGCTTGGTCGGTCTCCCGTACACCCGGACCATTAAGAGCCTTCTTTCGGAGGATCCGGGAAAAGCGAGGCAACCAAATCGCGGCGGTGGCGACTGCGCGCAAACTGACAGTGTTCGTCTGGCACATGCTATCCAGGGGCGAAGAATACGTCTGGAGCCGTCCCGCTTTGTTAGACTGGAAGTCTCAGAAAGCTGGAACTGACGGTTGGCTACCCCTCTCACCGCGGTGGAAGAACGAAAGACTCAGCTGCCGACTACAGCCTCAAATCAGTGCGCGATCGGGAGAGAGAAGCTGTCGGTCACGCGGAGAGCGTTTACCGGCGTTTCGTAATAAAGTGGAAACAGAAATCTCCGATGGCAAAGCCCGTCGCACCTCAGTAGCTCACCCAAAGACAAGGGCGCGGTGCCTCAAAAAGTTCTTATCAAATACATCCGTCAAGTATTTTGACCTGATCGTCTGTACTTTGGCTGGACAGCCGAACCGCTTCAGGGTTCTGTTCACTTCTCGAATGCCAGCTGCATTGGCGCCACTCTTGTCTATGACGATTTTGATCGGGATCCCGTTTGAGGAGGGCGCTTTGGCAAAGAACCTGGTGGTTGCTGGACGATTACGTCGCTCGGACAGCATGAAATCAAGGGTGTTTCCCGCTTTGTCGGCCGCTCGATAGAGACACATCCACTTCCCGCGCACACGAATGTAGGTTACGACCATTCCCCAAGAACTGGGAGTTGAGCGCTTCTTTGATTGCGCACGAGCAGCGACTATCGGCGAGTATTTCACAACCCACCCATTCAATGTGGCGTGGTCAACTCGCACACCGCGTTCAGCCATGATCTCTTCCAAGTCACGATAGGAAACTGTGTACCGCAGGTAGAAGTATATAGCGTACAAAATCGCATCCTTGGGAAAATGACAGCCTTTCAAGGAAATCATGCTGAAACCTGTTGGAGAAAAATACGCGAATAGCAGACGTCGAAATCTGCAGGCTCGTCAATCAAGACCCAAAGTTTGCGACACATCCTTTTGTTGACTGCTTTGATACCGCCAGTGTTTGCGACAGAACCGCCGCGGACAGGTTCTTCCGTGGACCAGGGGCAAATCAGACGGTGGTGAGATCGACCAAGCAATAGGTTGCTTCTGGAGAGCCAGAGCTGGGACAGGTCAACTGAAAACCTTAAGTTCTGTTGAACTTGCGATAGATATGTTTAGGCTGCGGTGTTTGACCCTGAGTGATTTGTGGGAATCGTATCTTTGCTGCTCTCCATTGTCGTGCCTTGCTTTAATGAACAAAGTGGTATTGCTGAGTTTCATAAGCGCACGAAAGCAGCGTGTAAAATCGACGGTATCGAACTGGAAATCGTCTATGTAAACGATGGCAGTTCAGACGAAACGCTAGATCGCTTGCGCGAGCTCATGAACGACAACGTTTCGGTTAAGGTAGTTGATCTGAGCCGCAATTACGGCAAAGAAATCGCCTTATCAGCCGGCTTGGACCACGCGCGCGGAGACGTAGTGGTTCCCATTGATGCCGATCTGCAGGACCCGCCCGAGCTGATACCTGAAATGATAGATAAACACTGCGAGGGATATAACGTTGTCTATGCACGGCGTCGCAGCCGTGCAGGTGAAACATGGCTCAAGAAAAAAACCGCTGCCCTGTTCTATAGAGCTATGACTCGGGTCGGTGGAAAGGTCGAACTTCCTGCCAATGTCGGTGACTTCCGCTTGATGGACCGGAAATCTCTAGATGCTTTGCTTCAACTGCGTGAGCAGCACCGTTTTATGAAGGGCCTGTTTGCAGTTGTGGGTTTTCGTCAGATCGCAATTGAATACGACCGCGATCCTCGCTTTGCCGATGAAACAAAGTGGAGCTACTGGAGGCTTTGGAACTTATCCCTCGAAGCGATCACATCGTTCACCATACTGCCGCTGAAACTGTCGACCTACCTTGGGCTATTGGTGGCTATGTTTGCTTTTTTTTACGGTGCCTACATTGTGTTAAAGGCGATTTTCTTTGGCGATCCGGTTGATGGCTTCCCGTCGCTCATCGCGATTGTCACGCTGATCGGCGGCGTCCAACTCATGGTTCTGGGCGTGATTGGCGAATACCTTGGACGCATCTTCAACGAAACCAAGAGACGCCCGCTGTACTTTGTGCAAGATGTACTGGCGAAGTCTGATAGTGATCATTCAAGCGGCACAGACGCCGCATTGACCAACGACACCGAAAAGGCGTTCAAATGTGACTAAGCCGGCCACAGATACCGCCAAGCAATCCCCCTTGAATGACTTGTTACGGCAAGCTGTTACCTTCGGTCTTGTTGGCGTTGTAAATACGCTTGTCGGTTTGACAGTTTTCTACGGTTTTCTATTCGTTGTCGGTGCACCGCCGGGAGTGTCCAATGTGATTGGTCATTGCGTCGCTGTGTGCGGTTCGTTTCTCCTAAACTCCAAGTTTACTTTCAATCGTAGGCCAAGTGCCAAGCGCGCAATCCAATTTCTTTTCTGTTTTGGAGTCAGCCTGGCAGTAAACTTGGCCGTCCTACATGGTGGGATCGCGATGGACCTGTCGCCAGGCATTGCACAACTTCCGGCCATGGTGGCTTACACAGGTGTGTTTTTTCTGATGAGTCGGTTTCTTGTCTTCAAGTGAGTGGATAACATGTGGCTAAATAAAGAAGTCCTGAGTTCGCAAACTGTTTGTTATGCGGACTTGCGCTGCTTTTGGTTGGGCTCGTGTACTTAGCGCAGAAGTCGTTTCTGAACCGGTTTGATACAATAGACTTCAAAAGGCATTGCCAACTGGTTTTGTCGCAAGCTTTTTGGATGCAGAACATCGGTGGAATTGGTGAGCGTTTTACCCTGCCAGTTGGGCGAATTATTGAAACGGTCGGAGTTCG
>NZ_JBQFQR010000045.1:0-22115 GCF_056536985.1 Ruegeria sp. CH8 | reverse complement strand
GCTTGTAGCTGATCGACGATGAATTCATCGATGTCACCTATGTCCAAATCCAAGCATGAGCAACCGAACGACGGTTAACGTGACAACACCAAAACCCAGAACACGAACAGTGTCAGGTTTCAAGGCTTGTCCAGCCACTCGTTCGCGATGTGGCGAACGAGCAGATTGAGCCCATTGCGGCAGATGCTGCGGTCGCCATCAACGTCGGCGATGCGCAGAAAGCAGACTTTGCAAAGTCTCGCTACGGCATCAAAACTGACGCTTATCGCTGTCTCGGATGTAGTAGGATAGATTCTCAAAAGCGGTCATTGATCTTCTGTGCCGCCTACCCAAGACGCCTTCGAATTTGGATCGCAGAGATACGGCGTCATCTCAACTTGCTAGGTTCCAAGCCAGACAGGCTCGATTTCTCTGTTACCCTCCCCTGCATCAAGGCTTGTATCGTGCGTACTCGAAGTCCATATACACACGGCTTACGTTTTTCTTTTTCGACCTGCTGTCTCCCCAATTCGGCGTTCAGTCTTTCGATTCAGACCGACCACGCCGAGTCGCCGCAATGATGCGGGCGGCAAGTATTAGGAGACTTCCACCATGGCAAATGGCACAGTAAAATGGTTCAACTCGACCAAAGGTTTTGGCTTTATCGAGCCTGAAGATGGCAAGCGCGACGTGTTCGTACATATCTCAGCAGTCGAACGTTCCGGCCTTAGCGAATTGAAAGACGGTCAGAAGGTTACTTTTGACGTCGAAGCTGGCCGCGACGGACGCGAAAGCGCCGCCAATCTGGCACTCGCCTGACCTTTTAAGGGCACCCTTTTCGGGTGCCCTTTTGAACAATGGGCTACTATAAGCCGTTGGAGAACAAGTAACTTGCAACCTAAAGATTGGACGCGGGTGCTCGCGCAATACCGTGTTGCCGATGCGAAGCGCAGTGTTTTTGAACTTGCGATCACTGTTGTTCCCTTATTCGCGCTATGGGCCCTAGCGTGGTTTGCGTTATCTTTTAGTGTCTGGATCGCAATACTACTGGCCATCCTGAATTCCGCGTTTCTGGTCCGTATCTTTATCATTATGCATGATTGTGGTCATGGATCCTTCTTTAGAAACCGTACCGTTTGCAATTGGACAGGCCGGGTTTTGGGTGTCCTTGCGCTGACACCCTATGACGTTTGGCGGCAAAGCCATGCGATTCACCATGCCTCAACCGGTAACCTTGATCGGCGTGGTATGGGTGACATCCCTACATTGACCACTGAAGAATACCTGAAGCGGAAGTGGTTCGGGCGTGCCGCTTATCGTCTGACCCGGAATCCCATCTTCCTGTTCGGTGTTGCGCCGGTCTATACGTTCTTCCTTCAAAACCGCTTACCTCTTGGTTTCATGCGGTCGGGCTGGCTGTATTGGGCAAGTGCGATGGGAACAAACGTCGCGATTGCAGGGATATTGGCTCTGGTTTTTTGGGCCGGAGGCTTTGAGGTGTTGGTATATGTTTTCCTGCCAACCATGATTGTCGCATCATCGATTGGTATTTGGCTTTTCTATATTCAACACCAGTTTGAGCACACGACCTGGGAACGGGAAGAGGGGTGGAATCTTCAGAGCGCCGCATTCTATGGAAGTTCTCATTATGCCCTACCAGGCATCCTGCGGTGGTTCTCTGCTAATATCGGCGTACACCATGTTCACCACCTGGCCAGCCGCATACCGTTTTATCGGCTAAACGAGGTTTTGCGTGACCATTCTGAGTTGGAAAATTGCCAGCGTATTACTCTAAATGAGAGCTTTCATTGTGCACGCTTGCATCTTTGGGATGAAAAAAGTCAACGTCTGCTGACATTTTCCGAAGCTTTGTCGAACGCCAATTCCAATAGGCATTTAGTGTAGTCTGGCACGGACCAGATAGGCTTCGACCGTATCACCGCCCAAGGCGCGAATGGCCTCTAATCGGTGAAGGCCTTCAATCAGCACGAACCTCTTGTTGTCCGAGCGTATCTGGATCGGGGTCTTCTGGCCGTTCTTCAGAATATCTTCGGCCAGTGTCAGAACTTTTTGTTGATCAAGCGTTTTCGCCCGTTTCACAGGTACATAGATCAGGTCGAGCGGATATGGTCTTTTCTCCAACATAAGCTACGTCAGCAACCTTTCGTGCATTTGTTCCGGTTCAGAGTTCGCTACAAAAGCGGGGGCTGGAACGCACGTCATAGAACCGAGCGAACAGCATCGCGCAGTTCCTGATGCATGATCCAAGTAGCTGGTTCATCGTCACTTTCGACGTGAGAATATGCGATTACCTGAGCAGCACCGTCATTCTGTGCCGATCCGGCTTCGGGAAGTGCGAGTTCCAGATATTCTGCGATCAATAGTCCGATTTTCTTGAAGACCTTGATGGAGGCCTCGCGGGATTTGTAACCGGCCGCCTGAGACAAGTGACCAATGGTCAGACCTTCCTTGCCTGCGATTGTAAGTGCTTTGAGCATTGTGACCTGCGCAGGGGTGAGCCTGATCTGGCGCAATGCCTCGGCATATTCTCTTTCGCTGGGAACGAAGGTGCCAGAGTTTCCCTCCAAACAGCGTTGACCGCTACGTTTCCTGTCTCGTTCTTCGAGAATTTCTTTTAAGGTTTCAATGGCCAATGCTGGTGTTTCGCCGACTGCATCGGCAATCATTGCCTGCGTTTTAGCTGGTGGCTTGGGGAATGCGCGCGCAACGCTGTTACCGCTCAGAATGCCAGCCTTGATCAAGTACTTTCCAAACTCTTCTTCAATCACCCCGGATACGTCAGCGTTCCGCGTCTTACGAACACTGCGGTCCTGAAATGCTCTTTGTTCCAAACCACGAGCTGACATCTTTGAGTCCGGAAGGGTCACTTGAGGGGCATTTTTACGCATCAGAAAAACACCACTACAACTATCGCCGCAACAAAAACCGCTAACGCGATAAACATCTTAACCCTGTAGGACCTGCGATGAGTCTTTTCGGCTTTGAGCATTTTGCCCAAGTTTTCGTCTATCGAGTTGTGGTTCACGGCTTGGTCCTTTCGGATATGTCGGGCGAGATTGATTTCCACCAACCTATTGTCGCGGCACATTTTCGGTGCACGTATCGTTCTGTCGTGTGAACGGCCGATTGCATTCCCAACCATCACCTCTTCGATTTAAGTGAGCATTTGAAGGGACAAGGATCGCAACGCACCTGTCCCGGTTTGCGCGAAAACCACGTTCGCATTTCCATCCGGAATAAGTTTCAGGTGCAAGATATGCATGCTGTGGAACAGCTACAGGATCACAACCGCTCTCCGTTGCTCTGTAACCTCTGAGGCACACCCAACCATCCGCGCTGTTTTTGTCAGTCAGGCGGCCATTGCTCGGGACATTAATCGAAACACAATCCTGGCCCTCCTTACGAAATCCCCAGTCACAGTGTATTTCCTGCGCGCCAAACCGGGTTTCGACGTATCCATTTTGAGGTGCAATCACTTCTTCACATTCTGAGCCGACACGCTGGAACAGCCGATTGCACTCCCACTGATCTCCGGTTGATGCAAGATAGGCATTTTCAGGAACACTTATCTCCTCACAAAGTTCTCCGACATTCTGAAAACCGTGATTGCATTCCCAGCCGCTGCCGTAGGAGCTACCCGTCAAATATGCGTTTTCTGGTACGTCTGTTCTTTGGCAGGATCCGTTCTTGTTTTCGAAACCTTCGTCACAAACCGATCCTTCGGCATTTCCTGCAACTTGGGCAGGAAGCTGCGTTCCTGAGAGCAACACTAAGAGTGTCGGGATCAAACAAAGAATGCAGCGCGTAAACACGATGAGTGACAGATTGAAACGGAGCCTGAGACCTGATCTATCCGGCATCGTGCACGCGATTTATGAGCCATGTTCTGTTCATACGGCGCCTTCTTTGATGGGTCACGCGATGACTGGAGCATGTCAGGTGACCGTTGCGAATGCTTGCGAGGAACGAGCTCATAGCGAAGACCCCAGCGAAACCCGTTCCTACGCTGGGGCACATGCTACAGTTAGTCTGAAGGCCATTGGATCATCGAAGCCGGCAGCATCGCGGCGACGAGTAATTTTAACCAATGCACGTTTGTGGTCCTTAGCCAGAATAGAGTCAAGGAAGTTTCCCTCGTCGCAACGCTAGTTCTGCCAAGGCAGGTGGTTTTGAAACAAGCACGTGACCAAGTAGCCTGGTGAACCGCCGAAAGAAGTTACTTGGCATTAATCGGTTGTTGTAGGGTTTTGGGGTCGGACCAGCAGCGAATGGCAGCTTAAGTCCGCGTCTCTCTTGTCGAGCCTGAGTGCGGCGAAAGAGCGGTACGTGATCAAGGTTTCCTCGTGGCTATGAATGACTGGCCTGACGTCATCAGCAGCAACGCAGCGACATTCGTGCCGCTCCTGTGAACTGATGCTGCGCAAGCACTCGCGGCGCGAGCAAATGGTTGATCTGTTACGCTTCTCGGGAATTGCAAAGTCTAATTGTGAATGTCCGTTTTGGGCTGCGACCAGTCAATCGCGTAAACCGCAGAGAACGACAGTTCAGCCCACCTTAACCGATGCTGCGCGATGCCCCAATTACAGCAATCGCAGAAAGCTGACTTTGCAAATTTTCAAGAAAGGCACCAAAGAAATAGCTTTCACCAATCGACAAACATGTCGCGTTATGGCCAGGCAAACGCTTGGTGGTGCCGAAAACAGAGCTTGTGAAGTTGTCCCAAGAGTTTTCTTCTTCGAAATCAGTGAGCTTCTAAAAGAACCGTCGCCCGCGTGGGTCGCATTAAACGGTTCGTTCGGCCGATTGTCACCAAATGTCGTCAGAACCTTCCCGGATACAAATTCATCATGTTCTGCACGTCCAGTTCACTCGAAAACGCATCGGGATTACTCCATATCACCTCGTTAATATAGGCGCGTTCCGAGTGAAGATCATTGTCCGTAGGCCGCGATTTCTGGTTTTCAGGAAAGCCTCTCTTGGTCCGACCGAACAGTCCACCAAATACGGTCCAGATGCTGGGTGACATTGTATGGGAAGCCATCTCATGGTCCTTTCCGAGTTACTTGTGCTGTCGCAACAACGGTAACTGTTCACCCGTTCTTCTAGTATCCGGCACAAAATTGTGCTGTTCTACAAAAATGAAGAACGGGTTCCGAAATTGGTCGGATATTCGTGTGTTCCTCTCTGTCTTCAGAGAAGGGTCTACGCTTGCGGCCTCCAGAAAGCTAAAGGTCTCCCAACCAACGGTTGCCCGACGCATTGATGTTCTCGAAAGAGAAACAGGCTTGACGCTTTTTGAGCGCGGTACGCACGGGTTCAAACCGACCCCAGAAGCCCTTCGCCTCATTCCCCTCGCCGAAGCAATCGAGGCTTCAGTCCTCGAATTTGCCGATTGCGCGAAGGAATTGACGTCGACACAACCCATCCGTATCACCGCTTATTCAGCAAACTTCTCTGCACGCATGATTGAAATCGTAAACGAGTTTTCCGCCGACAATCAGGATGTCGCATTCGAGTTTTTATCCAGCGTTCGGGCACTGGACCTGATGGCTGGGGAGGCCGACATTGCTTTGCGCCTCGCAAGAACCGATCCTGATCCTGACCTGATCTGCCGGAAGATCAGCACGGCGCGCTGGTCTTTGTTCGGCAGCAGGAATTACGCGGACAAATTTGGCTTGCCGGGGTCACCCGATGATCTGACCGGGCATCAGTTTGTTACCTTTCAGCGGGACGATGTACCGAATGTATTCCACGAATGGCTGACCGATCACGTGGCACCGGAACAGATCGTCATGTCTTTTACCGAACTGGAGCTAATGCACGCGGCGATTAGATCAGGACAAGGTCTTGGGATCAGCAATGTGAAGTTGGTTGAAACAGACGTGTCCTTTATCCGATGCTTCGACGAAATCCCCGAACTTGCGGTGCCGCACATAATGCTCATTTCGCCTGAAGCCTATCGTCGGCCAGAGGTTAGAGCCTTCGTTAAGTTCTTCGCACCTCGTTACGCTGCGATCTACAAGTCGTGATCCAGTGAAAATAGGCTGAGACTCTGCTTTTTGACACGCGGGCAAACTCTTTTGCACAAAACGGCAGTGAAGGCTTTTCATCAACGTAGCGGAAGAACTCGATATATACTCCGACCGGCCAGCGAAGGAAGAATTGGCCGCGTCGTCAAAAAGAGTTTTGCCAAGGTGGCTGAGAACTCGGAGAAAATGAACGCCCTGAATTGAACAAAGGTGGTTGTTCAACAGGGAAACGCGGCAATTTCGTTTCGTGGGCCCGATGCCTGCCGACACTATTCAAGCAAGTTAGCCTCGGTCATGCCCGAGCTTAAAGGTCCAGCAAAAACCGGGCCGAGCGTCGGCGCAACCCCATCGTCAGGCCACGCAAATGAAGCGGTACGTTAACAAACGACGTTCGTCCAAAGCCAGAAGTTGGTTCTGAACCATATCGCTGGCGATTTCCCCAAATAGTATCTGAGTCGTAACCGGCACGGTGCTCTTAGACTTGGGCTTCGAAACTCTCGCCTTTAGCCATTCGTAGCTTTCAGCCGTTGAATCTTCTTCGTCCAAAATCCCAAAACCTGCATCTTGCAGCAAACTGACCATTTCTTTCGGGGTCGCGAGATAGCTGATTAAGGCATCCATGGCCCATGGTGTCGGATATACAACGTCACCACCTTCACCCTGTAGAATGTCATAAATGCCAAATCGTGCTCCCGGCTTCAGGACACGACGGGCCTCTTTGTACACCGAAAGCTTGTCCGGGATGTTCATTGCAACATGAACCGTTACCGCGCCATCAAAACTGCTGTCCGAAAATGGCAGCTTTGTTGCATCTCCCTGAATAAACGTGGTTTGTTCATTGAGAGCGACCCAATCTGAAATGGTCTTGGCTGCGTCGCAAAACTCTTGCGTCAGATCTATGCCAGTAACCTTGCCCTGTACTTCTTCAGCAATTGTTCTGGTGACCCCACCCAGGCCACTACCAATATCAAGCACATTCGAACCTGGCGCTAGCTCCAGTTTCTCCAGTAGCTGTAAAGTCGCCTGTCTGCCTCGAAAATGGAACTCATCGATAGGCTCAAAATCAGCGGCGCACAGTTTCTTCGGGTCAACGCCCGCGGCCTTCAGGCGATCAGCTATTTGGTCGATCAGGCTACGGCTGCGACCATAGTGATCGGAAACCTGTTCTTTCATTTTCCCACCCTTTCATCAAACAAGTCGGGTGCTACTGAATTCATCTACGACCAAAGCAACCGAAGGGTATAAGGGCACTCAAGTGTTCAAGGTATAGCTTCGAACCAATCGAGCACCGCGTCCCGCCATCCCTCCGGCACGCCGTGTCCACCTTTGGTGACTTTCAGCCGGATCGAGCCTGCCTCACAATCCATCCAGTCCTTCTGCATCGAGTCGTCATCGCCAAAGCTGTTTTCCGCGCTACCCAAGCAGGCGTTCTCGCGGCGCCAGACATCCAAGCCCTTCATGACGTTACCCTGGTGAAAATCAACACCCTCCCATGTCAGCTGTCGGCCTTCGAACGGCACCATTCGGTCTTTGAAGCCATGTACGTGAAATAGGTGAACTGGCGCATCGCACTCAGTGGTCATGGGCTCCCAGAATGCTCCAGCCGCAGCGGCAAAGCCTCTTGCCATCTCTGGCGCTTGGCACGCAATGTCCCAGACCATCGAACCGCCGCGGGAGAAACCTGCGATCAGTATTCTCGACGGGTCTATACCGAAGCGCTCCACCGCGTCGGCGCGAACTGCGCCGACAAAGGAGACATCATCGCGCGCCAGATCATACCCGTCAGCCACACCCCAATCGAGGTCTTTGCTATTAATACTGGGCTGCCCGCTCGGCATAATCACAGCGTAGCCGCGCCGGATGAAAGTATCGACATAGGCGGAGTTCTGGATCATCCCGTTCCCAGACCGTCCATAACCGTGCAACCAAATGACGGCAGGCGGTTCATCCGGAACATCTGGTAGGGCCACGTAGTACTCACCGCCTTCCAGTGTGCAAGGTGCATCTGGCGCGCCACACTCTCCGTCCGAGGCAAAGGCCTCTTTCGGACTTGCAGAAATAACAGCAATGACAATAGTGAGCGTCAAAATGCGATTGCGCGTTTCGGGTCGCATCAAAAGTGTACCTCTTTGGTTAGGTCACAGAAAATCATAGCACAGCCTTTCGCATCTCCGAAGGCAGCGGCCAAGCGTTTGTGAACCATATGAATTTTAGGCAAAGTTGGCCGATCTATCTCTATCCAAATGAGTGGTTATGAGCTTGGGAAAGAACTTAGAATTTGTTCGAGAACACTGGTAACTTTCATTAAAGTGGTACGGGGGACTTATGGAACGCCGTCTAACCGCCATTCTGGCTGCGGATTTTGTGGGATTCTCACGCCTGATCGGGCGTGATGAAGAGGGCACGATTACCGCCCTAAAGAGCTACCGAAAACTCATTGATGGCCTCATTTCAAACTACTGTGGTCGCGTGTTCGGCAGCGCGGGTGACAGCGTCATCGCTGAATTCACAAGTGCAACGGACGCGTCCCGTTGTGCATTGGAAATTCAAAGAGAACTGAAAGCTCGCAACCTCGATCTGCCGGAAAAAGGGCGCATGAACCTTCGTATCGGAATACATCTCGGTGATGTCGTGGCAGATGGTGATAACCTGCTGGGAGACGGCGTCAACATTGCCTCTCGGTTGGAAGCAATCGCACCGCCCGGAGGCATTTGTGTTTCCAAAGCAGTTGCCGATCAACTTTCGGGAAAGGTGGACGCGGAATTTGCGCATGCTGGCGCCCATGAATTGAAGAATATCGCCAACAAGGTCGAGGTTTGGACCTGGCCTCCGGAACTTGCGGTCAAACCCAAGCGCAGCGCAGCGATCCGATGGACTGCCGCGACGGCTGTTGTCGCCACAGTTACCGCGATTTCAGCTTTTTTTTTGTCTTTGGAAGAGATGATCCGCGCGACCTTCCGTCAGGTGCGCGGATTGTCATTACACCTTTTGAAACAATCGGGGAAAACAAGGAAGACGAGTATTTCACTGAAGGTTTGACGCGTGATCTTAACGCCTTGTTGGCGAAGTTCTCAAACCTGTTTGTTATAGCTCCCGAAGCTGGCGCCGACTTCAGCAGTCAGAAAGATTGCGAAGCGATCAGGGATGCGTTAGGGGCCGATTACATACTTGGCGGCACGGCCCAACGGTCTGACTCGAAACTGCGGGTGACAACTACGTTCATCAATGCAAGGACTTGCCGTCAACTCACGCCGCCGGGCCCCTTTGATATGGACCTAAGCATCGCAAATGTCCTGGATATCCAGGTTGAGATTGCAAGAAAGGTCGCCTCGCAAATCGGCTCAAGCGATGCCCCTTTGTTCAACGCTTCTGTACAGCAGGCTATCCGCGACAAGGCACCGGAAAACCTGGAAGCCTATGAATGCCATCTGTTGGGGTTCTGGTTTTATCAAAGTTTCAGCATTGAAGCGCATCGCAAGGCTCGGGACTGTCTACTGCGAACCGTGAAGGAAGAACCTGGTTACTCTCTTGCTTGGTCGCGGTTGGCCTTTAACTATCTCGAGTCTAAGAAACGATCATTCGACACCGATCCGGATTGGGCAAATAAGGCCCGAGACGCCGCCACACGTGCACTTGAGGAAGACCCGGACAATGCGGATGCGCACTACGCCCTGGCAATCCTCAGCAGAATGACGGGAGAAGACAAGGCGGTCTTTTTTGAACACGCAAAGAACGCCACGGAGCTTAGTCCCAATGATTCCTGGATCCTCGCGGATCTGGGTATCTTTCTTGCTTACTCCGGCGAGTTTGAAAAAGGTAAAGAGTGGATTTCCCGCGCAAAAGACCTCAACCCCAAACTTCATCCTGGCTACAACAACGCTTGGGTGCTGCACGCGATCTTGCAAGGCAATTATGATGAAGCACAAAAAGTCATCTTGAGCTGGGGTACGCCGAAATCCACCATGTCGATGGCAAGCCTGACTGCAAGCTATGCTTTGGACGGCGAGCAACAAAAGGCGCAAGAGATGGCGCGACGCTTGCAAAACGAACACCCGGAGTTTCTTGACGATCCACGCGCACCGTATCGAGCACGTGGAATGCCAACGGAGCTGATCGAAAAGATTATGGATGGGCTTCGCATTGCCGGTATTGAAGTTTCAGAGAACTAACGCCGAGATTGCTTGCAAACATCGCCTTCAGAATGGCGGGCATAGAATGTTTGTAGCGGTTCTGGAACCAAGTTGCGCTTGCTACCTAACGCTGTTGCCGACACCGAATTAGGAGATTCGTTATTTCTAAGGACAGTTTTGCGGACACAGAGATTGGAAGACACTTGGCGAACGCTGCACGTCGTTGCCGCATGGTTTTCTTCACTGGATTACCGGCATCTGGAAAGTCATTCCTATTGCGCCAGCAAATATCCATTGCGATCTCCTTGGGACGTCGCGTGCATATCATGCGTTGGGATACGGGGCTCGCGGCGTTTCAGACCGAAGACATACTAGCAAAGTACCCAGATGTTTCGGATGGAACTCACCCGTTGATCCGAAGGGCTGCCGGATTGTGGGGCCGGAGAGCACTAGCGCGATGGCTGGCGGAGAAATCCGATCCCACAGACATGATTGTCGGTGAAGTCCCTATCATTGGAAACAGGTTTTCAGAGTTCATCCAGGCGCAGCCGGATCAGCTTGAGCCTGCCTTAGCTTCAGAGGAAACCAAATTCATTTATCCGGTTCCCACAAAGGGCTTGCGTGCCAATCTCGAAGCTATTCGAAGATCTACGTTTGCGAACCCCAGACATCCTGATGAGGCTAGGGACGCGCCACCATCCACAATGGAACTGGCTTGGCGCCAGACATGCGCCAAGGCTGCGGAGTTGGGTTTAGTCTCTGAGGTGGACATCAATTCTCCGTACGAGGAGATGATCTATGTGCGGTTTTTTGAGCACCTGCTGCAACACCGAAACGCCATCAGAATTGGGGTCGATACGATTTATTCAAATGCCGGGTCAGCCCATGATCTGGATGCGAACGTCTTAGAACTCAGTGCTAGCTCAGACGAAGTAAAGTACGAAATCGCAGAGGTAGAGACTACTTTTTCAGCCGAAGCAGCCGCCCGAGAAGTTGAAAACTGGTATCGGGTGTAGTCTCGGACAAAGGTCTGTTCGGTTGGCATTTCGGAATTTGCAAAGCTTGGTTGCGAAGGTCCGCGAATGGGATGTACCGGCTGCTTCACCCAGCAGGTTATTCGAGCTTTGGGGCGCATCGCGGAGGCAGCTCCATAAGAAGATTTGCGGGCTGTTGTAGATGAACTATCTGCGGTCAGAGATGAGACCCGAGAAAGCGATATGCTTGAGCGCGATATTGATAAGTTTTGTGGCCAGGTCGAAACCGCAATTGAAGGGTTTTAGTCAACCGTCCTGGACCTTTGTAGTCCAGTTCGGCTGGGGGATGGTTAGTGAGTGGGCCATCCCCCAACTTATAGAGAAGTGCTCAAGTTCTCGGCGTGCCTAAAAGGTCAAAAAGACAACCATAGGGCGCTAAAAGAAAACGACAGCTTTGTCTGCTTTTCAGGATATTCAAAGTCCTCTTGTGAATGGCTGCTTCGGGCTGTCAGAGAGCTACCACTTTTCTCCGAAGGGGCGAATGTCGAGTTCGAATGTCCAGGCCGACTTGTCTTGTCGCACCAACATCAGAGCTGTCTCCGCAATCCGCTCTGGCTTGATAAAGAAGTCATCGGGTTCATCTGGTGCAAAGTTCGTTCGAGTGTCCTCGGTGTCGATCACACCGTCGATAACGAGATACGCCACATGTACACCCCTAGGACCGAGTTGCTTTGCCAGTGCATTTGCCAGCGTACGTTGGGCAGACTTTGAAGGCGCAAAAACAGTAGTCCAAACGTTCCCACGAAGCGCAGCGGTCGCGCCCGACACAATGATCACTCCGGAACCACGTTCGACCATCTGAGGCCCTAGAAGCTTTGCGGTAGTAAAAAGACCAAGAGCCCCGACGCGCCAACTCTGCTCGAACTGGAGCTCCGAAACGTCTTCAAGCGTTCCAAACTGTGCGAGGTCTGCGTTGTAGATAACGACATCAATTTCGCCTAGTTCGCTCTGGACTGTGGCAAGCGCTTTCTTCAAGTTTTCAGGGTCTCCGGCGTCGCATCTGTAGGATCGAACTGACGTATCAGTTGAACCGTCGTCACCGAGTGTGGCGCCCGAACGACTCAGCAGTGCGAGAGAGTAACCGGCCTGCTTGAAAACCTCAGCATATGCGGCACCCAAGCCCGGGCCAAAACCGATGATGAGACATACCTTGCCATCCATGACTTCTTCTCCTTACAGCTTTAGTCTCTTTGCAATCGTAGCACGAAACCTCTTGTTTCGTTCGGTGAGGGGCGGCAAAGTTCGCAAAGCTGGAATTGCAAAGTCTTGTTTTTAATGTCGGGTTTGGGCTGCGACCGGTCAGTCATGCTCGTTGCAGAAAATGTCGACTACTCCAAACCGGTCACTGCGGCACTCCGGCTTTTCGCAGCCCCTCTACCAAATGTTCAAAGTAGTCTTGATTGTAGCCGGGCAAACTTTGGGCGACGAATGACAGCGAGAATTCGGGGTTGAGAGCAAGAGCTTTGGTAACGGCTGCGCGGGCTTCATCTAACTTGTCTTGTTGCGCCAGTGCTGCTGCTCGGAACAAGTTTGGCCAATACTCACGCTCGTTTTCTCTAACGGCCTTGCCCGCCCAGTGTTCTGCAAGCTTGTAGTCCCTCAATTGATAGTATGCCGATGCGTTGTTGACATAAAACGTCCATAACAAGGGATCGTCGGGACTTAGCTTAATGGCCATGGCCACATGAGCCAGCGAGCCCTCCGCACGCCCTCCGGCTTTCAGCGCGAAGGCCATGCCGTGATGTGCTAGGGCAAAGTTTGGATTGAGCGCGATGGCCTTTTCCAGGCTGGCGATCCCGGAATCCGTGTCCCCAGCAAGACAGAACGCCCGGCCGAGTGCGTAATGGGTCAAAGCTTCACGGTCGTCCAAAGCCTTCGCTTTTTCCGCAAACCTTATGGCATTCTTCACAGTCTCGGAAGACTGGTCGGCAATTCGCATTATGACGTCTGAGACGCCTACAAGAGCGCAGCCGGCGTAGGCCAAGGCAAAATTCGGATCAGTCCGCGTGGCCGTCTCAAACAACTGACGAGCCTTTTCATTGTCTTGCTTGGTAAAGCGATTTAGATGCCAATTTCCCCGTTGATACAGGTCCCAAGCGTTGAGATCTGAAGTTGGTTTATGCTTCGCCCGGTCTTGCTCAGCGCCGCGCAGTTCTGAATCGATACTGCCAACGATTGTCTCAGTAATCTCGTCTTGCAGTGCGAAAATGTCATCGAGCTCCCGGTCGTAACGGTTGGCCCAAAGGTGATTGGAACTTTCGGCATCAATCAGCTGTGTGGTGATGCGAACCCGGTTTCCGGCTTTTCGGACGCTGCCTTCAAGCACGTAACGAACGCCAAGCTCTTGTGCCAACCGACGCACATCCACCGCCTTGCCCTTGTGAACAAACGTTGAATTGCGGGCAATTACAAACAACCATCGAATGCGTGATAGCGCGGTGATTATGTCCTCGCTTACCCCGTCTGCAAAATACTCTTGCTCGGGATCGCCGCTCATATTGTCAAAAGGCAAAACAGCAATCGATGGTTTTTCGGATGCCGATTGTGTACTGCCGTCGGCGATGGGTTCGATGGCGTCTTGCTCATTTGGAGCGGACCAATGCCAAGCTCTCACTGATTGGGCAATGTTCTTCAGATTTTGCTCACCAAGATCTCTGAAGATCGGCCCGGTTTTAATGCGCACGGCTTGTTGGACAATATCGGACACACAAACGCCGCCGGGTTCTGCCAACGCCTCCAGCCGCGAAGCGATATTGACACCGTCGCCATAGATGTCGTCCCCATCAATGATAACATCACCGAGATTGATCCCGATGCGTAGGCGGATTGGGCCACCGCACTGCACCAGCGCTGACTGGACGGCCATTGCACAATTCACAGCATCCACAACACTGGCAAACTCTACCAGCGCACCATCACCCATCAGCTTGATAATACGGCCGTTATGTTCGCTGACCGTCGGATCGAATGTTTCCAGTCGATGTGACTTCAAGCGTCCCAGCGTGCCTTCCTCGTCGTCTTCCATAAGTTTGGAAAAGCCAACAACATCGGCGGAAAGTATGGCGGTCAGCTTGCGGTCCAATTTCCGTTCCTCCACAGGGCAACGTTAGACCCGATGGTGCGCAAAATCCATGCAGTAAAGTTGAGGATAGAACGACCGCGTTTGGCAAAAAACTATGGCAATGCTTGGCGAATTCGGGCTGCCGCCGCTAACCCATCGGCAAGACGTTCAAAATCATCCGGTCGCCGCCACATAGACCGAAACCCGCGGGCAAGGCTATTGACCGTGTCATCCTCAACCACAATACCTCGACTTGTGAACTCATCGTGACGTTCGGTGACGAACTCTCGCAACGCGTCGGAGGCGTCTCGTTGTCGTCCGAGCTGCGCGTAAGACGCGGCGACAAAGGCAGTGGCCAGCGAGTTAAGCCGCGCTGCTCCCATCAGAAAACCAAGCACTGCTTCATAGTTACCGTTGAAAAATTCGACCTGCCCCATAATCCAGTCGATGGCAGGCGGATGTAGCGGGTCCAGCGCCATAGCTTCCGAAACTACGTCGCGCGCCTTTTCGTGCTGGCCGAGCAGTAGGAAAGCATAGCCACACCAAGCCATCGACTCCGCCTCGCTTTCTATCATGGAAAGTGTCTTGTTGAATTGCGCTTCGGCCTCATCCCACAATCCGGCACAGAGATAAGCAAAGCCAAGCTGGTCCTGAATGTAGACGTCCCGGTTATCCAGTGCCACGCCCTTTCGGGCGATCTTCAACGTGTGGGCCGGTGCGTCAGCGTCTGCCAGACCAAGCCACAAGTCTATGACATATGTGTCCGAAAGATACATGTAAGATCGCGCGATGGTCGGATCGAGCGCGACCGCTCGTTCCAATAATGCTCTCGCCTTGGCCGTATCTCGTGCGTTCAAGCCGTCGCGTAGTGCCTTGCCCTTTAGCATCAGCTCATAGGCCTTCATCTGATCCGTTGGTTTCTGTGTCGAACGGTCGACAACATCGTGCTGGACCCTGCCTGGCAACACTGCGACGATACTTCGGGCCACCTCGTCTTGTACCGCCAGAACGTCCTCCAGTTCGTGGTCGTATCGATCCGACCAAAGTTGAGTACCTGTACGGGCGTCAGCGAGCTGTACCGAGATCCTCACGCGGCTGCCAGCCCTCCGCACGCTGCCTTCAACCAGGTAATCTGCGCCGAGAGCCTCCGCGATTTTGGCTGGGTCTGTGTCCTGTGTCCGGAACCTGAAAGACGCATTTCTGGAAACAACCTTGAGCGTTCGAAAACGCGATAAGCCCACAATAATGTCTTCCGCAATCCCGTCGCTAAAAAAGGCCTGCTCGGGGTCATCGCTCATGTTGTGTAGAGGCAGGACCGCAATAGTGGCTTTTCCCGATGATTCAGGCCGAGGCGGTTCAGCACATACTGCGCTTAACCCGCCAATGCGCCAAGCATGTACCGGTTCGGCAACGTTCTTTACCGTGTGCTGACCAGCATCCTCCCAGGCGACCGGTATACGGTTCCCGACCACACGATATACAGCGTCAGACACCAACACACCGCCGGGTGGGGCAAGCTGCTCCAACCTAGACGCAAGGTTCACACCGGAACCAAAAACATCTCCGTCGCGCATGAAAATGTCGCCAAGAGTGACACCGATGCGAAAGCGAAGTGGGTCGGAGCCCACCACTGGCGAATTTTGCCATTCAACCGCGCATGAAACGGCATCGACAGCGCTGTCGAACTTGGCGAGCAGACCGTCACCCATCTGTTTGACAATGCGACCGTGATGCCGACCAACAAGCGGAACAAAGGTTTCGTCAATGTGCGCTGAGAGGACTTCGAGCGTGCCTTTCTCGTCCCGCTCCATTCGGGCGGTAAAGCCGACAAGGTCAGCAATCAGGATGGCCGCCAGCTTTCGCTCCATGTATTGTCCTCCTTTCTGTTTCATACTGGTCGCTACGTGTTTAGACCATGCGAAAGTGCACAGGACTGACTTCTGACTTTGATTGAAGTCGGCTTCAGCGTTGGGAAGCGCTGCGATACGTCTGCTTTAACAGCTCAGTGGGCAAACGGCCTTTTTTGTCCTCATCTTGCGAAAAATCATCGCCGCTCTGGGTTTTTGCTATCCGTTCGAGTCGAACGCCAATAACAGTTATATCAAGTGAGCAGGCGTCCATCTGAAAAGGCTTTTTTCATATTCGGTAATTGAACTGGAAAGCCACTTCTGAAACACCTTTGCCGCTGGACGAACTGCTCCAGGCAGCGTGACGAGGTGATATCCGATCTGCGGGATTGGATCATCGAAAAGCGCCACGAGATCTCCAGACTTCAATTCGTCAGAGATGAATGCCGGAACCGTTGCCCCGATACCATCACCACGGCGGATTCCATCAAGCAGCATGTTGCCCGGCATGCGAACAACTCTCCTATCGGCACCAGGTGGTACTCCAACCTTTTCCAACCACAGGTCAAATTCGACCGAAGCCTGTTCCTGAAGAAGAGTAAAGTCGAGCAATTCAATTGGGCCTTTGAGCACCCGTTCTCCAATCAATTCTTTTGCAGCAACCACTGTCAGACAGCCAGGTAGCAACATTTGCGAGACCAGTCCCGACCAGCGCCCGGTGCCGTATCGAATGGCTATGTCAATGCCCCCTGGTTTGAGGTCGACAGCCAGGATTGTTGAGTCGATCCGAAGCTCAATATCCGGGAACTCCTGAACAAACGCCGATAGACGCGGCATGAGGAATGCGCTTGAAAACATCGGTGTCGCACTGACCACCAGCGGGCGAACCGCCTCTGCACTTGATATGCTCTCAGTCAGGGACGCTATTGAGGCGAATGCTTCAAGTAGGCCCGCCGCTAAGAATTCTCCCTGCGCGGTCAGAGCGATACCGTGTCGCGTCCGAGTAACAAGCTGGATTCCTAGATGCTGCTCCAGTCCTCGGATTTGTTGGCTGACCGCGGAATGGGTCACGTTCAGCGCCGCTGCTGCGCGGGTCAAGTTTTTAAACTCTGCGGCAGCAGCAAAGGCTCGGAGAGAAGTCAGCGAGGGAAACGTGTGCCAATCCATGAGTCAGAAAATCTAACAATACAGAAAAATTTACAACTACGCGATTTCTCGGTTCTTACGCATGTTGACTGAAACACCAATAACCAGAACAGGAGGAAACCATGGCAACGCTTGCGGTACTCGGATTGGGCAGCATGGGTTCGGCGTTGGCGCATTGCCTGCTCAATGCAGGTTACAGCGTCTGCGTCTGGAATCGGACGCCTAAAAAGACAAAATCGTTTGCAAATGCAGGTGCAGTTATTTGCGCATCGCCGGAAGATGCTGTTGCAGCGTCGGATTTCGTCATCGTCTGTATCAAAAGTCACAAGGAAACTGTCGATTTGATCAGCGGTCTAAGTGTATCTTTGAAGGGGAAAACAATCTGCGACATGAGCACCGGCGACACGTCCGATGCTGATTCACTGGTCTCATTTCTCAGCGAAAAAAACGCAGACTACATGTTGGGCATGATCAATGCCTACCCTTCGGGCATCGGTGGCAGCGACACCACCATCCTCACCGTAGGCAGTGACGGAACCTGGGATCGCTACGGCGAAGTAATAAGATCTCTGGGGGGAAAGTCGGAGCAAGTCGGTGAGAAACCCGCAGCTCTTGCAGCACTTTTTGCTGGTCTCTTCACTGTCCGGCAAGGTTTCATGTTCGGGATGATATACGGTGCACTGGTTTGCCAGAAAGCTGGTGTTCCTATGCAGGTCTATGTCGATCAACTTCCTGCCACGATCAAGCTGGTAAATGACTACCAAGATCTCTTTGTCCGTACCGTTCCAACCGAGGACTATGACGACGCTGAAGCCTCGTTAAAAGTCTACGCATTGGCCCAGGAGGACGCTCTAAAGACCTGCAAATCTCTGAATGCTCCGGCTGACTTCATCCGAATGATGCATGACCGCACAAAAGCGGCGTGGGCGGATGGATATGGAGACAAACAATTGACCTCGTTGGTCGAGCACATGGCGGACGCCGGATAACGTCGGGCGATTTCTGTCAGAATGGTCGTTCGACTTGGACAAAAAACGGCTGCAAAGCTGCATACACGGGATTGCGAAGTTTCGTCGCCAATGTCTGGTTTGGGTTGTCTCCGGTCCTCTGGCGCAAAAATGCGGATGTCTGCAAAGTCCGCGAAGCGGCATCTGCAGAGTCGTGTTTTGAATGCTCGGGGTGGGCTGGGAAGCAGCCATTGCTGCACGAAATTGAACAGCGCGTTTGGTGCGCGTCTCGAAATTTGCAAAACTTGGATTTGAATGCCCGCCACAGTTCGACTGCAGTCCTCGTCCAGGTGGATAAAAAATCCGGTGTGTTACGCAAAACTGCTCTCTGGAGCTTGGGCTCTGTTTCTACTTTTTGAAGCCAACGCGGTGCATATGATAGTGCAATTCTTCACCACCAGTGCAGTGCTTCGGCGAGCACGTTGCCCAGCCGAAGCTTAGTCTGTGTCCGATCAGGTCAGGTCTTCTACACGCCCGTCTGGCGCATTTCGTTTTACGGACTCAATGCCATTATCCCGAGCGGATGCACTGGTATAGCTCTCGCTGGTGCCGATCACCTGACCGTTGCTGGCTTTGAGGTTAAACATATGCCCGCCTGACTTCGTCTCCTTACGCTCGTACCGGTCGTCATTTGGCGCATTTGTCTTCACGGACTCAATGCCGTTCTCGGCACTTGCTTTTTGTACATAACCTTCGCTGGCCAGAATAATCTCGCCATTTCCGGCTTTGAGCCGAAACCGGAACTCTCCCGCCTTGTCTTCAAATATTTCAAACTTTCCAGCCATGTGACCTACCTCTTTATAGTTGAACCAAAATTCAACACGACGTTGCTATGTTCACCGGTTAGCCACAAGGCAAAAATACAAAAATCATGTCATCCAGCTGGAGAGTTAGGATACGGACTCCATTGTCTCATTCTAGTTGCTTGAGGGCGTCGCGCAAAGGGCTCTGCGGTTTCGCTAGTCTGATTTGATCCAGCCCCGTTATTAACTCATCGAATGCAAGTCACTTTTCCGCATCTTCGCTGCAAAAAAGATCGTACAGCACCTCCACAATCGCCAACACTCGGTCATCCGCAATCCTGTAATAGATGCTTTTCCCGTCTCGTCTTGACTCAACCAAGCCGGAGAGGCGCAAACGTGAGAGCTGCTGAGACGCTGCTGCCTGCCGCATGGAGAGGGTGGTTTCGATTTCGCCAACAGATTTCTCACCCCCAAGAAGCAGGCACAAAATCTTCAGACGGCCGTCATGCGCCATGGCCTTTAAAAAGTCGGTCGCTTCAAGAGCGCTTTGGCTGAGATCGGGTTTCAAGTGGCGCTCCCAAAAGAACGATAAATCTTGATATCACGATCTCTGAGCGCTGTCTCGACACGGCGAAGAATGCGCCGAACACGGCCCAACCAGCGAATGGACTGCGATGAACCTATGCATTCAAACTATTTCAATGAGCGCAGTACGCTGACCGTTGGGTTTCAAAACAAACTGATAAGCGACTGGCCGCGCATCTGGATGTGTCTATAGGCTATGTCCGTCATCCTCCCGGCTATGCGCCACCTGCTCGCGCACCTGAACAATCTCCTGCACGACCTCAGCGATCCTGCGCGACGCAACCTGATGTAGCTCACCAACAACAGACTCGGCCCGTTGATAGCTATCTGGTAAGCCCCGATCGCGGAGATGAGCCGCCGCGGTTGAGATATCCGCGAGCCGCCATACCATCGTCGTGCCCAGCGTCACGGTCTCATGATCGTTGTAGCGCGCTAGGAACGCATTGCCGTCAAGCCCAAAGCCGTTAGCGGAGCCGACGATCTCTTCCCTCACAGCCAGCCATTTTTCGGCCTCTGTTGGATCCAGTGCGTCCAGTTGGGCCGCGCTCAGCGAAGTGGTATATCTGCCATCCTGAATGGTGAACACCTGCAGATCCGGATCGTAGGGGCGTAGATCAGCAACCTCCCCTTTCAGCTCGCCGATCTGAACATCCATCGCAGCGCGTAGCCTGGGGTCTTCTACCTCCCGCGCAAGGTTTTCCATGTTGTCGATGGACTTGAGGATTTCTGTCGTCTGCTCCTGCAATGTGACAAAGGCATCTTCGCCCAGATGGTCCTGCATGTAGCGGACATAGCGACTGGACGCGGTGACATAGTCATCGGATGTCTGGAAATCGCCGTCTCCCACGATATCCGCAAGCGCAGACAAATGCGGATGGCTTTGCTCATCATTCCTAACTTCGTTGATATGGGTGATGACATGAGCCTTAAGGTCGGGGCCGAGCGTCTCTATGTCAGCCCCCGAATGATGGTGTTCCTGCAAGGCATCCATGATTGGCTGAGAAACGTAGGATGGGCTACCCGGCTCACCAAAGTCGTCAAAATGATTGGCCTGGTTCAATAGATATTCCAGTCTTGAGACCACAGGGGCGTCTCCTTCTATGAGTTGGATGGCAAACTCTTCGATCTTCTCTTTGACGGCGTTGGCGCGCGCATCAAAGAGATCAGACATACGGGCGATGGACAGGGCCATCACATCACCTGCTGCATCGCGGGCTTTTGCTTCGACCTCCGGCGTGGTCTCGACCACTGACATCCCGGCCTGAACTTTCCAGGTGTCGGTCTCCACTTCGTGACGCAAACCACGTTCCAAACGCGTGGTAGCGGCCAGTTCAATCCCGAGCTGTTCCGCCACTTCTACCTGGATCGCCCTCAACCGATCGATATTCATTTCGCTGGTCATGCCGGTCTTAAGCCAGTGTCCATGATCCACTCCGCGGCAGTTCACCACCAGATGGACATGAGGGTTCTCTGTGTCGTTGTGGAACACCGTCAGGTAATCCCAGGTATCGCCAAATTCGCCGCTGCCAAAGACACGTTCTGCAAACTCAAGACCCGCCTCATGGGCCGCATCCGCATAGGTGCCTTCCGGGAAAGACACGATCATATGACGGGTATATCCGTAGTTGGTTTTACCCGAGAACCCATCCGCCCAGCTTTCGATGAGATCCCCCACCTGATCGTTATCAAGCGGCGTCACCCCATTGTCCTGGATGTCCAGAACACCTTCAGCCCGAACGGTCAGGTAGTTGATCTGACGACGTAGTTCCTGTGCGTTTTTCACCCCACCCTTGCGCACGATTTTGACAACCGCTTCCGGCTTGCCAAACACGGCCCCCAGCCGGGCTTTGATCGACGATGCGCGCGAGATCAGGAACTTCATGCGCCTAGCAGTTTGGAGCTGAACATCGATCCGCTTGGATTGATCGACCCCTTTCTGCGCTTCTCGGAAGGCAAGTTCGAACAGATCCGCTGCAGTGAGATCAAGGGCTGCCGTGGTCATGTTCCGACACCCTCCCCTTCCTCTCGCAGGAGCCGCCGAATGGCGGCCTCCGGTTCCCGGTTCCGGCGGGCCGCAGTGATCAGTGCCTTCAGATCTTGGCGATGCTGAATGATGGCACGATGGAGGTTTTCGACGTCGCGGCGGTCGTCGTCCGTCCAGATCACCGTGCCGCGCTTGGCCGATTTCGCAAGCTGATTCAGGTTCGTGTATCCACCCTGAACTTGCCGCAGATGCTTCTGCCAGAGATCCACAACAGCGGGGTCAGGATCGAGATAACCGATCAGCCGATAGATCAGACGCTGGATGATCTGGTTGCGGCTCTTGGCCCCGAGCGCGGCCACAGCCGCCTCAAGACGTTCCAGCGCATCCACTGGCAAGCGTACGGAAAAGACAGTGGTATCGTTGGGCCTATTCAATGCATACCTAGGGTTGTATTTTAGATTTGTAACACAACTACCTTATCCTATCATATTCTCCAAGAGGAAGCCGGGAGTGATTTTAGAAATCTGTATTTTCTAAAATTGCTCCCGG
>NZ_JBQFQR010000044.1:0-22454 GCF_056536985.1 Ruegeria sp. CH8 | reverse complement strand
GCGTACGGCACATGTGTGGGTTCAAGACGTTCAGATCCGCATCAGCTACTTTGGACGGCATCAAAGTCGCCAACATGATCCGAAAGCAGCAATTCCCCTACACTACGACATCTGGCTTTCGGCAATTTGCCAAGATCGCAGGATGAGTGTGTCCGGTAAGTCGATACCTTGGCCCTTCTAAAGTTTGCGACATATCCCATAGAACTGTATAAATCTTAGTCGCACCCGCCCTTAATGCGCATAAATGACCTTTTTTTAGCACTACCTTTGAGCCGCGCGACGAATCGTTTCCGCCTTACTAATCGATACCCACGAAATCGCACGTTCTGCGAAACGTCCAAAAGGCCGCGGTGCTACAAACACGAATTCAATGTTACAGGTGATCACCATGCAGAAGTAGGATCCTGCCGAAGACATCGTGGCCTTTAATAAGAATCGGGCCTACAGCACCGAGGTTGGGACAATTGAACTACTTCAAGCAACCCATGTGCGTTCAAAACTAAAGCAAGGATTGGCCCTCCTTTATTCCGCGGCTTCCAGCCGTATGGCGCGCACATCGGTATCGACACGGCTGTAGGCGGCCAATAACCGCCCCGACCATTTCTGTGCGATATAATCGGCCATAAACCGAGAAGGAGCCATCAGCGTAATGACCCCCCCTGCCCTGTCAGCCTCTGTCAGATGCCGGAACCAACTGGCCCAAAGCTCAGGGTCGCGCCCGTGCAGGATGGCTTGAACCTGCGTCCAGATATCTCCATCTCCGGCATCCGGAGCGGACGGTTTCACCGCAAAGGGTACCACATTGGTTTCCGCTTCGGGCTCTTCCGTCATCCGCGCCTGGAAATCTGACCCGATTGTCGGCCACACTTCGGATGTGTCGATCATTAGTTGCTTTAGGTCCAGTTCATAAACTGCCACCCGTCCGCGCGCGGCAGGACGCTTGACTGCGATCCACCCCATAGTCCGCAGCTTGGCCATCTCGCGTTTGACGGTGCGTTCGTTCACCGACCACAGGCGAGCGATCTCCTCGCGGCCGATCGACAGTTCATTGTTGCGCCAGTTATAGCGGGTAGTGATCAGGGCAATGATACGTAGGATACTGCGCTGACGATGCTTATCGCCTGACAGGGCGTGCACGGTCAGCGCCGAGAGAATATCATATTTTATTGCGGGCGCATTTCGCCCGACCGGTTTTGCAACCTGCATTCCCGTTCTCACCGCTCTGTCTGCCTCGGACGGTTATACCGCCAGTCTTACGCTGTTTGCCAACGCTTTTCACCTTGATGCCCTGATTAGCGTCCAATCCGACGATTCTGTCAAGCGGAGTCTGATTTGAGGGCGGTTTGCGGATGATCCCATCTCAATACTCAAAAAGAAAATAGGTGAAATATTGGTGATGGGGGACATCCTGCTTGACCCCCTATTTGCCTGTTTTGTCCCCCCAAATAGGGTGGTGTCCGCAATCGTGACCCCCTAAATCGGGTCTCCGGGCCCGTAATCTTGCCCGCCGCCGAATCATGAGGCCTCCGAATCGGTTCGCGCCCGCGAAGCCCTTGATTTCTTACCCGTGGGTAAGATCACAGTCTTATCATATTTCCTTTTGCGTAAAGCGCAAATCAAGCGTAAATAGGAAACACATATAAAATAGCGTCCCAAACGATGAGACTTGAGGCATGTACACGCACGAAGACCTGAACGCATTGCGCAATCAGTCGCTCAAACTGCAGGGCTGGATTCGCCAGCAGACCTTCAGCCCCGAGATGGAGAAGACCCTACGCCGGTTCTCCAGCTGGGAAGTGTCTGAACTGATCTTTCGCGTCAACCAGTCCACCTTTCGCGGCAAGCTGGCCGCCGATCCCTCTCTGCCCGGTGGCGAGGTGGAGCCCGAAGGCCGCCAGCGCTGGTTTAGCCTGGAAGAGGTGAACGAGCTGCGCCGGCGGCTCAAGGTGAATCGCAAATCCCTGATGCCGCCCCGCCCTGCGGGCAAACGTGCCATCCGGGCGGCGGTGGCGAACTTCAAGGGCGGTGCGGGCAAGTCTACCGTCGCCCTGCACCTGGCCCATGCCGCCGCTCTGGACGGCTACCGCGTGCTGGTCGTGGATTTCGACCCGCAGGCGACGCTGAGCCATTCCATGGGTCTGACCGACGTGGCTGAGGATTTCACTGTCTGGGGCATTATGGCCCGCGACCTGATCCGCGAGACCGAGCGGATGAACAACCGCCCCGCGGCCGCCGAGTCTGGCACCGCCCTGCCCCGCCGCGAACTGCCACCCGCGATTACCGATATGGGCTTGGGCGATCTGCGCATCTCGGACTTCATCAAGCAAAGCTCGTGGTCGACAATCGATGTCATCCCCTCGTGCGCCAACGCAGCCTTCGTGGAATTTGCTTCGGCGCAGTATCGTCACCTGAACCCGGAATGGTCGTTCTTCGCTGCCGTGTCGCGGTATCTGGATCAGATCCCGGATGATGCTTACGACCTGATCCTGTTCGATTGCCCGCCTGCTATTGGGTATCAGTCGATGAACGCGGTGTTTGCCGCTGACATGCTCTATGTTCCGTCTGGCCCCGGCTATTGGGAGTACGACTCGACCACCTCGTTCATCGGTCAGCTGGCCGAGGCGTTGGAAGACCTCGCTTATGGGTTCGACAAGACCTTACCCACGGGTAAGATCGGCCTGCCCAAAACCTTCTGCGAGATGCGCTTCCTACTGACCCGCTATGAACCGGGCAACGCCTTGCACCTAGCAATGTTCCATGCGTTCAAGAAGGTGTTCGGTGATCACGTCGCCGAGCATCCGGTTGAAATGACCCGCGCGGTCGAACAATCCGGCCGCTTCCTGAGTTCAGTCTACGAGATGGACTACCGCGAGATGACACGGGAAACCTGGCGCCGCGCGCGCTCGACCTTTGACAATGTGTATGAGGAATTCCGGGGCGTGATGCTGTCGGCCTGGGACCAGCTGGAGGATGACGCATGAGCCGTAAACGCAGAATGTTTGACATCGACATGCCGTCAATGGAGGATATCCCGGTCGGCAAGGTTCCGGACAAGGTGCTTGAGAAACGGCGCGGTCCGATGGCCACGGCGATCTCGGAAAACGCCGACGCGTTGCGCGATCAGCAATCGACCGAGGACACCATTCGCGCCGAAAATGACCGTCTGGCGCATGAGCTGGTTCGCCTGCGGTCCGAAGGATTGGTGACCGAGCATGTATTGCTTTCTGATGTGGTCACCGAAAAACTGACCCGGGACCGCAAGCCCGGCCCCGACCCCGAACTCGACGAGTTGAAGGACTCGATCCGCGATATCGGCCTGTCGAACCCGATCCGGTTGGAACGGCGTTCCGACGGGCGGTTCGACCTGATCCAGGGGATGCGCCGTCTTTCGGCCTATCGCGCGCTGCTCGAGGAAACCGGTGACGATCTCTATGCCAGGATCCCCGCGGGTGTTGCCGAGGCTGCCGATCTTAACGACAGTTATCGTCGCATGGTGGATGAGAACCTGATCCGCAAGGATATCTCATTTGCCGAGATGGGCGCGCTGGCCCGGGCCTATGCCGAGGATCCGGCGAATGACTGCGCCGATGTGGATAAAGCGGTTGCGATCCTTTTTAAATCCGCCAGCTACACCAAACGTAGCTACATCCGGTCTTTCGCCAGCTTGCTGATGAGGCTGGACAAGGTGTTGATGCATCCAAACGACATTCCGCGCAATCTGGGGGTTGAGCTGAAACGAAAACTCGACGCCAATGCCGGATTGATCCGCCAGGTCAGCACCGCAGTGATGAGCGAGCCGGACCGCGACGGAGCGCGTGAAGTTGCGATTCTGCGGTCGTTTGTTGAGGCCGAAGCAAGCGCTCCGAAAAAACCGATGAATACTTCGGCCGGAAAAACGCGGCGTGCTAAAACCACGTTTCAGGTATCGGGGAGGGCAGGGGTCGCGAAATGCTCGGCCTCAAGCGGGCGGATCGAGCTGCGTTATGATCTGGACTTTACCCGCGTGGACCGCGCTAAGTTGGAGCAGGCCATTGCAACCCTGATCGACGATTTGCAGGAAGAGGATGATCTTACCCACGGGTAAGGTTTTGATGTTATATTTCGTGTGGGTAAAACGCCGGGCCAGCAGCCCGGCGTTTCCCTTTGTTCCATCTTACCCCAACAGGTCTGTTGCCGGGTTTTCGGCAATATCGACATCGTCATAGTATTTCTGCGCCTGAGCCATGGAACGGTGTAGGGACAAGCGCATGGCGGCCTGGATCGGCGCTCCATCCAGAGCGGCTTGTGTCAGGAACCCGGACCGCAGCCCATGCGGCGAGGCGAAATCTTCTGGCAACCCGGCCAGTTTCAGCCGGTGCTTGACGATCTGAGCAATCGCATCCGGGGACAGGCGACGGGCGAGCACCCGATCCGCCTTGGAGATTGGGCGGAACAGCGGCCCATCATTAATCTGTCCCACCTCGATCCAATGGACCAGCGCCTGCGCGGCGCGACCCTTGAGGATCAATCGTGGGGTCTCACCCTTTTGGGTGGTCTTGGTTTCCAGCAGCGAAAGCCGGATCATCCCTTCCTTGTCGAATGTTTTCAGCGCCACATCCTCGCGCATGAGCGCGGTAATCTCGGATCGCCTCCGCCCACCGCTGGCCCAGCCCAACATGAGGATGGCCCGGTCGCGGCAATCGCGACGGCTGCCGTGGCAGGTAGCCAGCAGTTGCTCGAGGATGTCGCGGGTGATCGGGTGTTGCGACTTCGGGGCCGGGGGGCGGGCCGCAGCGCGCCGCGCCTTGGCACGGGCCTGTTTCACCTGTGGCGCATCGAACGGCGAGGCGAGGTTCTTCATCCGGTGAAAGGCCAGCCAGGAGGCGATGCGCCGGTCCAGCGTCGACGGCGCCGGGCAGGTGAGGGACTTGCGCAGCCCTTGCGCGATCAGCGCCTCCGCCACCTGCCGCGCGATGTCCTCTTCTGACGCATCTTCAAGATCGCGGGCGTGATCGAGAATGAAGGCCAGGGCCGTGGCCTCGCTCTCGGGCCAGTCCAGCGTCCGATCGAACCGTGCGGATTTCCATGCCGTCACGTAGAGCAGATCGCGCTCATAAGCCCGCAGCGTGTTGGCGGGCGTACCGCGGATATAGAGATCGGTCAGCGCCTCCTGATCTGCCGCAGACAGGGCAGGGGAGGCGGCGGGGAGATGTGGGGCAGGGGGCTTCATGGGGCCCAGTCTGCGCCGATTTCAAGGCAAAATCAATAATACATGATAAGCGATACTTATCGGGTGTAATAGTATTTTGAAGATACCTTGGATGTAACGATCAAAAAGTCCTTATAATGAGCGTAATACAGGCGTAGGTCATGCTCTGTAACAGAATTCAAGAAGGCGAGGTGGGTTCTGTTGCAACAGAGCCATCTGCCTATTGTAGAGCGGCTTTGTCAGGTTATTTTCGACGGCCCGCGAGACAGGAACTGTACGTTGATTTCAAGCGTTGAGCTCGCGTCCATATTCGGTCCAAATTTCGAAAGCAGCGGCGCGGGCATGTCGAAAGGAATGGGCTGAAAGGCGGTGACGTTTGGGGCGAAACAGAGCGGCGGTTTGATCGTGTGTCACGGTGCCCTTAATTTCTGGACGCTTGCTTCAAAAAATTGAGTAAAATCAGTTCCAATTTGTGCCTTTAATTTCTGGACTGTGTCCTTAATTGCCGGACTGTGCCTTAAATTCCAAGACCGTGCATTCTGGGGATAAGTCGTGTGTTAGGCAGACGTGATCCGGTACAGGGACCCTTCGGTCCTTCACCGAATGTATGTGAGGTCCCTGGTTGGTGGCCTGTGGATATCCGAGAATTAAGGGCACAAAACCTGGGTAAATGCACCAAGATGCATCTGCGTCCAGAAATTAAGGGCACAGTGACAACAGTCAAGCGTGATAATTCACGATTCGGGGCACATGGGATGAGACGCTGAGGTAGCGCCAATGCCCACTACTATAATTTCTTAATTCGAATGTGATTTGATTCAGCCTCTCACACCATAGCGCGCTTGAAGCGTATTGGTTCAAGAACGTAGCTGAACGTGCGATCGGGTCATGGTTCAGAAGATCATTCGTCATGGACCTTTAGCTTCCTTCTGCCATAGGTTGACGTCGAGACATAATCGAGAGGATTACGGCGATGCGAGTTTTTGAGTCTTTCCTGGCGACGATTCTTTGCTTCGCCGGGTTTGGAGCGAATGCGATGGAAACAATTACTGGAACGGCCACATTCCGGGAACGGATCGCCATGCCGCCCGGAGTGACCTTCGAGGTTCGGCTTGAGGATGTATCATTGATGGATGTCCCGGCGCAAATCCTCAGCACAGTGACGGTGAACGAAGCGGGCAACCCGCCCTACGAATTCGCGATCCCCTACAACCCCGATGTCATTCAGGATACACGGCGTTACACAGTCCGAGCGAGCCTGCGGTTAGGCGAGCGGTTACTGTTCACCACTGACACGCATACACCGGTGTTAACGGACGGCGCTGGCATGGATGTGGAGATCAACATGGTTCAAGTACAAATCCCGGTTGAACGGCCCCGCCGAATGATCGGAGAGTTCGTCTATTCTGCAGACGCCGCGACGTTTACAGAATGCGGGACAAAAGACACTTACCCGGTCGCGATCGAGGGCGCTTACCTTGATGCCGAACGCGGATACCTGGATGCACAGGCCGCGCCGATGACGCCGGTCGTTGTAGTACTCGAAGGCGAGATAGCGAAACGCCAAGGCATGGAAGGTGGCAAGCGCGATATGCTTGTGATAGAGCGGCTTGCCGGGTTCGTACCAGGACTGACCTGTGAGCGCGCAATGGCGGACGCGGATGTTGAAAACACCTATTGGCGTATCCTATCGATTGCAAGCCGCGTGCTCGAGAATACCGAGGCCGAGCGAGAACCCCATTTTATTTTGCGCTCCAGTGAGGGGGCTTTTACGTCGACTGTCGGCTGTAACATCATCAATGGAAGTTACGCACTTGAAGGCTCCGCGCTGTCTTTGACTGCTGGTCCCATGACGTTGACGGCTTGCCCACCGCCATTTGATAAAATCGAGCGTGCCTGGACCAAAGGTATGGCTGCGGTGAGCGAGGCGGTCGTGACCGGTCCGACGATGGAGCTGCTTACCGCCGATGGTATGACGGTCGTATTCCTCGAAGCCGTAGCCTTGCCCTGAAACGGCACTTTGTCGAACCTTCCAGGCCTTATCTGTCTGTCGGGTGCCGCGGTTTTCGATTGTCTTCACTAATACAATGATTTTGCCCTTGCCTGTGACGTTGCAAACGGCCACGCGTTTGGGGGTATTGCCGAGGTCAGGTATCGGCTGATCAAAACGTTCATGGTTCCGGGCGATGTCGATCTCGCGCACGCAACGAACGTCATCAAAAACGATATTTGCGTCAAACTTCTTTGACTTCAGTCTTTGGGCGCAAGTTTGGCTTGAATGATAAATTGCGTGACCGGGTCAAGGTTTTCACTGTCCAACAAGGCCAACAGCTGTTCATCCAGCTGAGTTTCGTTCCAGTCCCGCATCGCAATCGCAATTTCCATTGCCAATGCACTATCGTCCTTTAATACCTCGGCGAAGACCCCAGTAATCCGGTTTCTGAATGCAGGAGATACCGTGCCACAATCGGCCAATGCACGCACAAGCGATCGCTTGCTGTTCGGCTTCAAGGTCTCCGTCTTCAATGCATCGCTGACGACTTCAATGGCCGACAATCCGTCCATGGCGATCCCTGACAGAGCCCATTCGTACACGTAAGCCGAGTTTGAATGCATCGCTTGTGAATACCGGGATTGAACCGCTTTTCTCGCCCTGTCATCGTCAATTTGCAGCCCCATCAGTCGGATCGAAACCGGAACAAAGCTTAGCCGGTTAATGGTGCCGAATTCTTGCAGCAACATGTCTACAGGAACCTTGTTGCGCAAAATCTGGATGCTGCTGTAGGGGGCACGATCTATTTCGATCAGTGCGGTATCGCGTAGCACCAAGTCTTTGTCCGAAAGAAACTGTGCAAAAAACTCAACCCGTTCGGCGTAGTTCCCTTTGCCCGGTCGCCAATGCTCACCCACGATCCATAGAGCTTCGAGAAATTGCTCTCTGTCGGGGGTCAGAGAAAAAATTCTGGTCCATTTGCGCGACAGCCCACGCCCGGCCGCATCTTTGGTTGTGGTGCCAAAAGTCAGCAAAATTAACTTGTCAGGGTCGGCCCGGAATGCAGCACGCGTACGGCTATCGATCAGGAAGGGGATTTCGGGCATCCGCTCAAGCCCTTCGGAAGTGCCTTTTATGACCCTTACGGGAGTGAATTTGAAGGGATTATCCGGAGCAGGCCCGGACAGAACGACGATCTCGGCTGCAAGTAGGTGATCTGCGAGCGTTGTCTCTGGCAATGTCGTGCACACCGGGCAAGCGTTTACCATTCTTGGCGTGGAAACGAAACCGAATACGATGACGACAAAAAGCAAAAAACTTACCGCACTTCGATTGCGATCAGGGCTGCGCGATGACCTGAGATTTTGCTGCCACTTAAGCATTTATCGAATCCCCCCAAGCCTTCTGGATCGATCAAAACGATACGTCCGTATTCCGACCGGATAAGTCCTTGGCCTGTCAAGGTGCCAAATTGAATCGAGGCTATCGGCAATGAGATATTCGCCAGTTCGGGGATTTCCAGTTGGGTGGCGTGGACGACATCGGTTTGGGCCGACCCATGGAAAATACCTTCAGAGCCCGTCGAGGCGGCTAAATGCAAAAAACCTGCATCAGAGCAGCTGACCACTGCAATTTTCAACCTGGATTCATACTTCAAAGAACCTGGTAACAAAACCAAAATTCTATTCCGCGACGTTACTATCCAATGCGATCGGGTCGAGAGTTCTGATACGTCCGTAGTTCAATTCGATCAGGCCTTCTTCCTACATGCCCTGGAGGCGTTGGGGCGCTTCTGAACATGTGATGTTGGCTAAATTGGAGAGATCTTGCTGGCTCGCTTCGCCATGATCTCTTCCAGATAGCGATAGGAAACGCCGTATCGAACATAGAAGAACACTGCGAATAGGATCACATACTCCGGTGCCTGTGCACCTTTGAAAGAAATCATGAGCTGGCTTTCGACTTGATACGACCGACAGACATTCACTCGCTAATTCCGAAATCATCAATGGTCGAAGGATTGCAACGGAACCCTCTCAACAAACATAAGAACTTGATCTTGCTTCAATCGGCCCTAATGCTCGAGAACATCTTAATTATTTCATATTGGCAACTGAAAGTAACGTATTGATCCTGATTAAGCGCCTTGCAATTGTATCTGGTGTCTACGTCTATGCTGCGTCAAACGCACTGCTTTCCGGTGGCCTTGGTCCGGTGAGCCGGGACTATGGCATCACCGAATTACAAGTCGGCATAATCCTAAGTCTCGGCGCGTTGGCTGTTGTACCCACAGCGCCCCTATGGGGCGTTTTGTCAGAGCGCGTGGGCCGCCGTTCCCTGGTTTTGACCGCTATTCCGTTTGTTTTGCTCAGCCCGTTGATAATGGCGCTGGTGTTCTCAAACATGTTGGTTCTGGCCAGCAGCGCAACGGTCTATACGCTTGCAGTTGCCCGCACCGTAAAGGGCGTGTTCGGTGGGGCGCTCATTCCGTCGACGCAGGCGCTCATTGCCGATACTACAGACAGCAAGACGCGCGTCTCAGGCATGGGTCTTATGGGGGCTTCCGTCAGTTTGGGCGCACTTTCAGGTTCAATGCTGCTCTGGTTGACCGCCGAGCGGGGCATTGCAGTCGGCTTTGTTGCGCTTCTTCTAGCAGGCTTGTTTGCGTTTTTTCTGTCTTTGAAATTTCTTCCGACCTCGCAATTACATATCCGGCCAAGGACGAAAAAACCCATTCGATTGTCTCGGTTCTGGAAATTCTTTGCGATCACGATGGCAGGCTTTGCTGGCTACACCATGGTGGTTCCGATCATCGGGCTTAAACTAATGGATGACCTGCAAGTAAACAGTACCGAGGCAATGAAATCAACAGGCTTTATTCTTGCAGGCGCAACTCTGTCGTTGACGATATCACAAGTGTTTGTGGCAACACGAAAGGGATGGGATGCGCGTCGGTTGCTGCGGTCAGGCAGTATTGGCGCTTTGGCCGGAATAGGGATCATGATTCTGGCGGATGATGTGTTGGTTCTGGCGATTGGCATGATCGCCGTTGGTGCTTCTCTGGGGGCAGTCGCTCCTGGCGCTATGGGTGCGCTCAGCTTATCGGCCGGTACAACGGATCAGGGTCGAGTGGCGGGCATCAATACGGCTTTTCGCGGAATGGGAATTGCTGCCGGGCCGGTTCTCGGCACTGCACTTTACAGTTTTGGTACAGACGCGCCACTTTGGGGCGCGTTGGCGCTTGTGTTTTGTGTTGCGGCGTTGAGCTTGTCTTGTCGGCAACCCAATGTTTGAGCCGCACAGCCAAAAAGAACCATCCATTCTCGGCTAAACCTCTACACGCGTTTACGCGGATCGCTCACACCTCGTGAACACAGTTCACAGCAATGCCAACAGTCCCTTGGGATCCGTTATGGTTATGCTGGCGCGTCCGAGGCTTATCAGTTTTTTGCGCTCCAGTTCCGCAAGGCGAGAAGAAACAACACCGCGCGATAGGTTGGTCAAGGTAGCGATCTCTCGGTGCGTGGCATCGACGATCGCTGGAACAGGAGGGTTGGGTTCATACAGCCCGGCCATTCTGGCCAGGACGGCAACAAGGCGTTCATGGCTTCCGCGGCGCATGAGATCATGGGCAAAACCAATCGCCCGCTCTTGGTTTTGGATCTGGTTCAACAACAGTCGACGCCAAATATCCGGGTAAATCTCAGCAAAACTCACGAACTCGTTGCTTTTGACAACCAAAATGGTCGAAGGGCGCGTAGCATACGCGCCGATTTTACGTCTTTTTGTTCCAGCCAGCCGTGCTGCTCCAATCCACACCCCAGGGTGCATCAGAAAGCTCTTTTCGATCACGTTTTCAGTTCCTGCTGACTCGATAGCAATCGCACCCGAGGCCAACCCGAAGAGGTCACTGGCAGGGTCGTCGATGGAATAAAGCGGCTGCCCGGCATCAAGCGTTACATGGTGAGTGATGCCCAGGAACGCGTCCAGCAATTCACCCGATAGGGTTGAAGCCCAGCCATGATGTGAAAGATATTTTTTCGCATTTGCGCTTGATATGTGCATTCAATTCCGCCTTCTGTCCGAATTCGGACAAATAGATTTATTCGAATGGCTACAGTCAAGGGGGCGAATCTGACATTTCAGACATAGGTTTGCGATTCTTTAGGGTGACTGATGTCTTCATTGGAACGGTTTTTCTCTCTCGGCTGGTTCAGGCGGCCTCCTATGTATTGGCAGCTTCACCGGGGCATTCAATGCCCCCAGTCCGGCTTAGGTCCGCGAACATCTGCCACCACTCATGGTTCCGGATTGGCAGGCTGCGGGGGACCGTACCGAGTTGATTGGGGCGTTCTGACAGGCCCGGAATCGAAAGCGCGCCGATCCATCATCCATAACAATTTGCCCACACAGTAAGGAACACCTGATGCAAAAAATCATTCCTTCTCTCGCTGCGACACTTTTTGCGACGGGCGTTTTTGCACAAGAAGCTCCGCCCGAAGCGTCCGATAGTGTTTTGAAGGGGCGCCCTTATTCCCCCTATGCCGACCGCGCGTTTCCGACGCGGCCATTGTTCGGCGACACGCATGTCCACACCGCGTTGTCGGCTGATGCGGGAGGCGGTGGAACAACACTTTTGCCACGCGACAGCTATCGATTGGCTCGTGGTGAGCAGGTGATTTCTAACACTGGTCAACCTGTCAAACTCTCCCGTCCCCTGGATTTCTATATGATCACAGATCATTCCGATGGGATGGGCGCCATTACCGACATTTTGTCCGGTGCGCCCAACATCATGGCCGATGAACAAGGGCGACAATTTCACGAAGCCTTTGCAGAAGGTGGGCAAGCGGCCCGTATGGCAGCTCAGGAACTCACAAAACAGTTTGCACAAGGCACAATTTCGTCCGAACTCAACTACCAGCCCGGCAATCCGGCCTACAAGCGGGTCTGGGATGATATCATCGCCGCGGCGGAAGAGTTCAACGACCCCGGGGTATTCACCACTTTCATCGCCTTTGAATGGACCTCATTGGTCTCGGGCAACAATCTGCACCGCAACGTCATTTTTCGAGATGGGCCCGAACGCGCAGGTCAGGTCGTGCCCTACACCACAACACCACCTATGGGGTCGAGCAATCCGCGTGACCTCTGGGCTTGGCTCGAGAACTACGAAACGGTCACGGGTGGCGACGTTACCGCAATTCCGCATAACGGCAACCTTTCAAGCGGCATGATGTTCCCGCTCGTTGATGATTTTGCCGATGGCGCGCCGCTCGATCCGGCATATGCCGAAGCACGCCAAAAGTGGGAACGGCTTTACGAATGGACCCAATTCAAAGGGGATGGCGAAGCGCATCCCATGCTATCGCCCGAGGATGAGTTTGCCAACTTCGAGACTTGGGATTACGGCAATCTCGACGCGACAGTTCGAAAAACGCCCGAGATGCTGCCGGGTGAATATGCAAGGTCTGGTTTGTTGCGTGGGCTGGAACTGGGCGCTGTACTTGGGTCCAACCCCTACAAGTTTGGTGCCGACGGCGCTACTGATACGCATACCGGCCTGACCACGGCGCAGGAAAACAACTTTTATGGCAAATTTACTGCTTATGAACCCAACGGTGAACGGGCGGCGCATGTCGGAAGGACATATCCGAACGGTGATGTTGCGTATGACTCGTCCATCTATTCAGCCGCGGGTTTGACCGCTGTCTGGGCTACGGAAAATACTCGTGGTGCGATCTTTGATGCCATGGAACGGCGCGAAACCTACGCGACGACCGGATCGCGCCTATCCGTAAGGTTCTTTGGTGGCGATTATGAAGCCGACGCGATGAACCGTCGTGATCTGGCTCAGGTCGGTTACTATGGCGGGGTCCCCATGGGTGGTGATCTTGCGACGCCTGCAGACGGCGAAGCGCCTGACTTCCTCGTCTATTCTCTGCGTGATCCGTCGGGTGCAAATCTTGACCGCGTGCAGATCATCAAGGGTTGGATCGATGCCGAGTCCGGCGAGGCCATGGAAAAGGTCTATGATGTCGCGTGGGGGGGTGACCGGTCTCCGGATGAGAACGGAAAACTGCCGCCGGTTGGCAATACCGTCGACCTGTCGGTGCCGTCCTGGACAAACACCATCGGTGCGCCCGAGCTTGGTGCCGTCTGGACCGATCCGGATTTCGATCCGGCAGAACCCGCATTCTATTATGCCCGGGTCATCGAAATCCCCACTCCACGGTGGACGGCTTATGACGCTGTAAAGTTCAATGTTCAAATGGCGGACAGCGTTGTGATGACCACACAGGATCGCGCCTACACATCGCCCATTTGGTACACGCCCACAAATTGAGGAGTGCACTTTAATGATCAGGGAACTCGCTATTTCCGTTTCACTGCTCGCATTCGCGGGGGCGATCCACGCCCAGGACACGCCGGCTGTTGCTCCTGCAGGCGACTATTCGCCCTATCCGAGTCAGGATTTCCCCAATCAGGTTTTCTTTGGCGATACACATCTTCACACGTCGTTTTCAGCGGATTCGGGTTTGAACGGCAATTTGCTGGGCCCGGATGAGGCTTATCGTTTTGCGAAAGGGGAGACAGTCGTTTCCACAACCGGGCAGAATGCGAAACTAAGCCGCCCCCTTGATTTTCTTGTTGTTGCTGATCATGCAGAAAACTTGGGACTACCCGTAGCGATTGAAGAAGCCAACGAGGATCTGCTGGCGACCGAATGGGGGCGTCAGATCTATGAGATAGCCAAACCCGGGACGTTTGAAGCTAGACGGGACGCTCAGAATTTCTGGGCTACGATGCGGCAGACCGGCGTGAACGAGCTAGCCGATAACCAGGACATGTCGATTACGATGTGGCAACGCGTCACAGACGCCGCAGACAGGCACAATATTCCTGGTGCATTCACCGCCTTCATTGGTTTTGAATATACCCTTGACCCCTCCGGCAACAATCTGCACCGCGTCGTGGTCTTCAAGGATGACAAGGAGAAAGCAGATCAGATTATTCCGGTTTCAGTTTACGAGGCCCCGGACCCTGAGGACCTTTGGGACTGGATGGCTTCTTACGAGGAGCTGACCGGAGGGCAACTCCTGGCCATCCCGCACAATGGTAATCTGTCGAACGGGCTTATGTTCTCGGAAACCGGTCTGCTAAGTGGTGAACCGATTGACGCCTCTTACGCTGAGCGGCGCATGCGCTGGGAGCCTTTGTACGAGATCACTCAAATGAAGGGCGATGGTGAAGCACACCCGTTCCTGTCTCCCGATGATGAGTTTGCCGACTTCGAGACCTGGGACGGTGGTAGCTTTGGAGTCGAGCCCAAAACGCCCGAAATGCTGCCCAATGAGTATGCCCGAACCGCTTTGATGCGTGGTCTTTCAATAGGGGATAGGTTGGGGGCGAACCCATTTAAGTTTGGTGTGATCGGGTCGACTGACAGCCACACGTCGCTTAGCACTGTCGAGGAGAATAATTACTTCGGTAAATTTCCAGCGGTGGAACCAACTGCCGACCCGATCAGATTTGATGAGGCTGCAACAGCGCGCCTTGCAGAGGACGACGCGCAAAAGAACTTTACGCGAAACACTAGTGCTGGCGGGCTTGCTGCGGTTTGGGCACGTGAGAATACGCGCGAAGCCATCTTTAACGCGATGATGCGAAAAGAGGTCTTTGCGACCACAGGGACACGTATCCGGGTTCGTGTCTTCGCGGGTTACGATTTTGATGAATCCGATCTCCCTCGGTCGGACTTCGCGGCGCATGGCTACGCCAATGGCGTACCTATGGGGGGTGATTTGGGAAAGAGTGAAGACCGTGCGCCGCGTTTCCTTGTTCGTGCTTTGCGGGATCCGGATGGTGCCAACTTAGACCGTGTGCAGATCGTAAAGGGATGGAACAACGCCGATGGCACAACGTCGGAGCGCATCTACGATATTGCTTGCGGCGGACGTGCTCTTGTTTCAGCGAAGTGCTCGGCTCCGGTCGGCAACACCGTAGATGTAGCGAATGCCAGCTACACCAATGAGATTGGTCAGGCGATCCTTGGTGGCTTCTGGCAAGATCCCGAGTTCGACCCGACGCAGGCTGCTTTCTACTATGTCAGAGTATTGGCAATTCCGACACCTCGTTGGACGACGTATGACGCAAAATTCTTTGGAGTAGAAATTCCGGAGGATGTCCCAACATCAATCCAAGAACGCGCCTACACATCGCCCATTTGGTACACGCCCGCAAATTGAGGAGTACGTTGCGATGAAAAAGCTCGCTGCGCTTTCTGTATCCACGCTTGCTCTGGCAGGGGCGCTTCACGCTCAGGACACGCCGCCGGTTGCTCCTGCCGGCGAATACTCGCCCTATCCAAGCCAGGATTTCCCCAACCAGGTTTTCTTTGGCGACACCCATGTGCATACGACCTATTCCGCTGATGCCGGTCTGATCGGCAACACATTAGGGCCGGACGCGGCCTATCGCTTTGCCAAAGGCGAAACGGTCACGTCATCAACCGGGCTTCCAGCCCGTTTGTCGCGTCCGCTCGATTTTCTCGTTGTTGCCGATCACGCCGAGAATCTTGGGACGGCGCCATTGCTTGCGGCGCGTGACACCCGGCTTCTCGAAACAGAATACGGGCAGTCGCTTCAGGCTGCCATTGATGCGGGGGATTTACCCGGCGCGTGGGAGATTTTTTCTGTGACAAAGGCGTCTGGGGAAGACCCACTCGCTGATGTACCCGGCGTCTATGACAGCGTCTGGCAAGAGATTACCGCGGCTGCCGAAAGCCACAACCAGCCCGGTGCCTTCACTGCATTTATCGGGTTTGAATGGACCTCGACCTTTGATCGCTCGAACCTGCATCGCAATGTGATCTATCGCGGCGGAAAAGAGAATGCCGATATGCGACTACCCTATTCTGCCTACGACAGCGTGGATCCAGAAGATCTATGGGACTGGATGGCGCAATACGAGGCGGATACAGGCGACCGCCTTCTGGCCATTCCACACAATGGAAACCTTTCTAACGGGCTGATGTTTGACACTGTCAAGCTTGACAGCGACGAGGCGCTTGATGCCGAATATGCGGCACGCCGCGCCCGTTGGGAGCCGCTATATGAAGTGACTCAAATGAAAGGGGATGGTGAAGCCCATCCCATGCTGTCACCTGATGACCCGTTTGCGGATTTTGAGACATGGGACAAGGGCCAGCTTGGTCCCAATCCCAAGACGCCCGAGATGATCCCAAACGAATATGCGCGCGAAGCGCTCAAGCGAGGTTTGGCCTACCAGACTGAATTTGGTGTGAACCCGTTCCGGTTTGGGATGATCGGCTCGACCGACACACATACTTCACTCTCAACTTCTAAAGAAAACAACATGTTCGGTAAGGTTGTCGCCCTCGAACCGACAGTAGACCCGATCCGGTTTGAAGAAGTGGTGGGGGGCATAGGAGGTGACGAAAGTGTTGCGCAATATGCGTGGCAGACCAGCGCCTCCGGTTTGGCTGCCATCTGGGCGCGCGAAAACACGCGCGAAGCCCTTTTTGACGCGATGATGCGCAAGGAGGTCTATGCAACAACAGGTACGCGCCTGCGCGTCCGTGTCTTCGCAGGGTACGACTTTGATGCCTCTGACCTCCCTCGGTCAGATTTCGCGGCTCACGGTTACGCCAATGGCGTACCTATGGGGGGTGATCTGGGAACGAGTGAAGGTCGTGCGCCGCGCTTTTTGGTGCGGGCGTTGCGTGATCCGGACGGGGCCAATCTGGATCGGATTCAGATCATCAAGGGCTGGCTGAATGCGGATGGAACGACCAGTGAAAAGGTCTTTGACATTGCATGCGGTGATCGAAAGGTCATCGACGGTCAATGCGCTGCTCCGGTCGGGAATTCTGTTGATTCCGATGAAGCCACTTACACAAACGATATAGGCCAACCGATCCTTGGAGCCTATTGGGAAGACCCGGAATTCGACCCAGATCAAAGTGCTTTTTACTACACGCGTGTTCTGGAAATCCCAACCCCGCGCTGGACGACCTATGACCACAAGTTCTTTGGTGTCGAACTGCCGGAAGGCGCGCCTGAGGCCATTCAGGACCGGGCCTATACCTCACCCATTTGGTACACGCCCTGATCCTAAAACCCGAAAAAAGCGCGGCAAACGCGTGAAGTGATTTAAACGAGGTGACAAATGAAGATGTTTTTGCGTGACAAGCGTCCGATGATGGGCGCGGCCATCATTGCTACCCTTACAGTTCTGCCGGTAAAACCAGCGATTGCGGTTGAAGGAGGGTTGGGCGCCTATTTTCTGGGAACCAGAGATACGTTTGCCGGTTTCGTGCCCGAGCCGGGAACTTACACAAGCCTTACATTCGACCATCTTGATGGCAGCGTGGACGGCGTTTCGCTTGCGGGTCTTCCGATTGCGGCTGACGCAGACCTCGAACTTAATCTCTGGCGACTGGGTGTTACTCAGGTGTTCGACGCGCAGCTCTTTGGCGGAACACCCGCCATAAACCTCACTGTTCCTTTTCCTGTTGCTGAACTCACGTTCACGGCAATACGGCCTCCGTTGCAAGGAGCCAGCATTGACGATACGTTGTCCAGTTTTGGTGACATCAGCCTGACCGGACTGGTGGGTTGGCATCGGGGCAATCTGCACTATAGTACGGGGCTGACCGTTTATGCCCCGACTGGAGAGTATAATACGGCATCCATCAATCTGCAGGAGCGCACAGTTCAAGTATTGAATGCAGGCAAGAATGTCTGGTCGTTCCAGCCCTTCTTTGCCGCGACGTGGTTCGTTCCGGAACGTGGTTTTGAGGTTTCAGGAGCGGCCAGCCTTTTGTTCAGCGAAGAAAACGATGCGACCGACTACCAGACGGCCCCTGCGTTTCAATTAGAAGGCGCGGTGGTGCAGCGCTTCCGCTCGGGCTGGGGTGTTGGCCTCGCTGGCTATACCTACCATCAGCTTGAGGATGACAGTGGCGCAGGTGCTGAGCTTACCCGGATCGCCCTGGGGGCCAGCAGCCTGCGGGCTCAGGTCAGCGGGATTGGGCCTCTCGTGACTTACGAGGGCGGAACGCTGTTGGGCGCCGATGCTTCCCTCAGGCTTAAATACACACATGAGTTTGCGGCAAAGCGGCGGTTCGAAAGCAATGTCCTGACGGCCGTGATTTCATTGGCGTTCTGACCTGCGGGACTTTCAACATGAAGCTGACACTGTCATGGGTTATTGCAGGAGTTCTGGTCCCTTGTGTTGTCCTGGCACAGGAAAAATCGGAGTCGCTTCAATCGGCGGCCAACGATCCGACAGCGTCGATCATGTCTTTTCAGCTGCAAGGCTTTCATTCGTTTGACCTGCACAACTCTTCCGAAGACAGCAGCCTGCTTCAGTTTCGTGCTGCGATCCCGTTCACTCTCGGACAAACAAACCATATTGCGCGGCTTACGCTGCCTTACGTGACGGACAGCCCCACCGGGCAGGCCGGACTGAGCGACACGACCCTGTTTGACCTCATGACTTTTGATCGGCGTTGGGGGCGTTTCGGTGTTGGCGCGGTCGCCTTGTTGCCCACGGGCAGCGATGGGCTGAGCGCGGATAAATGGGCGCTGGGTCCAGCTGTTGGTTTTGCAAAGCAAGAGAATTGGGGGCTTTGGGGGGCGTTTAACCAGAATCTCATCACGGTCGCCGGTGACGACAATCGGCCAGACGTGAATCTGTCCACACTGCAACCGGTGTTCAACTACACCCTTGGAAACGGCTGGTCGGTCGGCACGTCGGAAATGGTGTTTGTCTACGACTGGGACGCTGGCGACTTCAGCAGCGTTCCGCTGGGGTTGAAAGTGTCCAAACTCAACCGAAGCAGGGGGCTACCATGGCAATGGTCATTTTCCTACGAACACAATTTCGACGATGACGCCATCGTGGCTGCCGACACGGTTAGTTTCACGCTGAAATTGCTGGTCCCCAAGAGCCGATGAAATTGGATCGGAGATAGATGTGAACAAACATTGGCAATCAACCAATTCGCCGCGCCCAAGTGATCCGGTGTCAAACAAACAGAACGTGTTGCAGAGGGTCATCCGGGAACCCTTTGTCCATTTTGCCATTCTCAGCATCGCAATCTTCGGCTGGTTCAAGCTGGCGCAGCCCGCGGAATGGACAGGTGAGCCCGATGCGCGCGTCATTGTTCTCGAACAACGGCAAATCGATCTTCTGGCTGCCCAGTTCGAGGATACATGGCGGCGCGCTCCGACCGACGAAGAACTGAACAAACTCAAAGCCGACTGGCTGAACCGCGAGGTGCTTGTGCGCGAGGCTTTGGCGCTTGGGCTGGATGGCAATGATGAGATCATCCGCAACAGGTTGGTGCAGAAGATGAACTTCCTTCTGACCTCCGAAGCGGGCGCGGCCCGTCCCGATGATGAGGTGTTGCAAACCTATCTGTCAGACAATGCCGAGGCGTTCACGACCACTGCGCGGATTGCGGTCAGCCTTGTTTATCTGGGGCAAAACCCCAGCGGCACGTTTGTTGGCCAGACGCGGGCGCGTTTGGCTGCAGGGGAAGATCACCGCCAGTTGGGCCAGGCGTCGCTGCTACCGACGGGGTTTGATCTGAGCGTCCGATCTTCATTTGATGGCAACTTCGGAACGGGTTTCTTCGACCAGTTGCAACCCTTGCCATTGGGTGAATGGAGCGGACCCGTTCAGTCGTCTTTCGGGCTTCACATGGTTCGGATCGACAACAGATGGGATGCCGTCTTACCGCCTTTTGGCGCGATCCGGGATCGCGTTTTGGCAGATTGGCGCGAGAAGCAAGCCGAGCGTGCGACGGAACTGTTCATAGACAATCTGCGATCCACCTATGTGATCGAAGACCTTGGGACAACGGGCATGCCCGCGGGTGAGTCATGAGGCATCTTCTGCCCGTGATCGCGCTGCTGGTTGGGCTTTTGGTGCCCGCCTTTAGCCATGCCCACGCGCTGGAGCCGGGGTATCTGGAAATCTCGCAGGAGACCGATAGCGACTGGTACGTGTTCTGGCGCAAGCCCGATGTTCGGGGCGCTCCAATGGATATCGACGTTGTGCTTCCGGAGGTCTGTACCGCGCCCACCTTTGATGCCCCTGTCTTTGACGGTCGCGCCTGGACACAGGTCTGGCGCATGACCTGCACCGAAGACCTGCGCGGCAACACGATCCTGATCGACAAGCTTGATGCGCAGCGAACGGACGTCTTGCTGCGGGTGGGGTATCTGGACACCGAGAACATGGCCACATTCCGCCTGACACCGGATGCGCCTGCCGTCACGCTGCCCGCGCAGCAGGGGTTGGTTCAGACGCTATGGCAATACGGCGTGTTGGGGTTCGAACATATCCTCGAAGGCTGGGATCACCTGCTTTTTGTCTTTGCCCTGCTGGTGCTGATCCGCAACCTGCGCCAGCTGATCTGGGCCGTGACCGCCTTTACTGTCGCGCATTCGATCACGCTGGGTTTGGCCACCTTTGGAGTTCTGAACGTGCCCGGCCCTCCTGTCGAGGCCGTGATCGCGCTGTCTATTGTCTTTCTGGCAACCGAGGTTCTGCGGTCTGACGACAAACCAAAGACACTGGCGAGTCGGTTCCCCTGGGTGATTTCGTTTGGGTTCGGCCTGTTGCATGGCTTGGGTTTTGCCGGTGCGCTGGCCGAGATCGGTCTGCCTGAACAGGACATCCCGGCGGCTTTGCTGGCCTTTAACCTCGGGGTCGAGGCGGGGCAGCTTGCGTTCATCTTTGCCGTGCTGGGCGTGTTCGAGGTGCTGAAAAAGACAATGCAGATCGTCTGGGGCTGGTCCTTCGCGCCAGGTCCCTCGCGCCAATTTCTCGGATATCCCATCGGATGCATTGCCGGTTTCTGGCTGGCCGAGCGTTTGGCTGGGTTTTGATTCAACACAGAAAAGGAGAATAGACAGTGAGTAAGTTACTGGGGGGTGCGATGGTTGTCGCGATACTTGCGATTGCCGGCTGCGACGTGGTGGACCCCGACTGCACACCAGAAAAAGCTGCGAAACGCCAGGTCCAGCAAGCGACGATTGGCGTCAGCACGAATAGATGCACACCAGCTGAGACTGCGCGCGATACCGCAGGTATCGACGGTTGAGGAATTCGGGCACTCCAAAGCACTGGATGAATCGTGAGTGGTGAAGAAGTGACGCCCGGTATTGTCCTACAGAAACCGTAGTCACTGTGCCAGTTTTTGGAGGCCCGGATCGGTTCCCCGTTTAAACCTCGTAAGACGGGGAACCGACAAATTTAAACTTTGATACGCCCGGATGGGCCGGAGGCCATATGCGCTGGAAAGGACGACGTACAAGCAAAAACATCGACGACCGGCGCCACACGCCGCGTGGGGTATCTCGAGCCGGTATGAGCGGCGCGGGGTTGATTGTGGTCGTCGTAATCGGCCTGCTTTTTGGTGTCGATGTCACGCCGTTTTTGGGCGGCGGTGGTCAGGTTGCTCCTCCGCAAGCAAATGCCCCGGTTCAAATTGACGACGAAACCGAAGAGTTTGTGGCTGTCATACTTGCCGACACGGAAGCGATCTGGTCCGAGATTTTCGCGAATTCGGGCATTCAATACACGCCGCCGGTTCTGGTCCTGTTTGCAGGCAGAACTCAATCGGCCTGCGGCAGCGCCGCTTCGGCAACCGGCCCGTTCTATTGCCCTGTCGATCAGCGTGTCTATCTGGATACGTCGTTCTTTCAGGTGATGGAGCAACGGCTGGGCGCGCGTGGTGATTTTGCCAAGGCCTATGTCATCGCGCATGAGGTCGCGCATCATGTCCAGAACAGCCTGGGCGTTCTGGAACAGGTGAACCGCGCAAAAAGCAGGTCCAGCCAAGCCGAGGCAAATGCCTTGTCGGTTCGGGTCGAGCTTCAGGCTGACTGCTACTCAGGCGTCTGGGCCCGCGCCGTTGACAAGCGCTTTGGCGTATTGGAACCCGGCGACATAGAAGAAGCCCTAAACACGGCCGCCGCAATCGGTGACGACGCACTGCAACGCGCCCAGCGTGGCGTTGTTGTCCCTGACAGTTTTACTCATGGCACCAGTGCTCAACGGCAAAACTGGTTCCATCGCGGATACCAGACAGGTGACCCCAACAGCTGCGAAACCTTCGCAGTAGACCAACTATGACTTTCAAGGGTGTTGTCACGTTAACTTCCGACCCACCAAGGAATGCTGATGCCCGGACTTCAAGCAGCTCGAGTGGCGGCATTCCAGGCGTCAAATGCT
>NZ_JBQFQR010000043.1:0-24319 GCF_056536985.1 Ruegeria sp. CH8 | reverse complement strand
AGAATGTCTTCGTCCGAGTATCGCTTCCGAGCCATCCCTTGTTCCCCCTTCTCGGCCAAAGTAGTGGCACAATTTTAGGGGGCAAAGACACTGATCATGGGCAAAAGCTACGCAACCAACCTGCCCCGCTAAATAAATATTCTTCTGACAAGACCCTCCGGACTGGTTTTGAAATACTTGAAGGCGGCGGGTTTTGTCATTTCCAAACGCTACGCACTCGCCCTTCCCCGCTCAAGCAAAGTTCCTCTGACAAGACCCTTCTAACAAGACGCTTGAAAGAGCTGTGTTTGTAGCGCCGGATCGCTATTCAGCTCCCCGCCCGCCCAAAACTGATCTCTTCAGATGATCGCCGGCAGAAACTTAGTAAAGACCCGCGACCTTTGCCCTCAGCTTTATGAGCGACGCTACAGTATCGATCGTAGGTGTTGCGATCCCAGTTAGACGCCCTAATTCCTGGACCGAAGTGACCAAGGCATCAATTTCCATAGGTCGATGCAACTCCAAGTCCTGCCACATCGAGGTCTTGTGCGCACCTACAGCTGCTCCGCCATCAATTCGTTTCTCAACATCAATCGGAAACCTAACCCCCAGTTCTTCAGCGATTTCCTGAGCCTCTAGCATCATTCCACGCGCCACAGATCGTGTACCCTTATCGGTACACAAGACATCAAGTGTTGAGTGGGTAAGAGCGGAAATCGGGTTGAACGACAAGTTGCCCCATAGCTTAAGCCAAATCTCGTCGCGAATTCTTGGTCTAACAGGCGCACGCAGCCCGGCGGTGGACAATGCGACCGAAAGGTTGGCGGCACGATCTGATTTAGAGCCATCGGGCTCGCCTAATGAAAAACGATTGCCTTCGACATGCTTGATCGAACCCGGAGCAATAACTTCTGCGGCTGGGTAGACAACACAACCAAGCACTCGATCCGGTCCAAAACCGTTCCATTGCGCGTCTCTCGGGTCTACAGATGCCAACCGCGTCCCCTCGAAGGGGCCACCCTGCTTGTGGAAGTACCACCAAGGCACCCCGTTCACTCCGCTCACTATAGTCGTTTCGTCCCCAATCAACGGCTGCATTGAGTCCACGACTACTGGAACAGAATGCGCCTTAAGTGTGATGAAGACATAGTCTTGTGGGCCGAGATCAGTAGCATTGTCCGAGGCTCGTATTGTCACGTTGATCGGGTCCCGCCCATCCTCAAAAAGGGTCAGCCCTTTTTCTTGCATTGCGGCCAGGTGGGGTCCACGTGCGACAACACTAACGTCGACGTCAGTCTGCGCAAGCTTCGCGGCCACGTAACCTCCGATAGCTCCGGCACCAAAGATGCAAATTTTCATGTGTCTAAGCCTTTGCCAGTCCCAATTTAGCGGCCAGCCCGATCCTTTGTATCTTACCAGTCGCACCTTTTGGAATCTCTTCGAGAATAACCACTGAAGTCGGCACCTTGAACTTTGCGAGCCGCGCGCCCACAAAATCCCGGACTTCCTGACCAGCAATCGCGGCTCCTTCTGAGAGCACCACCGCCGCTGCTATGTCTTCGCCCAGTTTTTCGTGGGGAACGGCAAAACAAACTGCCTGAGCGACGTCCGGATGGCTCAGAAGCACGGCGTCAACTTCAAGTGGACTGATTTTTTCTCCACCACGATTGATAAGTTCCTTAAGGCGTCCGGTCAGGCGCAGGTAATTCTCTTCGTCGAACGACCCTTGGTCACCGGTGCGAAACCAGAGTTTTCCATCCGCTTCAAAGAAATTGTCTGCATTTGCCTGCGGGTTGCTCTCGTATCCCAGTGTCACGTTCGGACCGCTGATAACGATTTCTCCGACGTCACGCGAAGCGACCAATACATTTTCCGTTTCATCTGCAATTCTGACTTCGGGGCCCGCTGCTACTCCGACGAATCCGGGCTTTTGCTTTTGTGGAGGAAGCGGGTTGCAACACATTTGATGTGTTGCCTCAGTCATACCGTAAGCTTCAATGACAGGTGCATTAAAAGTCGCTACCAACTCTTCCATTACCGGCGCAGGCAGCGACGCGGAAGAAGACCGCAAGAAACGCAATCGTGATTGCTCAATGATCGATTGGTTACGCGCAGCCCGGGCGAGAATGGCTTGGTGCATTGTTGGAACTGCAGTGTACCAAGTCGGATCGACTTCGGCGAGTTGTGAAAAAAAGCTGAGAGCATTGAAGCCCTGAGTGCTACTAATTTGAGAGCCCGCGCCCAAGGACGCAGCGACGGCCGCGATCAACCCATGGATATGAAACAGGGGCATAATGCTCAGACAGCGATCGTCCGTCGTCAGTTTCAAAGACGAAGCCACGTTTTGCGCCGACGCGTAGATATTGGCCTGCGTCAAGGGAACGATCTTAGGGCGCGACGTTGTTCCTGATGTGTGGAGTATCAGGGCGACGTCATCTTCGCCCGGTGCTGATGCATCAGCCGCTCCAATTGGGTCACACGCTAGAACGGAGAACTGCCCGGCTGGGCGAGAACTATCAGCAGAAGCCCGCAAGATGGTTACACCCAGTTCCGTCGCCGCTTGCACGGCTGGGCCGTTTTCGTTTTCACTTACAAGAAGTGCCTTGGCTTTCAGGTCTTTCAGATAGAAGACGTATTCTTCGTAAGTGTACGCTGGGTTTAAAGGTGCCGTCGTCGCAACCTGGGCGACGGATATGAAAGCAGTCGCCATCTCTGGCCCGTTGGGCAACACAATTGCCACTCTGTCGCCGCGCCCTATTCCGATCTGATGCAGATCCTCTTTGACCTTCGCGCAATGCTCGCGCAAACCAAGGTAGCTCAACCAAGACCGGCCAGGCGCACCAATGGCATTTGCAGTGTCTGCGTGGTGTGCGATCAATTCAGCGACTAAATGGGGCATCTGTTATCCGTCTACACAAGCGTCGGTTTGTTTCGCAGAGTAAGGTTTTTGCAGCAGGTCTTAAGTTACGCGAACGGTCAGACTACCCAGCTTGTCGACGGCCAAGACCATAACATCCCCACGGTTGACGGGACCAACACCAGACGGTGTCCCTGAAAGGATAACGTCACCGGCCGCAAGCTCGAAGTAGTCGCTCAGGTAAGAGATCATCTCGGGGACTTTCCAAATCATCTGGTTCAAGTCGCCTTCTTGCCGAACTTCACCATTCACCGTCAGAGTAATCGGACCTCTGTTGAGGTGCCCGACCTCTGATGCCTTGTGAATTGGTCCGCATGGCGCCGAGCGCTCAAACGCTTTCCCAATTTCCCAAGGGCGACCCATTTTTTTCATCTGTCCTTGCAGGTCGCGACGGGTCATATCAAGCGAAAGACCGTACCCAAAGACATGATCCAATGCATCGTCCACCGAGATATTCGTGCCGCCGGACTTGAGCGCAACAAGCATTTCTGCTTCGTGGTGCACGTCGGAACTGTGCGGAGGGTACGGGAATTCCCCTGACGGGTCCAAATTGTTCGGGTTCTTTTGAAAGAAAAATGGAGGTTCCCGGTTCGGGTCATGGCCCATTTCAATTGCATGCGCAGCGTAGTTTCGCCCAATGCAGTAGACACGCCGGACCGGGAACGTGCCGCCCCCCGCTACGGGTATGACATGCACCTGCGGCGCGGGAATTACATGATCGGACATCACTTTCCTCCTGAACGTTTGACTGCCACAGATCGGATTTCCAAACGGTCAGATACCTTCCGATCGATGCCACGCCACATTCAAACGGACGCGGCGGCTTACCAAGTCATCGCCAAAATTCAGGCTGTTTTGCAAGACCAACGGCTACAATCTACCCCGACCATTTCCCGAATTGGTTGGGCGCCAGCGCTACTTCAGCTGTCGGACTGGATGCTCGTAGGCAGCACCCGCGAATAAACCGATTTCAGGTGATCCACCATGGCACTGGCCGCAAGCTCACAGTCGCCCTTTGCTATGGCAGACACGATCAAATCATGTTCGCTAAAGCTGGAATAGTTTTCTGCGGGCTTTAAAGTTTCGCGTGGCTGCCCCCAAACAATCGATCTTCGAACCGAATTCAAAGTCTCAAAGAAGTATAAAAAGAGCTGGTTACGAGTGGAGCGGGCTATAGCGTAATGCAAATTATTGTCCCAAGCTTCGTACGTGCGCCAATCCTCTGCGGTACGACATTTGTCCGCGCAAAGCCTCATTTGCTCACGATCGGAACGTGTGGAATGGAGCGCTGCGAGGCGGCTAAGCTGCGGCTCGATCGTAAATCTAACGGATACAACCTGCTCAGGTTTAATCTGGTTGCCCAAATAAGTTACATCGGTGAGGTTGAGAACCGGCCTGGAACCAACAAATGTTCCCCGCCCCACATGACGCCAGATCAGCCCCTGGGCCTCAAGCTCTGCCAACGCTCTTCGCAACTGATTGCGAGTGGTCCCAAGATTTGAACACAGTTCACGTTCAGGTGGGAGCCTGTCGTTATGCCTGTATCCGGCATTGTTAATCATGTCGCGTACACGGTGCGCGAGTTCGGTTGGTGCACTCATATCTCCACCCAATTTGGCGATTGGTTGATTGATTGAAACGCCAAGTCGGAAAAAACTCAAGGGCAAGAGGAAAGCAAGAAACGAGTCGCCGGACAGGATCCGTGACCACGTCTTGACATAAGCACGAGGGAGGAGTGCCGAGTGCGGTTAGCAACTGTTTCCGTAGAGGGCCACGCCGTTTGCGTGGCAATACTAAACGATGGCGGCAAGTTGGACGTTTTGCGCGCAGCGCAAGTGCTTGGCGAAGCGTTGGACGCGGGCTCAATGCAGCATCTGATCGCAGGCGGAAAAGATACGCTTGGCGTTTTGAAAACCCTCGTTTCATCGGCCGAAGCGGGGAATCTAAACGACGCACTGGTCCCGGATGACGCGCCGTTTCTGGCACCAATTCCTTCCCCGCGTAAGAACGTTTTCTGTGTCGGGCGCAATTATGCTGAACACATCGCCGAGGGCGAACGTGCCCAAAACCAAAAAATTGGCGTAACAGAGCATCCGGTCTTCTTCACAAAACCGCCGACATCGATTGTGGCGCCAGAGGCAGACATTCTGATATTCCCCTCGGTCTCACAAGCCATTGACTATGAAGTTGAACTGGCAGTTGTGATTGGAAAACCGGGGCGAAACATAGCCAAGGCTGACGCATACGACCATGTATACGGCTATACGATCCTCAATGACATCACCGCACGCGACATTCAACGCCGACATGGTGGGCAGTATTTCAAAGGCAAAGGTTTAGATGGGTCTTGCCCATTGGGCCCATTCATAGTGACCGCTGATACAATCAGCGATCCGCACGCTCTATCAATCGGATTAACAGTCAACGGCGAACCGCGCCAAAACGGATCGACGTCGGACATGATTTTCGACATTCCAACGCTGATCGCATCCCTTTCAGAAGGTATGACCCTGGAACCTGGCGACGTAATCGCGACCGGCACACCGTCTGGTGTCGGATACGCCATGGACCCACCACAGTTCCTAAAAGACGGGGACACTGTGGTTTGTGAAATTTCAGAAATCGGCACGCTCAGGAATACCGTGCGCGTCGTTTAAGTGGCTCCTGCATAGCTGAATCTGCGGGTTGCCAACCATGCAAGGGAGGAAGACTAAAATGATGAACAGAAGGACTTTCACAGCGTCCTTGCTTTCGGCGGTTCCGGTAGCAGGAGCATTAGGAACACAGGGCTTTGCGCAGGACTTGCGTAAAATTACCTTCGTGCAGCCAAGCCCTTCGGCAATCAATTCATTTCCGGTTTTTGTCGCCATTGGCGAAGGCTATTTCGCTGATGAAGGGTTGGATGTGACCGTCGAGGCGATCAACGGCTCAGGAGCCGTGCTTCAAGCATTGTCCGCCGGACAGGCTCACTTCGGTCGCCCCGGTCCTGGCCCCTTAATTGCCGCACGGTCGCGGGGTGTAGATGCCGTACACATCTACAACGTTGCGGCACGCAGCAACTTTGGCATAGCCGTGCCAGAAGACTCTGACATCCAAAGTGTTGAAGAGCTTCGAGGTAAAGTTATCGGAACAGGTACGGCCGATGGCGCAGAAGTCGGCTTTGCACGTAACGTGATGACCGGAGCAGGCATGAAAGAGGGTGAAGACTTTACCTTCCTTACCGTCGGCGACGGTGGCCCGGCGACCGCGGCTTTCCTAAACGGCGAAATCGACGCTTACTCTGCTTCGACGGCTGACACGGCAATTCTGAACCAGCGCGGAATGGCAGTGCGTGACATCACGCCTGCGGAATTCGGGCGTTTCTTCGGAAACGGCATCGCCACGATGGCGGACACAATCGCCAACGATCGCGAATTGGTCGAAGCCTGGAGCCGTGCATTCGCACGAGGTCATGCCTTTGCACTCGATGATGCCAACCGCGAAGCTGTGCTGAAGCATCTGGCGGACGGCAATCCTCAGGAAGGAGAAGACAAGGAATTCCAGTCAGCGCTATTCGATGCCGTGCGATCGAAAACCATAGCAGCGGATCCAAGCAATGGTCTGGGATGGTACCCCGCCGAAGTTTGGCAGGAATGGCAAGACGCACTTGTTGCAGGGGGCGAAATCCCAGGACCGCTGGATGACCTAAGCGCCGCCTGGACCAATGAATTTGCCGCCATCGGCAACGAGGCCGCCAGCAAATGAACGCCGTAGTCACACATGAGTTTTCCGGCGCGCCCTTGGGCACGCCGGTCTACGAATTGACCCATGTAAGCAAGACCTATGCGCGCAATCTTGTTGTCGCGCTTGAGGACATTAACCTGACGCTTCGGAAAGGAAGCTTCACATCTGTCATTGGGTCCAGCGGGTGCGGCAAGTCAACTCTACTCAAGATCATGGCGGGTCTGATCCCGCCCACCAAAGGGCGTGTAATCCTTCAGGGGCAACCAGTCACTGGGACCCGCCGGGACATCGGTATGATGTTTCAGCAAGCGACGCTTTTCCCCTGGAAAACAGCGGTGGAAAACATCGTCTTGCCAATTGAGATCCGCGATGGAAAAGCGGCGGCCAAGCAAGCTATGGCCAAGGCGCATGAACTTTTGGACATCGTAGGTTTGCAAGGGTTCGAAAACGTATATCCGAACGAATTGTCAGGCGGTATGGCACAACGCGCTTCGATCTGTCGAATGCTGATCACGGAACCAGCCGTGCTATTGATGGACGAACCGTTCAGCGCGCTCGACGAGTTGTCACGCGACATGATGAACATGGAATTGCAGCGGATTTGCAGGGAACAGGATGCGACTGCTTTTCTTGTGACGCACTCTATTCAGGAAGCTGTTATTTTGTCTGACGAAATCGTCGTCTTGAAACCGCGCCCAGGCAGGATTGCTGAAATCGTTGAGGTCGACCTGCCACGCCCAAGAACACTCGACATGATGACGACACCCAAATTCGGCGCTATCGTAGACTACATTCGCAGCCTCCTTGATAAGGGAGAAGAAATGTGAGCGAAGTTCAGAATTACTCACCTTCCGTAAAAGACGCTGCCCCCTCAGAAGACACTGTATGGGAGCAGAAGGTTCACTTTATCGACTCGGTTCCTCGCTGGCTGGCGATGACCTTTGTCTTCGTGGTTTTTGTCGGAACTTGGCAAATTGTGACCAGCCTTAGGCTGGTCTCTCCGATCATTCTACCGACGCCGATGGAGACCCTCAAAGATATGATCTTCGTGGGGCAAAACCTTTTGACCGGCGGCTACATGCTTGGGGCACTGTGGATTACCATCAAAGAGGTCATCTATGGTTTTGCGCTGGCAATCGCGATTGGATTTTCGCTGGGCGTTTTAGTCGGCGAAACGGCCTTTGGCGAAAAAGCCGTAATGCCCTACTTGGTGTCTATCGATACGATGCCAAAAGTCGCGTTCGCTCCTCTCTTTGTAGCTTGGCTGGGCTTCGGCATTGAATCCAAGGTCGCGCTCGCGGCCTTTATCGCGACATTTCCAATCGTTGTTGGTACCGCAGCCGGACTTCACGCCGCCGACGAAAACGCGCGCATGTTGTTCAAGACGATGGGCGCGAGCCGGATGCAGACATTGATCAAGATGAAGCTGCCAACCGGTCTGCCGCAGATATTCACCGGCCTCAAGATCGGAGCAGTCGGCGTTATGGCAGGCGCGATCACGGGCGAGTTCCTGGGGGGCGGTAAGGGATTTGGTGAGTTGATCCGTGTTGCGGCATCGCAACTCAATACTCCGCGCGTGTTCTCCTTGATCCTGTACCTAAGTCTCGTTGGTCTCGCTGTATTTGCGACAGTTGTATGGACACAGCGAAAACTGGTGTTCTGGCACAAAGAGCAGGTTGGCAGAGATGACTTCTGATCCAATGAAAATAAACTGCCAGACCTTGCGTGAATTTGTGGCAACCGCGCTCGAAACGCGAGGTGTGTCAAAAGCAGATGCAGACAAGGTAGCCTTGCTGATGGTCGAGGCCGATATATTCGGATACGGCACTCACGGGGTCTTTCGATTGCGCCAGTATCTTGCCCGATTAGCTGGGGGAGGGTGCAATGCCAACCCAAACGTCTCCGTCATACATCAGACTGTCGCGACCGCGTTGATTGACGGCGATGACGGCCTTGGGCATTTGGCTATGTCGGCGGCGCGAGATCTTGCGATAGAAAAGGCGAAAGAGGCCGGTATCGGATGGGTCGGTGTTCGGCGCGGCAATCATGCTGGACCTTTGGCACTTTATGTGCGCCCACAAGCCGAAGCTGGAATGCTTGGCATGGCCGCAGCGGTGGGCAGTGCGAACCACGTTCCGCCCTATGGTGGAACCGATTTACTTCTTGGCACCAATCCTATCGCTTTCTCTGCACCTGCCGATGGCCCCGACCCGTTTGTGTTTGATATGGCGACGACAGTTGCCGCGATGGGCAAGATCAAGACCCTGTTGCAGCAAGGCGAACCTATGCCCGAAGGTTGGATGGTTGGGCGTGATGGCAATCCGTTAACGGACCCTGCCCGCAAATCAGAAGGGTTTCTTTTGCCGATCGGAGGTCCGAAGGGTTTCGGCCTTTCCGTGGCCATAGGGTTGATGGCCGGGGTCCTGAACGGCGCTGCCTTCGGCTCTGACGTGGTCAACTTCACATCAGACACGACCTCATCCACAAACACAGGGCAATTCGTAATGGCGCTTGATCCGGCGGCCTTTGGAATGGAAAAAGACTTTGCTTCGAATGCAGCCCGCGTCTTCTCTGAAATGCGCGCATCCGCCCCCCTGCCCGGTCATGACCCGGTACGCCTGCCCGGAGACGGAAAAACGGCCGCAGCTGACGCCCGTCGCAAAGACGGTGTAAGACTTAACCCCGCTCTTTGCCGAGACCTCAACAAACTTGCTGAGGACTGTGGGCTATCCCCTCTGTTTCCTAGTATCAGCGCCGATTAGCAGCGCATCCGTGGGAAGCTGGTAGGCGCTTTTGACGCGAGTTTAGCGAGGTGTCTCGTCCCCTGCCTCCAGCGCTTTCACAAGAGCAGAAAGTTTGTTCATCATGTGAAGCTTCATGGTTTTTCCAAGCCCATCTGCATCGCGGGCTTTAAGCAACTCCATCATGGCTTCATGTTCATCAATTGCCTGCGCCCAGCGTTCGTCCGACAAGTTGGCCATAAAACGTGCACGGCGGACCCGTGCGGCCAATAGCTTGTGGTGGTTTTCCAAAATTTCGTTTCGCGCGCCCTGAATAAGTGCCTGATGGATGTCCTGATTGGCTTTGAAATACGCCTGCCGATCACGCGCCTCGTACGCGCTCAGCATATCCTTGTGGCTACTTTCAATCCGTTGAAATCCCGCGGCGTCCATTTGCTGACAGGCCAGTTCCCCAACCAGTTGTTCAAGCGCTGCAAGCACTGGAAACGTGTTCTCCAATTCTTCTCTCGTTACACTCGCAACGCGAGCACCACGATTGGCCTGAAGAACCACAAAGCCTTCGGATGCAAGAACTTTTAGCGCTTCTCGCAATGGTGTCCGTGAAACACCCAATGAGTCGCAAAGTTGTTTCTCGGGCACTTTCTCACCCGGTTTCAAAACGTCTTCGACGACAAGATTGCGCAAGCGTTCGACCAACTCTTCATGTAGGGTCGTGCGTTTGATACTGCCCGTCAGATTCATGTTCACTTCCTAATCATCAAGTACCATTTCCAGCAAGCGCGCAACGTGCATGGGCTGCCGCCGAGTGCCCTCGGTGATCTGGTGTCGGCATGATGTTCCATCCGCCACAACAATTGCATCCGCAGGCGCCGCTTCTAAAGCTGGAAACAGGTCGAGCTTTGCCATCTTGGTCGATACATCGATAGTGTCGGGCGCGTATCCAAATGCCCCGGCCATACCACAACAACTGCTTTCAATCATGTGAACCTGCGCCTTGGGAATACGCTTCAGAAGGTTGAGCATAGGCGTGACGGCATCGTGTGCCTTCTGATGGCAATGTCCATGCACGTAGATCGGTCGATCTGTCGGCTTCAAAGGCAAGTTCGGCTGGTTGGCCAGAAATTCCTCAATTGTTTGTGTGGCCTTCGCCAACAACTCCGTTTCCGGCCCCGGGCAAAGAGCCAAATACTCGTCCCGGAAAGTGAGGATAGAGGACGGTTCAAGTCCAACCACCGGAACCCCTTGAACGACTGCCTCTCGCGTCGCGTCAATCACGCGCTGCGCCTCGTGACGCGCCTCTTCCACGCAACCCACAGCCAAAAGAGTGCGCCCGCAATCCAGCGGCCTTCCAGTATGATCATCCCGTGCTACGGCGACCCGCAGTCCTAGCGCACGCAGGACCCGGACCGCGGCGCGTAGATTGTCAGGCTCGAAATACCGGTTGAACACATCGACAAACATAAGAACCTGCGGATCAGCGTCCTGTGCCTCGGCATCCAGGAACGGGTCAGAAGACCACACTGGCAGGTCACGTCGCGCCGAAATTCCAGTCGGTTTTTCCAGTAGTTTACGCAAAGGAACAATTTTATTTCGGATATTCAAAAGCCACGCAACTTTTGCTGCTTTAGGCGCATATCTGGGCAAATAAGCTATTAATTTATCTGCCCATGTCAGCCCGTCTTTTTTGCGCTTCGCTGAAAGCACTTCGATCTTCATGCGGGCTATATCGACGCCAGTCGGGCATTCACGCGCGCAAGCCTTGCAAGACACGCAGTATTTCATCGTGTCCTGCATTGCGTCTGAGGCTAAGCCGCCCGGCAACTGCCCGCTGATGGCAAAACGCAACGTGTTTGCCCGCCCACGTGTGGCATCACGTTCGTTTCGGGTTGCACGGAAGGATGGACACATAACCCCGCCCTTGAGCTTGCGACACGCACCGTTGTTGTTGCACATCTCGACGGCGCCCTGGAATCCTCCTCCGGCACCCGGCCAAGCCGACCAGTCCAACGCCGCCTCAAATTCCGGAACTGAATAGTCCGGGCCGTAGCGGAAAAGACGGCGATCATCCATGGCAGGCGCGTGCACGATTTTGCCGGGGTTCATTAGCCCATCGGGATCGAACCGGTCTTTAACCTGTTCAAACGCAGAAACGATACGTGGGCCGAACATCTTGCCATGAAACTCTGATCGCACGATCCCATCACCGTGTTCGCCTGAATGAGACCCCTTATATCTCTTGACCAGATCAAAGGTCTCTTCGGCAATCGCCCTCATTGTCCGGACGTCTTTATCCTGCCGCATGTTCAGAACAGGACGAACATGGAGACACCCGACTGAGGCATGCGCGTACCATGTCCCTTTTGTGCCGTGCCGGGAAAAAATTTCGGTAAGGCCAGCGGTATAATCAGCGAGATCAGGCAACGGGACGGCGCAGTCTTCAACGAACGAGATCGGTTTACCCGCCTCTTTCATCGACATCATCACGTTCAACCCAGATTTCCTGTATTCCGCGATCGAGTTTTGCAGTTTGGTATCAGTAACTGATACAACCCCGCCCCAACGGTTTTCAGTCCCGCTGAAATCAAACCCGAGATCTCCCATCAGTTGCGATAGCTCGACCAGCTTTGCAGCATTGGCGTCAGCGCTACCCTCAGCAAATTCCACTAACAACAACGCTTCAGGGTTGCCTTCTACAAACGCCTCAATCGTACTGCGGAACAATGGGATATCTCTCCCCAACGCAATCATGGTGTCGTCGATCAATTCTACCGCCTGCGGCTTGAGCGTCACGAGGTGCTGTGTTGCCTCCATCGCAGAACGGAACGTCGGGAAATGACACACGCCGACAACTTTCTCGCCCGGCAAGTGAGCAAGGTTCAGTTCCAATTCAGTGAAATAGGCCAGACTGCCTTCTGACCCCACCAGCAAATGAGACATGTTGACGTCGTTGCCGACAAGCGCATCGATGTTATACCCGCCCACACGACGCTGGAGATTGGGAAACCGGGCGTCAATTTCCGCAGCCTCGCGACGCCCCAGAGCACGCATGTCCCCAACAAGATCGGCATAATCGCCAGATGCCGTCGTATCGGCGCTGAACCGTGCTTCCATACCATCGCTGAGGATTGCACTTATTGCACGGACGTTATCGCGCATGATCCCGTAGCGCAGGGATTTTCCACCAGAAGAGTTGTTGGCGGCCATTCCTCCAAGCGTGCAACGTGACGCGGTCGAGGGGTCTACGGGAAACCATAAGCAATATTGCTTTAGTGACTGGTTCAACTGATCCAGAACAACGCCGGGCTGAACACGCGCGACACGGTTCTCAACGTCCACGTCAAGAACACGATTCAAGTGCTTGGTGTTGTCTAAAACAACGCTTTGATTGACCGTTTGCCCACATTGCGATGTGCCGCCGCCGCGCGGAAGAACGGAGCATCCTTCGTCGCGCGCTACAGACATCACGGCCTGCACGTCCTCTTTGTTTCGGGGAATGACCACGGCGTCCGGCATCATCTGATAGATCGAAGCGTCAGTCGAGTATCGTGCGCGTGATGCCGGGTCAGCCATCACCTCGCCTTGGACGTCAGACATCAGTCGGCGGTGCAACGATCCATTCTCAAGCATCGGGTTCGCCTTCTCTTCCCAACTAGCCAATTAGAAGCTTCACTTCACCGTTGACTGAATAATGAATTCATAATTAACTTTTGCCAATAGGTAAATGCGCCACTGTTTCGGCGCCAGCGGAAGGACCAGTTCAGATGCGCCAGGCGGGCAGACATTTTTTGCAAATCCCAGGGCCAAGTGCCGTGCCGGAACGCATCCTGAAGGCCATAAGCATGCAGACCATCGATCACCGGGGGCCAGATTTTGCAGAAGTAGGCCACAAGGCCCTCGCTGGGATGAAAACAATTTTCAAGACAGAACAAAACGTCTTTATCTACCCTTCATCCGGTACAGGCGCGTGGGAAGCTGCGCTTGTGAACACAGTGTCGCCGGGCGGAAAAGTTCTCATGTACGAAACAGGACATTTCGCATTCATGTGGTGTAACTTGGCTGAAAAAATTGGGTTACAGCCAGAGTTGATTGAAGGGGATTGGCGTGGCGGTGCGGACCCCAATCAGATAGAAGACCGCTTGCGCGCGGACAGTCAGCACGAGATCAAGGCGGTATGCGTCGTCCACAATGAAACTTCTACCGGGTCAGTCTCGCCAATTGAGGAAGTGCGCAGGGCAATAGACACGGCGAAACACCCTGCCCTTCTTTTGGTTGATTCAATCTCTGGCCTTGCATCGATCGATTTTAGGTTCGACGAATGGGGCGTAGATGTCTGTGTCTCCGGTTCGCAAAAAGGGATGATGCTACCGCCGGGTCTCAGCTTCAACGCTGTGAGCGATCGTGCTCTGGAACATTCAAAATCCGTGACCATGCCACGCAGCTATTGGAATTGGCAGGATATGTTCGAGCCAAACCAGAAAGGGTTCTTCCCTTATACCCCTGGCACCAATCTTATCTATGGATTGAATGAGGCCATCGATATGTTGCACGAGGAGGGGCTGGAGAACGTATTCGCTCGTCATGCCCGCCACGGAGCCGCGACTCGAGCTGCCGTGCAAGCATGGGGGCTTGAGGTATTGTGTGCCCGCCAAGGTCAGGAGTCAGGCGTACTGACCGCTGTCAAAGTGCCTGAGGGGCATTCTGCTGATGCCTTTCGTGCGACGGCGCTGGAGCACTATGATATCTCACTCGGAAATGGTCTATCCAAAGTAGCCGACAAGGTATTCCGAATAGGTCACTTGGGCGATTTCAACGACCTGATGTTGATGGGCACACTCTCAGGCGTAGAAATGGGACTCGCCAAAAGCGGCGTGCCGCACACTACAGGCGGTACTCAGGCTGCATTGGAGTATCTCAAGGCCGCGTAACGCCGGACAGAGTCTCCAAAAACTCAACTAGGTCTGCAATCTCCTGCTCGGATAAATTCAGTTCAGAGAGTATGGCTTCGCCATCGGCGTGAAGCCTTTCTATATCAATTTCGTTATAATGTCGGACCACGGCGTCCAGATCATCCAGGCTGCCGTCATGCATGTAGGGGGCGGTTTCGGCCACACCTCGAAGGCTGGGCGTACGAAAGGTTCCAAAATCGGAATGGCTCCTTCGTACATTTCGGACCGCCCACGCGCCTTGCTTTTCCGGATCGTCAGTCCAGACTCCGTCCAATGTGTAAGGGCTGGAGAGCAAGAAGTTCAGCCCTCCGAACCGGCCATCGTCGACTTCGGTTTCACTCAGAAAATATTGCACGCCCGCGTCGTGGAATTCGTTGTTGGAAAATCTCGGGCCATTATGGCAGAACGCGCAATTCCCGCGCCCCAAGAAGAGCTGAAGCCCTCGCTGGGCAGCTTCGGGGTAGTTCGCAGCCTCTGCCAGATCGCTGCGCTCCAACGCGTCGCGAAAATCGTCAAATTGTGTCCGCTCGGTTACAAGCGTTTCCAGATAAGCTGATAGGGCTTTGGCAATGTTTACCAAAACCTGCTCTGTGTCTTGGCTTTGAACATCGCCAAAAATGACCTCAAAATCTTCAATGTACGTACTCTCGGAAATGGCTCTCATTAGGCTTTCTTTGCTGTGCGCCATCTCTTGTTCTTCAATGATCGGATGCAAGCTGGCAGCCCATAGATTATCGCTCTTTCCGCCCCACCCGTACCATCGCAGACCAGCCAGATTTCGCAGTGATGGCGTATTCCGATCCAAAATCACGCGACCGAATGTTCGTGCCTCGGAGTTGGTGAGTGCCTGCTCGGGGTCGTGACAACTTGCACAGGCAAATGCACCATCAATCGACAACAGCGGATCGTCGAAAAGCGCTGCGCCCAGCGCAATCGCTCGGGGATCGCTTGAAACCCTGTTGCTTGGATCAGGTTGGTATGATGGTGGCCACGGCCCAAAGGACAGCGTTTGTTGGATTTCGTCTTCTGACAATAGGACTTCTGCACGCGCCGAACTCGACAGTAAGACTAGCGCAGTTGTCACCCACAACTTCATTTCAGCGCAATGTCAAAGGTGTAGGATACCGATTGCCCGTTGTATTCGACGTCCACTTGAAGCTCCCACATTCCCGGCATGTGAAACAGCATATCATCGACACGGAACACACCGTCGCCTTTTGCAGTGACGACTGGAAGGTAGTTCATCCCGTGTTGGTGAGCAGGCATGATTGCATCGACACGCATATCACTCACGGCAATTTCGCTGCACACAGTGAGGAGTATTGAAAACGGTTGAGCCAACGGAATTTGGTTGACAGTCACATGCACCGCAGGCGCGTTCTGAATTTCCGAACCCATCCGTTGCCCGGTCGCCTCACAAGCGACGGCAGCGCCGGAAGATACCAGAAACCAGACGAGCCAGCGGATCATTTTGATGCCAGCAACCGTTCTGCGTTGGCATAGGCAATGTTGTCCGCGATCTGGTCTGGAAGCAAATCCAGCCATTCGCGTGAAAAATCTGCATGCGGGCCGACGTAATACCAGCGCTCCGGCGCAAATGTATCGGTACCGACCATAAACCGATCAGGATGCGCTTCGAACGCAGCTTGCCAATCCGGATCGACACGGCCCCGCGAGACCATGTCGGAACGGAACGCCAGATCGGCCCAAAGCCGGGGATACGCATTTAAAGCGTCGACAACTTTTCCCGGATCGTCAAAGCCAGAATGTGCCCACAATACCCGAGCCTCCGGCCAGGTTTCGAAGATCAGGTCAACCGCGTCGCGATCACCGTGATGGTGCAGAATTAAGTTCCGTTCCTTCGCCAGTGCGATCATACGCTGGACAACCGGCGTTTTGATATCGTCCCCATAGGCGTGAAACTCGCCGATGGCTTCGTAGTCGTTCTTCGACAGATTTGCTTCCAGATAATCGATTACTGTTTCGTCGTGCATCCAGGTGTTGATCTCACCGCGACGACGATAGGGACGAAGTGCCGGAACAACGATGTCCGGCGCTGCACCCAAAAGCAGTTGCGTTCCGTTATCGTCCGAGCTGGAAACCAGGGCTTTCCGCACGCCTGCATCCCGCAGGATTTTGGCCACTTGTTCGGGCGGAACCAGTTTCACGGCATCATGGCTGTAGTGAATATGTGCATCGAAAATCGGTCGCTCGTCGGCGATGGCCACTCCGCTGACTAGCGCTGCACATACAATGAATGTGTTTTTTAGCACTTCAAGCATCCTCCATAGCGTTCAGTCCCGAGCAAGCGTGACGTCGAAATTCACGTGCAGGTAAGGTTCAGTGATCCTACCAGAAAGTGCCATGTCATCGGGAAATTCCGAAGCTGGTCGTTCAACATACGTCATCACTAGATCGTCTCGAACACCAAAGACCGTATCCTGATCCAGATAGGGATCGTCGTCCGGAAAAATCTCGGTCACGAGTGAGCGATAGCCGAGGGCTTTGACGATAAAGTGCAGGTGTGAGGGCCTCCACGGATGGCGGCCGCAAGCACGCAGAATATCGCCAACTGGCCCGTCAGACGGCACAGTGTATTCAACTGGCTTTACTGTGGTGAACGCGTATCTGCCATCGTCACCAACTGTCATCAGCCCGTGGAAAGAGTAGGTGTCCTGTTCTTCATCCTGACTGGCGTAGAGGCCGTTTGGTGCCGTTTGCCAGATGTCGAGTTCTGCTCCTGCAATGGGATTGCCCGCTGTGTCCCGAATGATGCCTTCAGCAAGCAGAACCGGCCCGCCGTAATGTCGTTTCATATCCCCACCCATGGGCAGCGGAGGTGCGCCGGATACATGAAACGGGCCCAACACCGACGAACTTGTTGCGTCTGGACTTGAATGCAGCATGTCCACCAAAGAAGACAGGCCCAGGACGTCCGACGCCAGCACAAACTCGTGCCGGTCCTCGGCTTCCACAGCGGCACAGCCCTCGAGAAACGTAATCCCAGCTCGCCATTCGTCATGCGTCAGGTTGGTTTCGCGCGCGAAGTCATGAAGGTGTTTGACAAGTGACCCCATGATTTCGCGCATCCGCGGATCAGTGTCTTTGGACAAGTATCCCATGAAGACGTCGGTGATATTGTCTTTGGTGACAGAGCGCATCTTGGCCTCCTTAAATCAGGGCAAGGCTGAGGATCGGGAACTCGATCAGAATGAACAGAACAATTAGCATCACGAACGCAAAGGGAAGCGCGCCCATGAACACGTCCTTGAGTGATATGCGATCATCGTTGATCGTGGATTTTATAACAAAGCACGATATGCCCAAAGGCGGTGTCAAAAGCCCGATCTCAGCTCCGACCACGGTGATTATCCCAAACCAGATCAGCGACATATCAAGGGCTTCGGCCATCGGAAGGAACAATGGCACAACGATCAGAATGATGGACGCAGTGTCGAGCAACGTTCCCAAGAAAAGCATCAGCAAGACATAGAGCAGCATGATCGACCAGAAGGACGCCGAATTCCCAGCGAGCAAGTCCTGCAACTGGTTGGGTAGCCCGGCGAGTCCCAGCATGCGGCTGTAGATTGACGCTGCTGTGATAAGGAACAGGATCGCCGCTGTGATATGGCCGGTCTCCAGCAACGCATCCCAGAAGGCTCTGGGCGTCATGGATTTGCGCGCAACGGCGATAACCAGCGCGACCAGAGCCCCGGCTGCCCCTGCCTCGACAGCAGTTAGCCACCCCGTGTAAATGCCGCCGAGCACCACGGTGATGATGAACAATGTCGGCAGGGTTTTAGATGCGATCTCGCGCCCTGACATCCACTCGGTGTCTTCGACGACGCGGCCTCCAACGAAAGATGGTGTGAAACGCCCCATGACCCAGATCGCGCCGACATATGCGATTGCCAGCATAATCCCCGGAATAACCCCCGCTAGGAACATGTCCCCCACGGATTGTTCCGCCACAAAAGAATAGATAATCAGCATCGCCGAAGGCGGGATAATCATGCCCAAAACCGAAGACCCGGCAACCACGCCAACAGCAAAGCGTGGGTTATAGGCCTGCGCCATCATCTGCGGCACTGAGACTTTGGTGAACACGGATGCGGATGCAATTGACGACCCCGTTACGGCAGCAAAAACGGCATTGGCCCCGACGGTCGCCATGCCGATTCCGCCTTTGACCTTGCGAAACCGCATCGTCATGACTTCGTAGATGTCCTTACCTAATCCAGCCTTTGAAACGATGAGCCCCATGAAGGTAAAAAGAGGGATTGTAGCGAAGCTGTATTCCATCGCGCTGTCGCCGACCGCCACTTTCAGCAAGTTAAGCGCAAGCGTGAAGTTGTCCCGCATCAGCCAGATCGACACGAACGAGACCACGCCCAAAGCAATCGGAATGTAGACGCCGGCGTAAATCAGAAAGACGATTGCAATGACCGAGATCAGGCCAATCTCAATCGGCGTCATTCTGCGGCCTCGTCATGCTCTGGGGCGCGAATAAGTTGCGGGCGGTCCTGCGCCGTGACGACCTTGAGCAGGAAAATCACGCAGGCAAGCGCAGTACCGCACGCGATGACCAGTTTGACCGGCCACCATGGCAGTGTGAAAAGACCCGGAACGCCAAAGTAGTCCTGCGTCTCCCACATGTGTAGAAATTCTGGAAAAGTCACATAAGCGATCAAAGCCATGAAGATTGCCGAGATGGCGTTTATGATGCGCCGCAGGTTGGCTGTCAGGCCGGGGCGGCGATGGTGCAGCAGGTTTAGAAACCCGTCAGAACGTGTCAGCCGGTCCACTCTGACTACGTCGGCCAATTGGAAAAAAACGATCATCACGACCGAAAACTGCACCATCTCGTAGGTTCCGCGCAGTGGGGCAGAAAACAGACCGCGCGCAGCGACATCCACGTTTAGGATAACCACCAACGCCAGAACGACGAGCGTACCCAAAGCGTTGGCAGCGATTGCAAGCGAATTGGCAACCCGTGACAGGACAGCAACAGCAGTCTTCAGCATGTAAGGCCCCTTTCTCAGGTCGCCGAAAGGTTAATTGACCGTCCAGTCGCGCACACCAGTGAATCCGGCGCCCTGAAGCTTGCTCAGATAAGCGGCTAGCATCTCTGTGCCCTGTTCGCCGTTTTCGTTAAGCGTTGCAGCCCATTCCTGCGCAACATTGGACATAGCATTTGCCCACGCGGCGCGGTCTTCATCCGAGATTTCAATGATCGATCCGCCAGCTTCTACAAAGGCATCTCGTGACGCTGCGGCTCGGTCCATCGCAATGCCTGCCACATGGTCACGGTAGTCAATAGCCACGGCCTGTAGTACTTCTTTGACCTCATCGGGCAGACTTGCCCAGTAGTCGGCATTGACGGTGACTGTTTTTGTATTCACCGCACCAAGGTCTGCCTTCAACATGTAAGGGGCCACTTCGACGATTTTGAACGTCTTGGAAGCTTCCGGCCAAATCATTACGCAATCGACGAGGCCGGTTTGGACCATGTTGTAGAAATCTGTAAGGCCACCGCGAACGCCAGCCGCGTCCTTGATACCCTCGAGATAGCGCAGGTTCAGACCAGCACCCGCGATCTTGCGTCCTTCAAGGTCTGCAACTTTCTCGACCGGCTCTGAGCAGAACATCTGATATGTGTCGAGCACAACGCCTGTCGCCAGGTAGACCTGATTTTGCGCAGCGAACTCGTTCTGCATCGCCGGGTATTCTCGCGCGATCTCGTCGACCGCCTTGGCCACTGCGCGAGCATCCGACGCGACGAATGGTGTCGAGCCCGAGATCCCCTGGCTGGGCAGCTTGGACGAATGGAAGATGGTTGTGACGATGCCAATGTCGCCCAAACCCAACTGTACGCCTTCCAGAACACCTTTGGGTTTTACAATAGAACCGCCATAGTTCTCCTGCCAATTCATCTTGTAATTGCCGGACTCGGCCAACCGCTTATCCACTTCAGGAATAAAGAAGTTTGTGAATTCTTTCACCCACAAGGCCCGGTCTGGGTAACCATCAATTACGACAGCTGAAATGGTCTCTTCCGCTGCGACTGACAGTGCCATAGTGCTTGCCACGGCAACACCCAGCAGACTGCACTTGGTCCAGTTTTTCATTATCTCTCCTCCCAGAAAGTTTGATCTTGTTGCCCTTTATTTGTTCGCCTTGAACCCCGGCAGTCAGTCCTCTCCACACCAACCGATTTGCGCAGCATTGCGACGGCAAAGTACTTGGCCGATTGGCCGCCCACTTGCGTCATTTCCTCATGCATAAGAACAAACCCTGTCGAACGGAAATCGCGGCAGTTTGTGAAACAAACCCGTTTCATCGGCGTAACCTAGATTGCACAGAAAGTTCGATTTGAGGGTGGTTCCTGCAAAGAACTCCTCGTCGACAATCTTGTTCGAAAAGCCTGACATGGCACCTACGTCCAACCCAACGGCCCGTGCCGCGATCATGAAGTAAGCGCCCTGAAGCGTACCATTGCGAAACGCCGTATCGGCCACGTAATCGGGATTATTTTCGAACAACGGCCGACGATCTTCGTGTGGGAAAAGGAAGGGCAGTTCCTTCCAGAACTCCATGTCGTAGGCAATTATGGTCGTGACTGGCGCGCCCATCATCTTTGGCACGTTCTTTGGCTTCAAAGACTTGGCAAGCTGCTCTTTGCCCTCGGCACTTTTCACGAAAATGAACCGCGCAGGCAGTGTATTCATACTGGTCGCCCCGTTGATCGTGATGTCGTAAATCTCTTCAAGCAACGCGTCGGAAACCGGCTTGTTTGTCCACGCATAGTGCGACCGGGACTCGCGCAGAATCAAGGCGATTGCGTCATCCGACAGACGAGGAATGCGCGCGCGCAGTTCGCGATGATCTTGCTGCGCCTTGGCGCGAAGTGCCTCCAGCTCTGCCCCGGTCGGTACGCTCATTCTGCTGCCACCTTTGACCTGTTGTCTTTTTCGTCCACGATCGGGCTGGCACAGACGCCGATACCTTCGATCTCGACCTCAACGGTTTCGCCCGGCTTCAACCAGCGAGGGTCGGGTTTTTTGGCGTGGCCCACGCCCGGCGGTGTTCCCAATGCAACCAGATCTCCCGGTTCCAGGGTCATGAATTCCGAAATTGTCGCGATCACCTGGCGGACACCCCAGATCATGTTGGCGGTATTCGAACTTTGAAGAACCTCATCGCCAACGCGGCTTTCGATCTTGAGGCCCGAAGCGCCTTCGGGCAACTCATCCTGAGTCACGGTGAAGGGGCCAATTGCGCCCGTGTCGTCAAAGTTCTTGCCCGGCGTCCACTGAACCGTTTTGCGCTGATAGTCCCGCACCGACCCATCGTTGAAAACGGTATAACCAAACACATGATCCAGCGCGTTTTCTTCCGAGATATGGCGACCGCGTTTCCCAACAATCAGCATCAATTCCGCTTCATAATCGAAATGCTCGGAAGCCGCCGGTCGCACCATGGGTTTGCCAGCCGCCATGATTGAGTTCTTTCCGCGCATGAACAGCGTGGGGTACTCGGGAATGTCGTATCCACCTTCTTTGATATGGTCGGTATAGTTCAATCCCATGCAAACAATGGTGCCGGGGGCGGCCACCGGCAATGCTGGCGTGATAGTCGAGACTGGCACAGGCACCGCTACTGAGATTTTATCGGCCAGTGAGTCGCTCAAACCAGGATCGGCAATCAACCCCATCAGATCTGTGCCGACACCAGAGTCCAAAGCCGTTAAATTTACTGCTTTTTTGCCGTTCACGGCAAACACCGCGGTACCTTCCGAAGTCTCTCCCACTAGGTATTTCATTTTCATCATCCATATCAGTTTGCTTGATTTTTGCCGATTATTTTGCCATGTGTCAAATAATATCGATTTTATTGGAGAACGCAGATGGTTGCCTGGGCAGACTACAAATCAGAAGCACAGAGCCGCGGCGCACTTGCTTTGGAGCTTTACGTTGTACACAGCACGCCTGCCAAAGCGCCCGAAGACGTGAAGGCGTCACTTCCTGATCACCTGGCATATCAGGCGCAGCTTGAACGTTCGGGTCAGCTGGCTTTTGCCGGACCAATGTCGGATGAAACCGGTGAGCATATGCAGGGAATGGGCCTGATCATCTACCGCGCCGACAGCCTTGAGGCCGCTCGAAATCTAGCCGAGGACGACCCGATGCATAAAAGCGGGGCGCGCAGTTTTGTTCTTCGGCGCTGGATGATCAACGAAGGCTCACTGAACCTGACAGTCGGCCTATCGACCGGAACAAGCGCCCTCAGTTAAAAGCACTTCAAAGATTGCGCATTCAAAGAGGAAAAGTCGGATATGGACGTCATGCTTGATACCGAGGGCAAAGAGAAATCAGCCACTCATGGTGCGTATCGGCGGCTGCGCGATATGATCCTCACAGGCGAGTTGCCGCCCGGACAGAAGCTCAAGATCGAACAACTCCGTGGTCTTTTGGACACGGGCGCAAGCCCGGTTCGGGAGGCGCTTAGCCTCCTGACGTCTGACATGCTGGTCGAGCGGATTGATCAGCGCGGATTTCGGGCGGCGCCAGTCAGCAAATCCAACTTCGAGGAAATACTGTTGCTCCGATGCAACCTCGAGGAAACAGCGCTGCGCGCTTCCATCGCTAATGCAGATGGAGCTTGGGAGGACAGGCTTGTTTTGCGGCATCACCATATGAAAAAGGCCAGTCAAAAAGGTGTACCAGACTTCGAAGACGCCCACAAAGCGTTTCATATGGCCTTGTTGGAAAATGCAAAACTGCCGTTGCTGCTACGGTATTGCTCGCAGCTTTATGACCTCAACATTCGCTATCGTTATCTGGCGGCGGGAGGGCCAAGTTACAAAAAGCGCGATATCGCTGCCGAACACCAGCAAATCCTGGATGCCGCACTCGACCACGATGCAGACAGCGCAACCCGGCACTTGCTCAACCACTACCGCCGAACGGGTGAGTACCTGAGCAGTCAGATGGAGTCCTGAAATGCAGCGGAACTGGTTTCTTGGCGATCTGCTGAATCAGCTGTTCGATCGTCCCGGCAAAAAAGCGCGGCAACAATGACAATCGATCCATTGCTGAGCTTTGTGAGGCCTTGTTGTCCGCCGAAGGCGAAGTATCGGGCTTCACCCTCGCCTCCACAATTCTTGATCGCTACCAGACCTTGGAAGACCCCGAGAAATTGGAGTTTTTCGCCTATTTGAATGACCAACTTGAGCTGGACGCGGATCAGCTTGCCGAAGTGGCAAGCCACTATGCCAACGACAGAAGTGTCAATTTATATCATAAACTTAGCGAAGTCGCGGAACCCAGACGGCAAGAGTTGTTGCGCCGATTGAACCAACCATCCGGCGCGACACTAGAACTCGTAGCAATGCGCGTTGACCTATTGCGCTTTCTTAAATCCAACCCCGAGCTCAAACGAACAGATATTGATTTCGTTCATTTGCTGAGAAGCTGGTTCAATCGGGGCTTTCTTGTCCTCAAACAAATCAGTTGGGATACCCCTGCCCGCGTTTTGGACAAGATCGTTGCCTACGAAGCGGTCCATCAAATCAACGATCTGGATGATCTGCGACGCAGGCTCTACCCGCCGGATCGTCGTTGCTTTGCATTCTTCCATCCTTCGATGCCAGATGAGCCGCTGATTTTTGTCGAAGTTGCTCTTACGGCTGAAGTTCCAGACGCAATCGATGCGCTTTTGTCCGAAGATCGGGAACCGATCGAAACCGAACAAGCGAAAGTCGCGGCGTCCTACTCTATCTCGAATTGCCAGAAAGGTTTAACCAGTATCAGCTTTGGCAATCTGTTGATCAAACAGGTTGTAACTGAGTTGTCGCGAGAACTTGAGGGGCTTGATACATTTGTGACCTTGTCGCCGATACCGGGACTGAACCGTTGGCTAGAGGGTGCTGTCAGACGAATTCTAACCAGTCTCAGTATGCCGCAGAAACCGCGAACCTATCCGGAACAAAGTTGACGCCACTCGCTAAGAGC
>NZ_JBQFQR010000042.1:0-24436 GCF_056536985.1 Ruegeria sp. CH8 | reverse complement strand
TGCTTGTAGCTGATCGACGATGAATTCATCGATGTCACCTATGTCCAAATCCAAGCATGAGCAACCGAACGACGGTTAACGTGACAACACCCACGCCATTTCTATCAACAAACTATAAGGAGCTTGGCGCTGAAAAACTGGCGCAGATCGCACTGGAAGATCTGAAAGGTACACGCGCTGCATTTATCAGATCACTTTCTGCGTCCGTAATACACTGTTTTTCAACAGAAAGGGCGGGAAACAGTCGTTCGCTAGAGCTGCGATGCGATCTGGAAATTTTCGGCAAAGCTGACGTTCGACATGGGAACTGTAAGCTCCACTACGCGAGACAAAGTAGAATTTTGAGGTCGACCGCGCATACCCATCGTTTTCAATTCCGGGTGATCCTCGACAAAATTGCATAATTGCAAAATAGTCACAGGAGTTACCCGAAACAGGAGCTCGTATCATGAAGCTAATTCGCACCCTTTCCACTTTCCTGGCGATAGCGATGACCATCGGACAGTTGTCTGCGCAAGAACGGGATTTTGAGCGGGAGCGGTTTGAACGTCGTGCATACGAGAGCGCTCTTTGGGCGCAGCCGCTCGTTTCTGGCAATCAAATGATTGTCGGAGCATTAGACTCAGGCCAAAAACTCAACCAAGTCGCCTATTTTTCTAAACCACCCAATTGGAAGTTCCAGTCACCGACGCCCAATAACTCTACGCCTTACGTAAACCTCATTTATGATGTCAAGGACGGCCCAGTGGTGGTGGAGCTTCCGGCTGCGACTGAGAGATATAGCATCTTTGGCACATTCCTCGATGTCTGGCAGCGACCGGTCGTTGATGTCGGTTCGGATGGCGATGACAAAGGCGAAGGCGGAAAGTACTTCATCTATGCCGCAAACACCGATGCCAAGGTGCCGGAAGGATATCTGCCTGTGCCCCTCAAAACCTATCGCGGTTACGGTACTTTACGCATCATCACGCCTGATCTCGAGCCTGCGACCCTCGAAGGTGCAGAAGCCTACATACGTGCCGGCATCCAACAATATCCCTACGGCAGCGATGAGCGTTTGCCGCATATGGACATCTACGATGTTTTGTATTCTGCGCAGTTTCCGTTCGACAGCAGCTTCTTCGACCGTTTGCAGGAAATAATAAATCACGAAGAGGTTCGCGAGATCGACAAATACCCGTTGGGTATGTTGAGCAGCCTCGGAATTGAACGGGGTGGGGCTTTTGATCCCACCGACGGAGAACGGGCAATTCTTGACGATGTGATGGCCCGTGTTCACGCGGAATTGCAGAATAAATTGAGTGTGATACCTCCTCTCAGGTGGGGCAACGAAACGCAATGGACGCAACCAGTTGCAAACTCAATGATCCAAACGATGATGACCTACGAAGACGAGAACAAGGTCTACATCGACGATCGGGCCTTCACTTACTACACGTACATTGCGCCACCGGTGAAGCTCGGTTCAGCCACGGCGTACTTGATGGTAACGCGTGACAAATATGGTGAAACATTGGAAGGCGACAAAAGCTACCGAATGACCGTTCCTGCCGATGTCCCGGTCGAGCAGTTCTGGTCTATTCTCGTGTACGATGTAGCGACAGCTTCCTACATCCGTGGAGCGGACCCAATCGGACTGGCCTCGACAGAAAACCCGACGCCCAAAGTCAACGACGATGGCAGCGTGGACGTCTACTTTGGCCCCGAGGTTTTAAACGAGGGAGTTAACTACCTCCCGACCACGGGCGCTGCGAATTACTTCTTACTTTTTCGATTTTACGGCCCGACGGAGGCCTACCGAAACGACAGTTGGAAACTAAACGATCTGGAGCCAATGTAAGCGTGTGAGGCGCGCTGCTTCGAGTGTTAACCCTGAGTCGATTGTGTTGAAAATTTTGAATGCGAGCCGAGGCGGGAAAAACTCCTGCAAAAACAATATTTTGTGAGCTTTGTGTCCTGAGGGCTAAATCAAAAAGAAGGCGTTCCAGATTTTTGGCGCTAGTTCCGCGGCGGCGAGTTTTCCAAACCAATCTGCCGCAATAGAGTCTTGGTACTGAGCTCAGCGCTCGGTTCGAAGAAGAATTAGGAGGGCACCGCTCAACCGCTCGAAAATAGTGCCGGTGGATATAGTCAATTGCGCCGACAGACACCACTGCCTATGGTCAATCGGGTGCTTTTGCGCCACTCTTTCAGGCCCAAGGTGCACAGCGTAGATCGCATGGATTTAACCACAACATCGTTCGAGACCTTTGTGGCTTCAGCCACAGTTAGCCTCAATGAGTGGATGGCTACCGTGTACCCTGACCAATTGGTTGGGGCGGTGCTAGTCTGCGCTCTGCTTGTTGGTCTTCGTCGTAAGATCGCCGCACTTGGGTTAAAGCTGCTGAGGCAGATTTTGGATCGTTTTTCGGTATCACTTCCAGACGAAGTCAACGCCCAGCTAAGGTCTGCGTCTGAGATCCTTGTGTCCGCGTTTGCTCTGTTTGCTGCAACTCAATTGTTAGTGCCAGATGGAGTAGCAAAGCTCTTGTTAGAACGGATCATGGGCTCTGTCGCGATTATCGCGGTCTTTGGCGCATGGTATCGACTAAGTGGCCCGTTCGCGGCATTGCTGTGGACTGACAAATTGTCTTTGGTTCCGTCAGAAACGGGCTGGGTTCAGCGTGTAATGCAATTCGCCATTCTGCTGTTCGGTTTGACGTCGTTGTTGCGTGTTTGGCAAGTGGATATTTCGGGCGCGCTGACAGGAGTTGGGGTTTTAGGAGCAGGGTTAGCCATCGCCGCTCAGGACTTAGTGCGCAATCTCGTGGCTGGCATGACTAACATTAGTGAGAAGCGCTTCGAAACAGGAGATACCATCGCTGTTGGTGGCGACGTTTTTGGAACTGTTGAGGCGATTGACCTTAGGTCAACCAAAATTGTGGGATTTGATCAGATACCTAGACACATCCCCAACTCGGACTTAGCGAATGCCACAGTTCTCAATTACTCACGGCTGAAGCGGCGACGTGTGTATCTAAAAGTTCCCCTGGTGCTTTCGTCTACCCAACAACAGATAGAAGCCGTTCGCGACGGTATCAGAGATTACCATCTTAAATCAGGCGACTTTGATACTGGCGATGGTGCACCAAAATACATCTACGTGAATGAACTCGGGCCAAGCTCCGTTGATATCATTATTTACGCATGGACTAAGGGACCGACCTGGGAGGAGTTGCTTCAGGTCACAGAGCGGCTGACTTTAGCAATCCTCAGGATAACCCGCGATGCAGAAACTGAACTCGCTTATCCGACTCAAAGCCTACACCTTCAGGCAAATGGCGACGCTAAATCATTGAAGATCTCTGACATTACAGGCGCTTATGACTAGCTTACCTTTGTCAGAGGCACAGCAATCTACGTAGCCTTCTTCATTCGGTCATATGCTGCTTTCATCTTGAGGCCGAGTGAGCGGGCTGCTTCGCCCACTTCTTCAGCAGACTTGTCAAATTCTGATTTGCTCAAAAACTTGTCCCATTCGGCTTGGAGTTCTGTCCATTCATCCTCTGCTTCTTTTGAGGCAAGATGCAATTGCAGCTTCAGTTCGTCGCGGCGTTGCTGGAGTTCTTTCATGAGTGACGTTAAATCCATCGGCGCTTGTCCCAGTACGGTTTAGGTTCACCAAACGGTGCCAGAACAAGCGACAAAGTCAAGCGACTTGGGCCCTGTCTGATCGCTCACAACAACGGGCTCAACAAGCGTGCCAGCGGGGCACCATGGCGCTGTTTGAATCCGCGGTCGGCAAGCTTTTCTTTCAATCGGAACGATCTTGCGAAGTCTGCCTCAAACATGGCTGCAACCTCGGAAGCAGTGTGTTCGTCAAAGATTACTGCTGTCTCCTCAAAGTTGAGGCGACAAGAGCGATTGTCCAAGTTGGTGGTCCCTACTGATGATATCGTGTCATCCACCAGAACCACCTTCTGGTGCATAAAGCCATCGTTGTATCTCCATACCTCGACGCCAGCATCCATGACCTCATCAAAATAGGCGAGTGCGGCCAGCCACGGAATGGTGTGATCGATTACTTCAGGAGTTAGGAGTTTTACGTCTACTCCCCGCATGGCTGCAAGCTTGAGCGACGTCAGAATATCGTTCTCGGGGACAAAATACGGTGACGCGATCCAGAGACGTTCAGTTGCTGCATTGATCAAAGTGCAAAAATAGAAGCTCCCGGTATCAAAGGTATCACCCGGCCCGGTCGCGATGATAACGGCGTCTTTATCGGCTTCTGTTTTCTTCACATCCCAATCGAGTTCGCTGATCAGGTTTTCGCGTGTTGCCCAGTGCCAGTCTTCAGCGAAGATCAGTTGCAGTTGCAAAACAATGGGGCCGGTAAGCCGCGCGTGGGTGTCCCGCCATGGACCAAATTTTGGGTCTTCGCCCATGTACTCATCGCCCATGTTCAGACCGCCCGTGAACCCAATCTCTCCGTCGACCACTACCGTTTTTCGATGGTTCCGAAAGTTGATCTGGAAGCGGCTTTTCGGTCCGTCATAGGCATGGGCGTTTACGACCTGAACCCCCTCGTTGGACAGCGACTCGAGATAGGATTTAGGAAGTTTGGCGCAGCCTACAGCGTCATAAATCAGTCGCACAGAAACGCCATTTTGAACCCTATCCAAAAGAACATCTCGTAGGCGGCGCCCGATCTTGTCGTCGTTAATGATGTAAGACTGAACCAGAACATAGCTTTTGGCAGAAGCAAGGGCTTCGAAGATGGAGCTAAAAGTTGCTTCTCCATCAATGAGCAAATCCAGGTCGCTACCTGAACCTACAGGTATGTCACCAATTTTTTCTAATGCTCTGTAGATACTCTGGTTTTCAGTTCTGGTTGGAGGAAACTGCTGTCTGAATCCCTCCAAGCCTGTTATCACTTCATCGCTGTCGCGACGGCCTGTCAGATAGCCTTCATAGTTGAAAGACCCAAGGAACAAAAACGCTGGCACGGCAAGGTACGGCGCCGTGATCAGAAACACGACCCAAGCAACAGAACCTTGCGGCGTCCTTGCATGGCGGACGGCTAGAACGGCACAGTAAATCGCTGCGATTTCCAGCAGTACGATGACGACAACGATCAGTTCAGCAGACATGTGCGCGCACTCAGTTTAATATGATCCATCCTAAGGAGTTAACCGTCCTCTCATAAGAGCATAAGGCATCCGAATTTGGCACAATAATCTAGAGTGGCGAGACAATCTGCTCCCCAACTTGCTTGAAAAACACGGGTTTTTTGACCGTTGCCATGCAAAGCTCTGTATCGAGATTTGGTCGACGTGATAGGCTATCAGTGGAACATACATGCGCCTGGGGAATCTATGCCACAAGACAGCAACGGCTCACCTCGCTCTGAGCAAAAGTCCACCATTCCCGTATGGTTCATGACAACTGTCACTGTGCCCATCATCGTTGCTTTCCTATGGTTTGGGCGCGACTTTTTTGTTCCGATTGCCTTGGCAACACTACTTTTCATTCTAACGATGGCGCTTATTGAGCGCTTGGATGCCGCGACAATTGGGAGAACGCGTGTACAGCGCTCATTGGCCTATTTTTCCGCGACTGCCCTTGTGATCGGGCTGCTGATTGGTCTTGGTTACGGTGTTTCAACACAAGCAGCGGCGATGGGGGAGGCTGCGTCGAAATACAATGAACGATTAGTCGAGCTAAAATCACAACTGGAAGGTTTTGTCGGTACTGAAGTTGTTGCCTCAATAGAGCGCGCGGTCAAAGAGATCGACTTTGAGGGGTTCCTATCAGAGCTAGCCGCATCAGCTGCCGGAATGATTGGGAACATTGGTCTGATTGTACTTTATCTGACTTTTATGATTGCTGAACGCGGAGCATTCACTGAAAAACTGCCCAAGCTCTGCAAGAACGAAGCGCAAGCGCGTCAGGTCGGCGACATATTGAAGTCGATATCCATCGGCGTCAGGCAATACATGTGGATCAATGCTGTCACCAGCGCGATGAGCGCAACTCTGTCTTTCGTCGTTTTGAAGTTCTTTGGCGTCGACTTTGCTTTATCGCTTGCATTCACCGTATTCCTTTTGAATTTCATACCAAACATCGGTTTCTTTTTAGCCGTCGCAATGCAAGCCATCATGGCACTTTTGCAGTTCTACACACTTACCCCTGCTCTGATCATTGTTGTGATCTACGGTGGCGGAGATGCAATCATTGGCAACATAATACAGCCTCGAATGCAGGGTAAGTCACTCAATCTCAGCACGTTCGTCGTCATGGTTGCGCTGGCATTCTGGGGTATGATGTGGGGCGGTATCGGCGCGTTCATTGCTGTGCCGTTGACCGTCGTGATCATGATCGTTTGCTCGCAGATCCCAGGGTTGCAGCCTTTTGCACGGCTGCTTTCAAGCGATGGTGTTCTTCCCGGAGAGCACTCTCACCCTGTGAGCGAACAGCAGGGATCCACATCACGCAGCAAGCCTAAATCGGAGATAGAAGCTGAGCTTGCTGCCATGAAGCAAGAACTAATGGAGCAGAAATCATCCAGAAATCCAGATCAAGAGTCGTGAATTCTAACTTTTTTCCTTGTTTTTCAGCGCGGCAGTAATCAACGGGACGAGAAGTGTGGATAGTGACCCTAGCGGGTTCGAGCCCAACGATTTGACTGAGTTAACAACATCCCTAGCTTCGGTTGCCATACCTTCCAACTCATCCTCAATATCGGCGATGGCCATGTCCCGCACCTCGACGGCTGGTGCAATTTCCTCTTCTACGCTTATGCGTCCAGCAATCACCGACAAGAGCGCAGCGAGCAGGAGGTTGCCAGCTGTAAGGATGCCAGCTGAACCAGCAGGCGAAATCCAAGTTGTCAAAACAAGGTATAGCGTCAGGTTCAGCAGAACCAAACCAGCCAAGGCAGCCAGACCAGCGAGAGCCATCAGTACCGTTTGCTGTTGGACAACCGCCAGCCTTCGGCGCGTGATCAGTCGTTCTGTCCGAAAAATGATTGTGAGATTTCTGCCAATACGGTTCATCGAACTGTCCTATTTGAATGCGCGGCCGACGATACATCCGACGGCAAAGACTCCCAGAAGCGTGACCAACGGGTGCTCTTTGTGAAGTGTAATCATTTCATCAACGAGCTGGTTGCCCATGGCTTCTACATCCGCCGCATCGACCCCATGCTTTTTTAGCGCGTCAGAAAGCTCCGTCGGTAAATGAAAGTTATCAGATAGCTCCGGGGTCTTGTCACTCTCAGCGCTTATCTCTTTTTGAGTTTTTAATGCCTCATTCTGCTGCCGGAGTTGTGCGACTTCGGCTTCCAGTTCGGCTTTAGTGGCCATACAGACCTCCTTCCAAAGAAGGGCGAGTAACTCCAGTCACTCGCCCCAAAGTTCTGGTCAGGCTTCGATCTTGTCAGCCATTCTCCGCACAGAAGCGGCGAGCTTGTTTTTGCGCTCCTGCCACTCTTCTTTGATTTCTGATTTTCGCGTTTCGAACTTGGCTTTTGTTGCATCCGCGGCTTTATCAATTTGCTCATCGATAGCTTGCAGCCTCGCCTCGAACTCGCGGTCGATCTCGTCCAGACGAGTGTCAATCTTCTCTTCGGTCTCATCCATCTTGGTCTTGATGCTATCCATTCGGGCCTTTATGGCGGCCCTGGCTTCATCACTGGCAGCCTGCAGCTCTTCATCCATAGCTTCCCATTCGCGGTTTAGGGCATCCATTTCTGTCGCCATTTCGTCGTCCACCGCGTCTGCACGAAGTTTCCGGAAAACGGTCCCGCCAAGATCCTTCATCTTGCTGTCCAGTGGGGTGATCCAGACCTCATCAACCGACGCGACGACGCAGGATTTTCCAGGCAGGAGCTCGGTGCTGATGTTGTCAAGCATTATGCTATCGATCCCAGCAACCCAAAGATCGCGATATGCCCCAAAGAGCCCGCCTGTCATACCGCCTACAGCCATTCCACCGGCTGCGGCCGAGGCCGCTGCCGCGGTTCCAGCGGCCGCAGCACCGGCCGCCACTGCCGCCGGACCCGCCAAAATGCCGATCATGGCACCAATCGTAATCCCAAAAGCCGTGCCAATTGGTCCCTCATCAATACTGGACTTTAGTTTGACAGCGCCGTCGGCGTCCTTTGAGATAACCGCCGCTGCATAGACAGTGAGCTCTGCGTTACGATGCAAATCACGCATCGCGTCAGCTCCCTTGTAGGCACTTTCTTCACTATCGAAAACGATGGCCACGTATTTATCCATTGGAAATCTCCTTGCGTTTGTAGAGGCTGGATCGACTGGTTGGTGCAATCATGTTCGTTGAAATTGCATATTCATAGCTATTTACTTCTGCTCCTTGGGTAGGCCGTTGCCCTTATCATGTACGGACCATTGCGGTTCGCCGCAAATTCCACAGTGATCGCTCTGGAGTGATTAGTCAAAGATCGAGGTAAGTGACCGACAAAAAAATCGAAACTTGGAAAGGCAAAGACCCGTTTATGGCAGCTTTTTTGGCCACTTGGAGCTCATCCGCATGCCGCCCGTGGGTTAAATCCTGCGCCATTTCAACGCGTCGTTCAAATGATCTTGCTTCGTCCCGCTAACCGTCTAGTCTTGGAAAGGTGTGAATTCAGTGAACCATTTCTAACAAACTTGGTGCGACATGCTTCTGCGAAAACTTTACTCCCTAATTTTGTTTCTGCCGGTCTTCACTGCACCTGCATCCGCTCAGGACACCATCGAAAACTATATTCGCGAGTATCCCAACCAAGAACAGGTGCGCATGATGCAGCGTTGGCTTGAAACCAACGAGCCGGGCAGCTTTCAGTTCACGGGACTCGTCGATCCAACCGATGACACTGTGATCACGCCACAAGCGACGGTGAACTACGGCTATAACTGGTTCAGCCTGTCCGAAGGCCCGGCGATCATCCGCACGCCGCAATATGACCGTTACTTCTCGGTGTCGATTTTCGACATGAAGCACAACGTACCGGGCGTCCTCGTGAACCCGGATTTGCCGATCCTGCTATACCGGCCAGGGCAAACCTTGCCCGAAGGCGATTTTCACAAACTGGCCCTTGAAACCGACCAAGGGCTTGCCTTCACCCGAATGGTCGTGGTCGACAATCTTGACGAGGTCATGGCGCTGAGCGGTGAGATTGTGATGGAAGGCGGCCAGGGCGACATGGACCGCGACGTGCAGCGATTTTCGCCCGAGACCGAGGCGGCAGCACTAAAGCTGATCGAAACTGCGGTGCCACTGGTGGATACCGACCAGGTCTTCGGGTATGTTTCCGGCGACGTGGGCGAAATCCACGCTGCTGTTGGCGTATTTCAGGGCCAGCTCGGCACGCCGTCGGACATCGTGAGGTACGGCCTACTGGTGTTTGACGAGAACAGACAGCCTTTTAATGGTGATGACACATACGTTCTGACCGTGCCTGCAAACATCGTTGAAGAAAGCGGCTATTTTTCCGTTACGGTCTATGCTTCCGCCAACAAGCTGCTAATACCAAACGATCAGGGCATCTACGATCAAACCACTTATACAGCGGAACCAAACGACGACGGAACTTATACCGTGACGCTCAGTCCGTCCGGCGAGGGTCAGAACGGCATTCCAACCGGGACACCATTCTATGTTATTCTTCGTGCTTATGTTCCGGTTCCCGGCGCTGACTTGACAGTCGAGGTTGAAACAAAATGAAAAACGCATCCAGGAAGTTCCACAAGATTACAGCTGTCCTGTTGTGCAGCACTCTGATCGCACCGGCGTCGTTGGCGGATATCCCGGACATAGACAGTTCCGGCTGGTCAACAGATCCGAAAGATTACGGGATGAGCGCCGCCGAGTATATCAACGCCGACAGCCGGGCGTTCTTTGCTAACTTCATGGGCCGCTCTGGCGTCAACCAGTTCTTTCACTTCACGAACTTGTCTACTGCCGACGACCGCTGGGTCGTTTCGCCCAATAACGACACGATCTATTCGATTGCTATCGTCAATGCGAGACAGGGGTTCACGTTGGATGTGCCGGATGTGGGCGACCGGTTTCTATCGATCCAGATCATTACGGAAGACCACATGACGCCGTTCTACCTGTATGGGGACGGTCAATACACGTTCTCGTCCGAGGATTTCGAGACCGATTTCGTCGCTGTTGGTATTCGAACCGGAACAGATGCCACTGCTGACGATGTGCGTGTCGTTACCCAAGAATTGCAGCCACAGTATGCGATTTCAGGCGCCGCGCCAGAGGATGATCTGCCAATCTTTGACGCGGAGGCACTTGAAAGGGTGCGCGCCGCCCTGCTGGCTGAGTATTCCAAGCTGCCTTCATCGTTCGGTGCGATGCAGAAACGGGTCGCCGATGTCGATGACTGGGAGTATTTCACCTATGTCACGGCAGGCGCCTGGGGTTTGTCGGCAGACGAAAACGCAATGTACGCTATCGGTGGTCCTGAAAACGCGGTGGGAGGCTCTTGCTATACGGCAACATTCCCAGAAGTGCCGGTCGATGCATTCTTTTCCATCACAGTGTATGGCCCGCAGAAGTACCTGATGTCGGACACGGATAACATCGTCAGCTCCAACCAGGGCGTTATAAGCAACGACGACGGGTCATTTGACGTGGCATTCGGTGGCGAGGACTGTCGCGGACTTGCTCCTAACTTTGCCTTTACGCCTGAAGATGGTTGGAATCTGCTGCTTCGGGCATATCGCCCGAATGTCGAAGAATTTCGAGCCTACCGTGTTCCGGATATTGCTCCGGCCGAATAGGCCACATGAATCCTGAGAGCCATCGCTAAAATAGAAAGGCAATTCGAGTGAGTGGATTGGACATTTTTGCCTGGATCGTACTTGTTATACTGATCCTCACAGTCATTGTAGGATTTGTGACTTTGGCAATGCTGCCTGGAAAAATTGCAAAGCAACGGGAACATCCCCAAGCAGATGCGATCAATGTAGCTGGCTGGTTGGGCGCGATTACCTTTGGCGTATTTTGGCCGCTTGCATTGATTTGGGCGTTCACAAAGTCGCCGCTGCAAGCAATGGCGAATTCAGCAACCGATCCTGAAACCGGTGCTCGGTCGGAAGGCGCGTCATGATTGTCTTTCTTACCCTCATTTATGTTGCCGTCCTCTTCGTTCTTGTAAAACTCAAGGTTCTTCCAAACTCCAAGGCGACATGGCTTTCGACCATCGGCTGGATGGTTATCCTACTCATATTTCTATTTATTCCAATGCAATGGGGAGCGCCCTCCGGACCCGTTAAGGTTTTGACGAGAGCTGTTCCAATTGTGCCAAACGTCGCTGGCCAAGTTGTAGAAGTCGTAGCAGAACCGAATGTTCCGATGCAAAAAGGCGACGTTTTGTTCCGCATCGATCCGGAACCCTTCGAAATTGCGGCTGCACGAGCGCAAGCAACAGTTTCACGTGTCGAGGCACAAATTCGGCAGGACCGTGAGAGCCTTGCCTCCGCCCAAGCGCAACTACGTCAGGCAATCGCGCAACGAGACCTTGCTCAATCACGCTTTGAGGATGATAGCAGGCTTGTCGAAAGCGGAGCAATTTCCGAAAACCGTCTCGAAACACGCCAAACAAATCTAGACGCGGCACAAGGCGCGGTCGATCAAGCGCAGGCGGCTGTTTCTCGTGCACAGGTAGAACTCGATGCCCTCACACCGGATGGCGTTGTCGCTAAGCTTGCAGAAGCGCAAGCGGCGCTTGATCAAGCGCAGTGGAATCTTCAAGAGACAACTGTCCGTGCTCCGTCCGAAGGTTTTGTGAACAACCTTGCGATCACGGAAGGTCAAAGAGTGGTATCTTTCCCGTTTTCGCCCGCGGGAGTGTTCGTTGACACCGCGGAAAAAGCCTTGGTTGTTCAGGTGCATCAGATCTATCTGCGTCATCTTCGACCAGGCCAGCCTGCCGAAATTGCCTTCAAAATCAGACCGGGAGAGCTGGTAACCGGCACGGTGGATACGATCTTTGACATTTCTTCACAGGGACAAGCTCAAGTCAGCGGAACTGTCTTTCAGGCTGGGGAGATCGTAAGCGAGCCCTTCATCGTTACCATTATTCCGGACAACCCTGACATACTGGAAACGATCCCTCCGGGCGCAGCCGGTTTAGCGGCGATGTACACTGATTCAGCAGCGGCGACGCACGTAATCCGCAAAGTGATTGTCAGGATGAACTCAATCCTGAATTACATCAGACCAGGACTGTAGCAAAAGCGATTGAGGGTCGACCGCGAGCCCTAACGCGGAAGCGGACGTCGGTACAAACCGCAGCGTCTGTTGCTTCGAGACAAAAGCCGCAGTTCGCTGCGGTCTGCATGAACAATTGCTGCAAGGAAGCTGCAATGCAGGACTCAGCCGTGTCCAGTTTGGGCCGGCTTACAACCTCTATCGCTTTCCACCCGCTTGGCTGCTTCGTCCGCGGTGCAGACCTTCAAGGTGAATGAAACCGAGCAAGTGCGGTGACTATCACCAAAGCGTGCTACAGCCGCAGCATTCAAATGGCCCATTCAAGGTCGGCTCTGGGCCGGTTGCCCTACTTATGATCGTGTTTTGATTTCTCATTTGTAATACTGGCAACTCACATCACCGCCAGAGCAATCTAAAGCGAAGTGAAGGGCTGGAAGGAGAATACCTCGATTTCGTCGTCGAAACCACGCAAGCTGTGCGGTCCGAGAGATTCGGAACTTTCGGAGACAAGTCTCACAAATTCACTGGTAGCAAGTAATGGAGCTCTTAGGGACCGCGTCAGGTCTTCCAATCTGCTAACCTTTGCGACCGAGGAGCCGGTCACCGTGAAGTCCAGCCTTCTTTCAGTGCCAACATTGCCGTAAACGGCAGCCCCCATGTGCAGACCAATACCGAAGTCCATTCGGTCCTCAGTCGAGATTTCCTCCCGCCTTTGGAACGCCTCTCTTGCGGCCGACAATGCTGCTTCACACATGTCCTCTGGCAACCTTCTACGTCCGTCAAACGGGAATATGGCAAGCAAGCCGTCGCCGACAAATTTTAGTACTTCTCCCCCGTGGTCGTGAACCGCTCCAGCAACACAGTCAAAGTAACGGTTAACTGCCGCGACGTATTTTTTTGGGGACAGACGTTGACTTAGGGCCGTCGAGCCATGCATGTCACTGTATAGAAGCGCACAGTCGATCTCTCGAACATCGCCACGCGATATTTGTCCACTTAAGACAGAGCGACCTGAAATCCTGCCCAAATATGCTTCCATCAATTCAGCCGCCAAAAACTGCTCAGAAAAAACACGAGCCGTCCCAAACAAAGGTGTTGAAAGACGCCTAAGACCATTGATCTCCCGGTCGGAAAAACCCGACCGTTTCTTTGTGGCGAAGGATACCGAGACACCTAGCAGCCACTCTGACCCGCTGTCGAAACTTATTGTGCGTGTTCCGAACGGAGCAGAAAAAACGAAGTAGTCAGTGATGCCAGATGCCGCAAGCTTTTGGTAAATTGGGTAGTTTTCCCGGACAGACGGATCAGTGAGATCAGCGCGAATTGACGGCATCATTTCAAATTCGCCATCCATGCTGTCGACCAAGTCCCAAATCTCGGTATGCATGAACTTTTTAGCGAGTTTTTCTGTTACTTTTGTGTTTTCACCAAATGGAGCTTTGTCAAAAAGATCATCCGTAACCGAACTCCGCGGCATAACAGTCCAATCTATTCGATCGCTTGAAGCATCCCAAGTCGCATCAAGCAGCCCAATAACGGGGTGCATTATCAGACGACCCAGTGAAACGCGAGCGACCGGAACTCCACCATCGACCAACCGATGACTTAAATGCTGGACCAAACCTCCGATATCCCCATCGAAGAAGGCCAGCTTCTGCAACCAGTCTGAAATGCGGTCAAAAACATCTGACATAGCACTCTCCTCAACCATATTGTGTTACAGCTAGTTGTTCATGTCATTCGGATTATTGGCGGGGTCTTGCGAAAGGATCAGCTTGGCGTATGGAAGCTGCAATGCACCCAAGGCAGGAGCGAGCCCAAAGCGGTTGCGCTTTCCTGATAGGACCTCCTTGCTCTGATTATCTGGCTGACAGTGCTCTCTCTGCAGGCTAGCTTCCAACAAGCGGGGAGAGAACTATGGAAAAGAGGCTTGCTGCGGTGCTGGCGGCTGATGTCGCCGGATACTCGGCGTTGATGGATCAGGATAGGGACGGAACACTCAAAGCGCTTAAGGCTTTCCGTGAGGATCATCTAATACCCGCTTTAGCAGCCCATGATGGGCGACTGATCAAAAGCATGGGCGACGGATGGATTGTTGAGTTTCGCTCTGCATCAGCCGCAACAGAATGCGCGATTGCTGTTCAGATTGCTGACCGACCACAGGAAATCCAAATCCGCATCGGCATACATACCGGCGAAGTCGTTTCGGAAGGTGATGACATATTCGGTGACGGTATCAACATAGCTGCCCGTCTCGAGGCAATAGCGGAACCGGGGCAGATATTGCTTTCTGACACAGCACATAACAGCCTGGACAGGAACGCCGCCGCCTCGTTCTCTGGCGGCCAGCAGACTGAGTTGAAGAACATTGCACGCCCAGTTGGTGTGTGGCATTGGCCTGTCGGTTCGGCGGTTACAAGTCCAACTGGCAAAGCTGAGAAACCCGGTATTGCTGTGCTGCCGTTTGACAATATGTCGGGCGACCCGGAGCAAGAGTTTTTCGCCGACGGAATTACCGAGGACATCATAACAGAGTTGTCTCGATTTCGTTGGTTGATGGTCGTGGCGCGGAACTCATCTTTTACGTTTAAAGGTAAGAGCACCGACATTCGCGAAGTCGGGCAGGCGCTCGGCGTGAGATATGTGCTGGAGGGGTCGGTGAGGCGCGCAGGCCAGCGTCTTCGGATAACAGGACAGTTAATTGATGCCGAGAATGGCAGTCATCTTTGGGCCGATCGTTTCGATGGGTTGCTGGACGATGTTTTTGACCTTCAAGATCAGGTCACACAGGAAGTTGTCACGGCGATCGAACCGTCCGTTCGCCATGCCGAGACGGTCCGCGCTCGGGAAAAACCGACAGAAAACCTCGATGCGTATGAACTTTATCTCCAGGCCCAGTCACATTTTCACCTGTTGACGGACGAAGACAACCGTGAGGCCATTCGCCTTACGCGTCTGGCGTTGGAGCGCGATCCTGATTATTCGTCGGCAGCTGGATTACTTGCGTGGTTGCATATCCAAAGGATGGTGCAGGGACTGAAACCGATTGACGAAGGGCCTAAGGCAGCCGTGGCCGCAGCAGAACGTGTATTGTTAAGTGATCGCGCGGATGGAATTGCGTTGGCTTACGCCGCACACTCGATCTCTATGCTTGCACAAGACTTGCCGCGAGCTCGCGCAGTTTTTAAACAAGCACTAGCTGAAAATCCGAACGCTGCGATCGTTCACATGCTTGCTGGCATCAATCTGAATTTTCTCGACAGACCCGAAGAAGCTCTGGAACACGCGACACACTCGATCAATCTCAGTCCGAAAGATCCATTGCGACACGCAGCATATGTCGGGCAAGCCTCCTCATTTTTCCAACTTGGCCGCTATGGTGAAGCCGTACAAGCCAACCGAAACGCCTTGGCCATTAGGGCGAAATTCGTGATTACGCATCTCATGCTCATCGCATCCTTGGCTCAAAACGGAGACCTGGAGTCAGCAAGGGCCGCGGTAGCTGAACTGAAGGAACTTCGTCCGGATCTCGACATCAAAGAGCAAACGAGACTCCCCATATTCAGCGTTCCCGCATGCTCGGAGCAATGGCGGGAAGGTTGGCTGAAGGCAGGCCTTCCAATCTGAGATAGCAGAACCAAATTAGTGATCCAATCCGGAGGCTTCGTTTGCCTAGCGTCAGTTCGATCCACCTGAGATTTTGCAGATGCGGCGAAAGTCCGGAATTTGGGCTGCGACTGCAGCAACGTCTGACCTTGATCAAGGTCGGCTCTGGGCCGAACGTAGCCTCAGTCCGCAGGCTCAAGTTCGCGATCTTGCCGGGGCGATTTGCCGAACTTGCGCGAGTATTCTCGAGAGAACTGTGCCGAGCTTTCATAGCCCACGGCAAATGCAACTTCGGAAACCTTGGCACGGCTCGTCCGCAGGTCGTCTCTGGCCTTCAACAAACGCAGGTCCTTTTGATACTGGAGCGGTGAAGTTCCTGTGACAGCTTTGAAGTGCTCGAAGAAGGCCGAGTTGCTCATCCCGATCCTCTCAGCCAGTTCTCCGACAGCGATGGTTTCTGACAGGTTTGCCTGTATTTCGCGGGTTGCCATAAAAATTCGGCTGGCGGTGCTCTCATGCCAGAGAAGCCTTTGCAGGGTCTTCGCATGCTGTCCGATCAGAAGTCTTGCATGGATTTCGCGGGACGTGATCGGTGCCAACAGTTGCCGCGCTTCCCCTTCCTCGCACTGAAGGAAATAGCGGTGAAGTGCGTCTGCCAGACTTGGATCGGTGTCACACAAACAGATCGAGAATGGATCAGCGGACTGCACACTCAAGGCGGGCGACACCGTAGGGGCTAATGACCTGAGAAGATCGAGATCGAGAGGAAAGACCAAGGCTGTGTAAGGCGCCTCCGTCGACGCCTCAGTTATCCGCGAAACAACCGGCAAGGTATGGCTGACGATAAGCGATTGTCCGGCGCCGACCCTCAGTGTTCGGGCGCTGGACCCGACTTGCTTCGCCCCCTGCAGGATCAGGCAAAGAAGCGGTCGATAGACTGTCGCATTCAGTTCGGTTGTTGCGTGATGCCGGAGCAAGTGGGTGCCGCTCGGCGCATGAAGGATTGCGCCCTCGGCAACGCCTGCCTGGTCGAGCAGCGTAGTCACATGTGACAACAGGTTTTGGCTGTTCATGTTGATGGCCTCCAATGTGACGCCTATCGATAACATCCCGCACCAAATCTGTCATAACAGAAATCTGCGGTTTTGGAGGATCAGGCAAGAATTCTGGCCGAACATGAAAGAACGTGGAGATCGCTAAGACTATCGTGATCATGTCACAACAATGGAGACCGACATGCAGAAGGTTATGATCACCGGTATCGCAGGCGGGTTTGGAAAGCCGACTGCACTCGCGCTTCTCGAACAAGGCTATCAGGTAGCAGGAAGTGTTCGAAGCTGCGCGGGAAATAACGCCGAGACAGTTGCGGAGCTTGAAGCGGCGGGGGCGTCCATCGTCGAAATGGACGTGACGGACACGGCAAGCGCCGAGCGTGGGATGGCCCAAGCCATTGCACATCTGGGAGGCATTGACGTCCTGTTCAACAATGCCGGGATTGGCTCATACGGTATTCAAGAGTTGATGTCGCCCGAGGATATGGCGCGTGTCTTTGATGTGAATGTCATGGGCGTGCAGCGTGTCATGCGCGCGGCGTTGCCCCATATGCGGGCGCAAGGGCGGGGGACGGTTCTCTACACCTCTAGCCTTATCGGCCGGATCGCGACACCGTTCTATGGAACCTATTCCGCGTCGAAATGGGCGCTGGAAGCGATTATTGAATGCTATCGGACCGAATTGTCGGGGTTCGGAGTGGAATCCTGCATCATCGAACCCGGCGCCATGCCGACGGCCTTCTTTGACGGAATGGTCGCGCCAGCCGACTGGGACCGCGAGGCGCAGTACGGGGAGTTTGCCGCGGTGCCCGCCATGTCGGCCGCCGGCTTGGCCGAGATGCTGGAGGCGACACCCGATCAACGCCCCGAACGGATCGCGGAAGCGGTCGTCAATCTTCTGGACAAACCCTTCGGGCAAAAGCCATTCCGTACCGTTGTGGATCACGTGGGCGTTGGTCCGCAGATCGAAAGGTACAATGACGTGCTTCACGACGTCACCCGCACTGTCATGACCAGCTTCGGCATCGAAGATATGCTTAAGCTCAACGCCTGAAGGAGATACCCCATGAAGACCATTCTGATTACCGGCGCCTCCTCGGGCATTGGAGAGGCCACTGCCAAACATTTCCAAACCAACGGCTGGAACGTCGTCGCCACCATGCGCAACCCCGACAGCGCAGGCGACCTAGCCGAACTAGACAACGTCCAGGTCGTGCGTCTCGATGTCACCGATCCCGCTTCGATCACGGACGCCGTCGCCGCCGGCATCGACCGTTTTGGCAAGATCGACGTCCTTCTCAACAATGCGGGTTACGGAGCATACGGCGCGCTGGAGGCTTTCTCGATGGATCGCATCCGCCGCCAGTTCGATACCAACGTGATTGGACTGATGGAGGTCACGCAAGCCGTGCTGCCGCATATGCGTGCAAACCGCGCAGGCAAGATCATCAACATCTCATCCATCGGCGGCCAGATCACATTCCCGCTCGGCACGCTCTACCATGGGACGAAGTTCGCGGTCGAAGGTCTGTCGGAAGCACTACATTACGAGCTTGAACCACTCGGAATCCATGTCCGCATTGTCGAACCCGGCATGATCAAAACCAACTTTGGCGGGAGTTCATTCGACTTCGCCATGGAAGAGGGGCTCGCCGATTATGCCCCGATGGCCGAAGCCATGGGGCGAGTCTTCGGAAAGCTGGCGTCTAGTCCGTCCGCCCCAGAGACGGTTGCAGACGTCATCTGGGACGCTGCCAATGATAGCGGTGACCGCCTCAGGTACCGGGCAGGAGTGGATGCGGTGGAGTTGCTCGACAGGCGCAAGACACAGGACGACGCGACCTTTATCGGCGGGATCAAAGAGTTGATGAAGGAGTAAGGTTTGGCGGAACCGCAGCGACAGCGAGGTCCGCTTTCGGGAAGCTGCGCTGCGGCATCGTTTGACACGACGAGAGTCCGGTTTGGGCCGTTCTACGCGATCAACTGACTGCGGGGCAGGGGACTTGCTGCACCTGCTTCGAGGTCCGGAATGAGCCCAAAGTTCAATTTTCTGCACCGTGCATCAATGCCGGAAGTGCAGAAGAAAGCTGCCGTTGAGTGGTCTATTCAAACCGCACCTTCTTCACTTTTTGGGTTGTGCTAACGCTCCCAAGGGGTGTCTCATACAAATTGTAATGTGATCATTGGATCTTAGCCGTGTTCGACGCTTCGACATACCTCGCGATAACATCGATTGCAGTCATCGGCACTGTTCACGTCTTCTGCGTGTCTTTTTACCGGAGATTCCCCGCCCTAGCAGGCTGGCTTTCTGATTTTTCATCCGGGATCGGACTTGGCTATGCTTTCCTTTTCTTACTGCCAAAAGTCGGTGAATTGTCGGCCGATTTGGCTGCAAATGGGAAATGGGAAAACTCGCTGTTCGGTTATTCGCTCCTAGGATTTCTCATTTACTACTTGCTGGAAGCCAGTCGCGACACGGGGGCCGATAACAGGTTGTCGCTTGGCTTGGACACAGTGGCACTTGGAACCTATAACTGCTTGCTTGCCATTACAGTCATGCAAACGACGGGAACATCTCCTGAGCTGTACGCTATCGGAACATTGGCCTATTCATTGCATTTGTTTGGGGTGAATATCTTTCTCTATAAGACCCACCCCGGACACATGTCTGGATGGCTACGCGCATACTTTGTAGCGTCGCTTGCAGCCGGCATATTGATCGGTCTCAACGCAGACAAAAGTAGCATGATCTATTCAATTGCGACTGGGTTAACAGGGGTGTGATAATAGCCCTGTCTCTTCGGGTCAAACTACCCAGCCTTTCGGCAGTGAATACAAAAGCTCTGTTGATTGGTGTGGTGTTTGCTGCGGTCGCAGTCGAGGTCACCCGGTACTAACCCGACGACACTGTTAAGTCTTTCCGTAGTATGAGCCGAGCCATTTGGCTCAGCTTACTAGATTAAGATAATCTGAAATTCATTTACTCAAAGTCTCGGCAATTCCTTTCATCGCAGCCATAGAGTCTAGGTACATAGGTGTGTTCTGAACTTCTGGCTGGCTTGATAGCTTAACCATAACCACATTGGCTTTCTGGTTCACATACAATAGCTGCCCATAGACACCAATGCCGTAGAACGCACCATTTTCTCTATCTTTGACCCAGACTTGGTTACGGTAGTGGAATCCTTCAAACACCTCTGCATATGCGCTTTTTTCATAAGCTGCGATCACTTCGTCATTTGCCTGAATCGTGTCAGCTATCCAATCTGGAGGAATAACTTGAGTGTCGTTAACCTTTCCGTTGTCCAGCATCATTATGCCAAATCGCAATAGGTCACGAGAGCTGGTGAATAACCCACCACTGGTTTGCACAATCCTTTTGGGCCCTAGTTCGCTATATGCAGGGTCCTGAGCACCGATGTCCTGCCACAGCTCGGCCAGTACATCCAGATAGCTTTCTCCAGTTGCCGACTCGATAACCATACCCAGCAGCGCAGATAACACTGAACGGTAACTATAAACTTCACCGTCTTCTACCAAGGTCTCGCGATCACTAAGAGAGATCATGTACTCCTTAACGCCAGACTCTGTATCACAAACTTCTACTTTTTCTGAGAGGTCCTGACCAAACGCACAAAACAGATCACCGGCATCGTCTAAGTAGCCGCTAGAAGCATCTTTCCAATCAACAGCAGCGGTCATATCAAGTAGGTGTCTAACCGTTGTATTTTTGAATGCTGGGCCTTCCAACTCTGGCAGGTATTCGGTGATCAGCTTTTTAGGATCTAATTCTCCCGCCTCAACCGCCAGCCCAGCTGCCATACCCAACACTGTCTTGGTGATCGAGTGAATGCGGTGAGGCGTATCAGCTCTCATGCCATTGAAGTACTTTTCAGCGACCAATTTGCCATCGTGATAAATCAAAAAGCTATCGGTATGCGTTTGATGCAACCAATCGTTGATGTTCTGTTCTTCACTATTGCTAGCTGTGAAAACAAAAGTCTCAAGCTCAGTTGGGTATGCCGCTTTTTCCAAAGTACGCACCCAATCTGACGGTGGAACTCGTGCTAATTCGCCAAAAACATTTGTGCCTTCAAATATCCAAGGGCTTCTATCTAAAGACTCAACGGTTTCGTCCCAGAAATAGCCAGCCTCTGCGCTTGCTGGTTTTGTAGAAGCAGTAAATATCGTACCGGAGGCCAAAAGAGCGATAGCAATAGCGGAAGTCACTAACAGCTTGTTTGCATTTCTTTTCATTTTGGGAATCTCCGTCCGACTAGACAATCTCTAAGCAATCCAGCCATGCTTCAGCTCTGGTGTCTAGCCTCTTGTGTTTGGGCCACAGGCTGTCAGACGACTGCGAACTAATCTCTGGAAGGACAGCTTAGTAGTCGCAAGCGGCGGATGGCAGATACTGTGCGTTAGTCGCCTTGAGCAATGCCCGCTTCGTACGCATCTCGGAGGATGTAAAGCTCGAAATGAAGGTCCGCTTCGGTGTGAGACCAGTCATCAGAAAGCGATGAGCATAAGGCGGCTTTGTCCGCGATCCAGACAATTGCCTGCGTCGAGATTGAGCACTTGCAGCGAATGGCGGCTATGTGGGCGTGAACGCAGCATCGTGAGGGTAACGTGAAAGTCCGGAAAGGGCCGAATGAGTCTAATGAGGGCCTGTTGCTGGTTGAACTGGTCACCAAGATTGCCGTATTGGAACTGTGAGGCTCAGCCGACAGAAATCGTCTTCGATAGCCTGACCAACCAAAGTTCTTTTCCAGAAGAGATTTCCTTATGAAAACACCCAAAGTCGATCCTTCTAGCACACAGACCAAGCACGAGATCGAACAGTATTTGAGATCCGTCAACGAAGGCGATCAGGTTGTAATCCGCAGCACTCAAGGTGGGTTATTGGGTTTGAAGGTTGCTCAAGTCACCGGTACCAAGCCGAGTGCAGGGCGCCTTAATACCGAGCATAGCGGCGGTTGGGGAGGAACTGCTTGGTATGCGAAATCTGGGAAGAACTGCCATGCCCCCAAGGGCCAATCAACTCTCGTTATCCCTACGCGTGAAGTCCTTGAATACGCAAGTACAGTCAAAATTCCTGAGTTCTATGTCGTCGCGCCTGGATCCCACATGCTCTAGCTATTGAATTGGTACTACGCAGAGGGTTTTGTTGACTAAATCGACGCCGAGCGGATCGACAACCGAGCCAATCTTGTGGCCAATTTCGAATTTGTTGAACGACCATTTAAGGTGCTTGACGATACGCTATAGAAGTCATACCCAGTGATTGGCCTTCACGCAGGCCGGTGTGCCCGCCATGCAAAGCTAAGCAGCGTTTCAGCATAATATTAGCGCCTCCGCGTCTACTGCGCGGAAAGATTAGTAGCGGGCACCTAGTCAGATCCAAAAGGAGATGACACATGTCAGATTATCACATGAAGAAGTTAAAAGTGTTGGGGAAGCGGTACGCGCGAGCGACCACTATGGCCCACAACGAAGCTCTGAACGCTATCGCAGTACAGCTCGGTTTTGCTCACTGGAAAGCACTGACTGATGCTGTGAAAGCTGAATGGCAGCCAACCGAAGACGATCTCAAGCAAGCTGAAGCGTTTGTATGCGATGCTGGTGCAAAGGCAAACGGTGATGCCACCAACAATGATACCCTATTCTCCTTCGAACCAGCATTTGAAGAGGGGGAGCTTTGCGGTCATTGGTACCAGATTGGAGACAGTCTTGGTGATGTTGTAGTTTCAGGAAAGGGTTGGGATTTACGGATTCCTGAGGCTCCGCTTGAAGCGCCTATTGTTGAAATTGACGAGCGCTATTCAGAAACAAGCCCGGTAAATGATCCGAACTTTCTTGCCCAACTTCTTGAGATCGCTCAGGCGCGCAGCAATAGAGTGCGCGCACAGATGGCGGTTGATTGGCCTCGAAGATCAACAAAAGCAGATCTTGATGGCGTAGCACGGCATCCTTTGGGGCGTGGCGACGCCGCAACATGGTTTTGTCACAGTTGCGATGTACAGATCACGCGCTCGCAAGCGGCCGAAAACTACTGGCATTGTCCCAACTGTGGCACTCACCCATTGAATATCCATCCGGTACCATTTGATGACCAGTTTCCTGGGGAGCCAGTTCAGACTCCAGATGTGGCGCAAAGGCAGAATCCGGAAATAAGGATTGTGGAACCGCGGCTTACACTGCGTTTGGATGAGGAAACCGTTGCAACTCTGGTTCGCTGCGCATTGCTTGAGGACGCGACTACAGTCAACGAACGGCTTGGCGCTATTCGCGCACAAATAAGTCTGATCGACGGAGAGGTTGTTTGGATCACCTTTGACGAATTGCTTTGGCCTGAGGACAAGGAGCCGACTTCTGCGCGGGCGGTTGCCACGAAGCTCGGGCTCGAGGTCGAACAGGAGATTTCCTTGTTCTCGGAACCATTCGCCTGGCCTGATTTAGGCGGAATGACGGCAAATACCGCCGAGTATGTGGAAATGCTGTTGAACGCTTATGAGGAACACGGTGTGATAAAGCGCTGATGCCGACGACCTGACGTCAGTTGGGTGACTGGGTGTGAGATCCCGGTCACCTCGTTTTGCAATGTCATTGGACAGACGGGCTGAGTTCGCCGACAATCGCGTCATGAAACTGACGGCAACCACACCTGTCCACCTGATCCATGTGGACCCGGACGTCAACATGGCGCGGTTCTATGGAATTGAGTTGCAGCCGACATTATTTGGGGAAGTGTCCGTCCTTCGTACCTGGGGACGAATTGGTACAAACGGACAGGCCATGATGGTGACATATGACAACGAAGCCCAGGCTGCTGATGCACTCCAGAAACTCGAAAAGCAAAAGCGCCGACGAGGCTACGTCCCGGTCGGTGAGTGACTTCGGGTGGCAATCTGTTTCCTTAGCAAATCCCGAGCCTGTCGTCTCGTGACCGGGCTCTAGGTTTCAGCCGGCATGCCGGCTTCCACCCAGAACACCCCAGCATGATCTCCCTGTCCCAGTAGCCCCTGATCCGTCTCTTGCGAGCCGGGGCAGGGGGCTTTGGGTCATGGTCGCTCCATGCCGTTGTGATCTGCCCGTTCGGGTTTCGATCCCTTTTGTGCTCCCGCAGGATCGAAGATCCTTTGGCTTCTTTTGTTGGTCAGGCGGGATTTGGGCAAGCCAAACGCCCCCTGACGTCAGGGGGAAGGCGCAGCCTCCCCCCTCGGACAAGACAAATAGACAAGACCGTGTCCTCGCGCGTCGCGCTGCGGGCCGCACCACTCTTGTCGATTTGTCCTGTCTCGCCCCCCTCCGCGTTCGCCACGGGGCAGGTTTTAGAGACGACGCCCTTTCAGGGCTCGGCTCAAAACCAGCACCAAAAGGGGATCAGCCCCGGAGGTCGCATGACATAGGAGAGACGTTTTTTGAACAGTGAAGCGATAAAAGACATCGAAAATGACACGAGCCTTCAGGCGGTAGAGATTGCGGCCCAGAATGACCTGTTTCGGAAAACCCTGATTGATCCGAGTGCAGCGATTGAAATGCAGTCCAAAGACATTCAGGGTCAG